>CAJLPK010000047.1 GCA_905208455.1 uncultured Bacillota bacterium
TGTGAAAAAAGCGGGTCCATTCTGGACCCGCTTTTTCCTGCGTAAAACAAAAAGGTTTTGCAAGATGCAAAACCTTTTTATGGTCGAGGTGACAGGATTTGAACCTGCGGCCTTTTGGTCCCGAACCAAACGCGCTACCAAGCTGCGCTACACCTCGAAAACAACGCCTTCTATCAAAGACTTGATTATGATATAGTATTTTTGCAGTGTTGTCAAGGGAAGATAGCGCAAATTTTGATATATGGCCGAATGGTTCCGGCGTTTATGAAAAAACAAGAAGAAAGAGTAGGGCCGAACGCCGGTTAAATCCCTCAGGAGCTAGGCGGTCAGCCGGAAAGAGAATCGGATTCGGGAAGACTGTACCGAATATAAGTGGATAGGACAGAGACAAACTCGGATACGCTGGGAATCTCTTTGGCAGAGCGTTTGAAATACAGCAAGAAACGTTCGCTGGCAACGCCGGATTCATAGGCATCAATGATGGCCCGGCGCATAGCGCTTTCGACAGCGCCGATGGAACGCTGGTGTATTTTGGCTACGACGGGATAAAATTGATCCATGACTTCGGACAGGTATTCAGGATGTGCCAAAGCCAGAGAAATGCTGGTACATAGATAACGGTGGCCTGCACAATGATGCCGAATGCCAAAGGCTTGCAAATGATGAAAAATGGCTTTTTGTATTTCTAATTCGGATTTCATGTAGAAATTCGCCCCCCTTGCATAAAATCGGTATCACAGAAAGCGCCGTTGGGCAAGCAAATCGTGATGGTTAGTTTCGATTCTGTATATTTCTTTGGCTTTCTGCTTTGTTCCTGTAATTTTTACAAAAACCGCGTGAAAATATAGGAATTGATGATAAAAATATCGTGGCAAAGGGGAGCCTTTCACCAAGGCTTCAAGAGAGAGGAGAAAGGGGCTTATGCCTTATTTTGAATACCAGGCAGAGGCGGTGGCCTACTTAGCCAAAAAAGATAAACGGCTGGGCGAGGCGATGGAGAAGATCGGGCCGGTGCATCGTGAGGTGATCCCCGATTTGTTTCAAGCGTTGGTAAACGCGGTGGTAGGCCAGCAGATCTCTACCAAAGCACAACAGACGATTTGGCAGCGGTTCATCGATACGATGGGAGAAATCACCCCTGAAAAAATTTTGGAAACTTCTCCTTCTGGGATACAGCAGTTGGGCATCTCACAGAGAAAGAGCAGCTACATTTACGGGATCGCTGAAAAAGTGGTAAGCGGTGCCTTGGATTTAGCGGCGCTCACGGAGAAAAGTGATGAAGAGGTATGCAAAGCATTGAGTGCTTTGAAAGGAGTAGGAACCTGGACGGCAGAAATGCTGATGATTTTTTCCATGCAGCGCCTGAATATTATGAGTTATGGAGACCTAGCGCTCCATAGAGGGCTGCGCATGCTGTACCACCATCGCCATATAGATGAGAAAAAATTTCGGATGTATCATAGGCGGTACACGCCATATGCATCGGTTGCAAGCCTATACCTCTGGGAAATCGCAGGCGGGGCGGTGCCCGGCATGCGCGATTATGCGCCTAGACCATCAAAAAGGGAGAAAAAATAAAGGAAACCACCAACGGGTTTGCCGGGTTGCGGCCGGCAGGTTCGTTGGTGGCTCCCGGGGGAAACTAGATGAAATCAAAGATCTCCATACAGCAATTTATGAACATTGCCTGTCATAAACTCTGAAACTGTGGGACACTCATGCGTATAGCGCAAGAAAATTTTATGAAATTGCTTTTTGCAATTTCCATGCTCATAAGCATCTACAATGGCTCTGCGCATCGAGCTTTCTACCGCAGAAGGCGTAGAGTGATGGACCGCAGCCACAGCCGGATAAAATTTATCCGTCATTTCATTGAGGATACCTGGCTGTTCTAAGGCCAATTGCAATCCAGTACACAGATAACGAAAGCCGGCGCTATGATGCTTAAAGCCGAATAACAATAACTGTGAAAATACAAGTTTTTCAGTATCTACTGCATTCACCATATTCACGGTCCCTCTCTTTCAAGTTGATTATCGTCAAATTTTGGTAACTAAGCAAGGACTTCGCCAATATACGAGTTTATTCCTTTTTATTCGTCATAATTCGACGAAAATAGAACCCTTTTTCGACAAAATGAGCATTTTACGAATCGAAAAAACAGGGGGTTTTCCTTTTGTTTAAGAAGATGTAGGATAATAAAAGAAAGACAATGGGAGGTGTCAGAGATGGATCTACAGCAGGCCGTTTTGCAAAATATTATGACAAGACGCAGTGTGAGGAAATACCAGGAAAGACCCATACCGCATGATGTATTGGAAAGGATCTTGGAAGCAGGGACTTGGGCGCCTAGCGCCAGCAACCGCCAGACCTGGCATTTTACTGTAGTGACAGACAAGAAAATCATTGACGCGTGGAACCAGGCGGGGAAGCAGTGGATGGCCCATTGCGGCAGGGAAACCCAGGAAAGAGTAGGGCGCGATCCGGAGCGGCATGTATTTTTTCATGCGCCATGTGTTTTGCTGGTTTCCTATAAAAAGGATCCGAGCTGGCACAGCAACTGGGGGGAAGTGGATACGGCCCTGGCGGCAGAAAACATCATGCTGGCTGCCCATGCCATGGGCCTAGGCAGTTGCTATATCGGATGGTTTACGCCCTGGCTGCAGAGCGGCGATGCGGAGGAGATCATCAAGCAAGCGGCGCTGCCAAAGGATTATCAGCCATTCCATTTTATCACGCTGGGCTATCCGGAGCAGGTAGGGACAGCGCCGAAACGCATAAAGGGATGCATCCATTACCTGGAGGACTGATACACAAAAAAGGGAGCCGGGCAGGCTCCTTTTTTATTGCAGGGGATTGGCCCAGGCCGGCCGGCAATGGTACAATAAAACAAATAGGCAAGGAGGCGGATTCATTTGGTAGAGGAATTGCTGGCCTTTAATACAAGGTTTGTAAAGGAAAAGCAGTATGAACGATATGCTACGAGCAAGTATCCTGATAAAAAGATCGCCATTTTATCCTGTATGGATACCCGGCTGACAGAGCTGCTGCCTGCGGCGCTTGGCTTAAAAAATGGGGATGTCAAAATCATCAAGAACGCAGGCGCTACCATTACACAGCCGTTTGGCAGTGCGGTCCGAAGCCTGCTGATCGCAATCTATGAACTGGGTGTTGAGGAAATATTGATTGTGGGGCATACGGATTGCGGAGTCCAGCACATGGACAGCCAAGCGCTGGTCGAGAAGATGAAGCAAAAAGGCATTGCACAGCAAACGCTGGATATGATGGATTACTGCGGGATTGACTTTGCGCGCTGGCTCAGCGGATTTGAGGATGTAGACACTTCGGTAAAGGAAGCGGTCGAGCTTTTGAAAAATCATCCGCTCGTACCCAAGGACATTGCGATTTATGGATTTGTCATGGACACCTATACCGGCGCAATGCAGCGTGTGGATTGAATGAGACGACAGACTGCGACACGGCCGCTCTTTTCGCAAAGAGTGTATGAGGCGGTCAAAGAGATCCCAGCCGGGCAGGTAGCCACCTATGGGGAGATTGCCTGGCGCATTGGCTCGCCGAAGGCAGCCAGACAGGTGGGGCAGGCGCTTTCTCACTGCGAGGACCCGGAGATACCATGCCACCGTGTGGTCAATGCCAAGGGCAATACAGCGCCTGGCTTTGCCGAACAGGCTGCGCTGCTGCTGGCAGAGGGCGTTCCGTTTTTAGCAGAGGGCAGGGTGGATCTAAAACGCTGCTTGGAGGGCAGAAAAAGGCATGAAGGAAACGAGAGATAAAGTGGAGATTGGGCCAAAGTTTGTCCAAGAGACATCTTATTGTGATTTTTCACAGACAGGGCGCCGGAAAGGGGAGCTGCAGCCAGCCCAGTTTTGGAGGGCTGATGAGGGCATGCGGATCATACCGCTGCCATCCTGGAAAAAAGAACTGCCGCCCAGCTCGCTCTGGGCGGCGATTGAACATCGCCGGAGCAGGCGCGCATACGAGAAAGAAGCGCTGACAATACAGGCGTTGGCTTGTTTGTGCGGCGCAACGCAGGGGGTTCAAAAAGAGATTGTATTCAACGGGAAGGCCACGCTGCGCCCGGTGCCGTCCGCAGGAGCCAAGCACGCCATAGAGACGATGCTGCTCATCCGCCGGGTAGAGGGACTGGCGCCGGGCTTGTACCGCTATTTGCCGAAAGAGCATGCGCTGGGATGGGTCAGAGAGACGCCGCAGGCGTGGCTCTCTGCCTTGGATACGGCCTTTACCAGCAACCGTTTTCAGCATAACAGCGCTGTGACCTTTTTCTGGGTAGCTGTGCCGGAGCGCATGGTCTGGCACCATGGCCAGCGCGGGTACCGGAATCTTTACCTGGACGCGGGGCATATAGGGCAGAACTTTTACCTGGCGGCGGAGGGCCTGGGGCTGGCGGCTTGTACGATGTGCGTATTCGATGATGCGGCGATGAAAGAGCTTTTGGGGCTGCATGGCGGACAGTTCCTTTTGTATACGGCGGCGGCAGGCCGGAGGAAACCGGAACCTGCCGCTACGTAAGCTATTTTTCTATGGAGGGAGCCAAAAACAGCGCCATGGCCATCAGGCCTAGGTTGTCGCGGTATATCTGTGGAAATTGCGCAACAGGCAGCGGACTGACACCACGCCCTACTTCGATGGTATAGGAAGGCTTTAAGAAGGTTTGGATGAACCAATCCTTATACCCGGCAAAGGAGGAGTTGTAAGGGGTATCCTCCAGGGCATAGCCGCTGGCTTTGGAAAGCTGACGGCCGATTGGCTCCCCCTGCGGCACGTGATAGTCTAAAAATTGCCAGAAGATAACTTCTCCTTGCGCATGGTAGGAAAGTGTCAGGGAAAAGCGGTGGCGCAGGCTTAGCGCGTGCAGGGCGCGGGATTCCGGCTCGGACAACGGAGCGCTGCCGACAAAATCGCGGGGCGCAGGGTGGTCAAAGCCCAAAGCATATTTGATTTCTCGAGCGGTTGCCCATTCGGCGGGGTAGTTCAAGTTGAGATCTACGCCGCGGATGTTTGCTTTCCATCCTTCAGGGAACGGAATGTTTTTGTAGGCGTTTGCAATGGCGGAGGCTGCGGCAAAGGCCGGGTTGGCTTCGTTTAGGTAACCGGTCACAAGATCTACCCCGTCTGGATTGACAAGAGGAGCGATGGTCAGCGTAACGGCTTGGTAAAGCGCATCGCTGGGCAGATCGTATAGGGTGCCGCCGCTGGCAACGGCATGGGCATATTGTTCTAAAAAGGTAAGCACGACAGGCGTTGTGATCCACTCATTGGCATGGTGGCTGGCATTGAAAAAAACAGAAGTGTCCCCAACGCCAAAAGTAAGGGTGTGCAGCGGCTGGCCCAGAATGCTTTGCCCGATGGTTTGCGCCTGAATCTGGGGGTAACGTGCTGTGAGCCCGTCAATGATGAGTGATACCAGCGCAGAGGAATAGGGTACCTGGGTAGGAACCACGGGAAATGCAAAGGGAATGGTAATGCGCTGCCCGGGAATCAGCAACGCGGGTTCCAGGCCGGGGTTGGCAGTCAAAATGGCAAAGACTGTGGTATTGTAAAGACGGGACAGCTGATAAAGCGTATCGCCGCCGTGTACAATATGGTGAAGATAGCCGCGTAAAAAGGGCAGAAGAGCTTGCCAGGTCAATGGGCCGGCCACCCCATCGACGATTAGCCGCCGGCTGACCTGAAATGCGGCCAGGGCACGGCGCGTTTCCGAACCAAAAAGGCCGTTGATATCGCCGGGGTAAAAACCTGCCCGGGAAAGGGCTAATTGCAAATAGGAAACAGTAGGGCCGCGGTCACCCATACGCACAACCTTCATAGGGGCCTCCTTTTATCAAACCGATGATGGGAATTTGGTACAGTCTATGGGAGAAAAGGAGAAAAAAGACCAAAGAGAAGGAACATTGGCAGAGGGGAGAGAAAGCTTTGAGAGAAACAAGGGAGAGCCTGGGAGGCGTATACGCCCTGGTATGCAGGGAAAGCGGAACGCGATGGCTGGGGGCAACGGAGGATATGGAAAGGGAAAGACGGCGGTTTTTGGCATACCAGGCACAGGGGAAGGCGCCCCAACGGGAGCTGGAGCAGGAATGGGAAGCGCATGGGAAAGCATTTGTATTTGAGGTCGTGGAATCTGTGCCGAAAAGGCAAGGCCAGGAACCAGCAGAGTATCGGCAGGAAATGGAAGCCCTAAAGGAATGGATGGATATGCAGCCGTTTGGCTGCGGCTGACAGACAAAAAGACGGCCTCTGCCGTCTTTTTTGTACAGCTTATGAAAATTCCACTCTAAGGGTCATATCGACGGAAGCAGAGAAATCAAATTCTGCTTTTTGCAAAGAGCCAGCCTCATTCACATAAAAGCGCTTGGTGAGCGAATCAATGACAATGGGCGTTTGTTCATCGTCACTGGCCAGCAGCAGAGCATCCTGGGGGACAGTGACGGTGTAAACGGTGAGGCCGTCTTGCTGGTCTATGGAGATGCTGCTGATATTTTTTTGTTCTAAGGGGGATACATTCACGCCGGCAATATCTGAAAGCGTTTGATAGCGGATCTTGCTGTCATACACCTCAAATTTACCAGGATCGTCTGCGATTTCACGGTATAATATGCCATCCTGGTATTGATAAAGGTTGCTGCTGCCGGCTGTTTCGTATTCTCTGCGGGTAAAGGAGACGGAGTTTCCTTCCAGCGTGTATTCAATGGTTTCCGCCGGAAAGACCTCGTTCTGCTCCACATAGCTGAGCTGAAGAGTGCCGCTGGTAGCGCTGTTGGCTGCCTCCAGCGCTTGGTTTAAGGCTTGCAGGTTTGGATCTGAGGCTCCGCAGCCTGCCAAACAGCATGCAGAAAAGCATAGACATAACAGCAAGAGGCTGATTTGTTTTTTCATGGAAAACTCCTTTCCCAAAATAGAAAGCGATAGCATTACATAGATTATACGATAATTCCGGGATTTTGGGAAATATTTGCCTTTGCTAAGGATTTCCGCTATCATAATATGATGGATGAATTGGCAGGTATCGGAGGAAAGCATGAGCAAGCATACGCAGGAAAATATTCGTAATTTTTGTATCATTGCACATATAGATCATGGAAAATCTACGCTGGCGGACAGGATGATAGAACTGACAGGCACCGTGCAGCAGCGCGACATGCAAGAGCAGCTGCTGGATACGATGGAATTGGAAAAAGAACGGGGCATTACCATCAAGAGCCAGTCCGTGCGCATGAATTATACGGCCAAGGATGGAAAGCAATATGTTTTTAACCTCATAGACACGCCGGGGCATGTGGACTTTACCTATGAGGTGTCCCGCGCGCTGGCGGCCTGCGAAGGCGCGCTGCTGGTAGTGGATGCGACGCAGGGCATAGAGGCGCAGACACTGGCCAATGTCTATCTGGCATTAGACAATGATCTGGAAATTGTGCCGGTCATCAACAAGGTGGATTTGCCGAGTGCCCAGCCGGAGGTAGTAAAGCATGAGATAGAGCAGGACATAGGGCTGGATACCTCGATGAGCCCGGAGATTTCGGCGAAGACAGGGCTTCATGTCGACCAGGTGCTGGAGGTGATCACGGAATTGATCCCCCCGCCGGGAGGGGACATGGAGGCGCCGCTGAAAGCGCTGATTTTTGACAGCTATTACGATAACTATAAGGGTGCGATCAGTTTTGTACGCATCATCGATGGTGAATGCAGGCCAGGTATGCGTATCCGCATGATGGGCAGTAAAAAGGAGTTTGATGTAACGGAGGTAGGCGTATTTGCGCCGAAGATGCGCAGCCGGGAGGTCCTGCGTGCGGGGGAGGTAGGATATATCGGGGCTTCCATTAAAAACGTAGCAGATACACGGGTCGGCGATACCATTACAGACGCTGAGCATCCTGCGGACGAGCCCTTGCCGGGCTATAAGCGCGCAACGCCCATGGTGTTTTGCGGCATATACCCGGCAGATGGCGCAGATTACCCGGATCTTAAGGATGCGCTGGAAAAGCTGCAGCTCAATGACGCCTCGATTTCCTTTGAAGCAGAGACGAGCGCAGCGCTGGGATTTGGCTTCCGCTGCGGCTTTTTGGGCCTTTTGCATATGGAGATCGTACAGGAGCGGCTGGAACGGGAATTTGACTTATCCATTGTCACCACGGCCCCCAGCGTGATTTACCATGTAACAAAGACGGATGGGACAGAGCTTATCATTGATAATCCGAGCAACCTGCCTCCGGCGGCGGAGACAGAATCTATGGAAGAACCCGTGGTAAAGGCAACCATCATGGTACCCAACGACTTTACCGGCCCCGTTATGGAGCTGTGCCAGGAAAAACGCGGCACTTTCATAGATATGCAGTATATGGATGCGGGCAGGGTGCAGATCTACTATCGTTTGCCGCTCAATGAGATCATCTATGATTTTTTTGATGCGCTGAAAAGCCGCAGCCGCGGCTACGCGTCGTTTGATTATGAAATTGAAGGCTATGAAAAAGCGGACTTGGTGAAGCTGGATATTCTGCTAAATGGGGAGGTCTGCGACGCGCTGTCCATCATTGTGCACAGGGATAGGGCCTATGCGCGCGGGCGTTCGATTGCGGAAAAGCTGAAGGATGTAATCCCGCGGCAGATGTTTGAGATTCCCATTCAGGCTGCCATCGGCGGGAAGATCATCGCCAGGGAAACGGTGAAAGCCATGCGAAAGGATGTTTTAGCGAAATGCTATGGCGGGGATATTTCCCGCAAGAAAAAATTGCTGGAAAAGCAAAAGGAAGGCAAAAAGCGTATGCGCCAGATCGGAAGCGTAGAGGTGCCGAGCGAGGCGTTTTTGGCTGTTTTGAAAATGGACTGAGCGATGCAGGATACGGCGGCAATCTATATCCACGTGCCCTTTTGCAAAAGCAAGTGCAAATATTGCTCTTTTGTTTCCGTTTCTGCCTATACATGTGAAATGATGGAGATATATCTGCAGCGTGTCAAAGAGGAATTGGCGCGGCATGCAGAGCCGTTTTCATGCTATCGGATAGAAAGCGTTTTCTTTGGCGGCGGCACGCCTTCGCTGCTGCCGAAACAAGCGGTTCCTGACCTGCTATCGTTGATACGCAGGAAATATACATTGCAGACAGGCTGTGAAATCACCTGTGAAGCCAACCCGGACTCTTTTACAGGGAGCCTGGCGCAGGCTTGGGCGGATGCAGGCGTTAACCGGGTATCGCTGGGATGCCAGGCGGTACAGCCGTCGTTATTGTCCCTGCTAGGGCGGCCGCATACAGCAGAGCAGGCGGGCGCAGCAATTCAGGCTGCAAGGCATGCGGGGATTGAGCGCGTAAACCTGGATCTGATTTACGGGATTCCTACGCAGACAATGATGCAGTGGGAAGAAAGCCTGCATTTTTTGCTGGAGGAGGGCGTGCAGCATCTGTCTGCTTATGCATTGTCTTTGGAGGAAGGGACGCCGCTGTATGCTGAGGTACAGGCCGGGAGGCTGAGCATGCCGGGAGAGGATTTTACAGCGGATTGCTATGAGCGCATAGAACCAATGATACGCCCTTATGGCTTACAGCCCTATGAGATCAGCAATTTTGCCTCTCCCGGGCAGGCGTGCGCGCATAATTTGGTATATTGGCGCAACGGCGCATACTTGGGCTGCGGCCCGGCGGCACACGGGGCCAACGACTTAAACGGCTGGCAACGGACACGGAACACGGACTGCATCCAAAGCTATTTAGAGAAAGGCCCCATGACACAGACGGAGCACATCGCCCGTGAAGAGGAAATGTTTGAAACGGTTATGCTGGGGACAAGGCTGCGGCAGGGGCTGGATCTTGCCGCCTTTGAGAAACGGTTTGGGGTAAGCCTATTCCAAGCCTATCCCGAAGCAGTCAAGGCGTGCCTGGCAAGGGGATGGGCCACGGCAGAGCATGGATTTTTTGCGCTAACGCCACGGGTATGGTATTTACAAAATAGCGTATTGCAGCTTTTTTTGGAACAGTCGTGAGAACCATGCTGGTTTGCCGAGGCTGGCATATTGCAGGAGAACGAGGTTGGATAAACAGGAAATTTATACATTGTTGGCAAGCAGGCATCTTTGGCACGAAATTTTCGTCCATAAGGCCGTGTATAACATGGCCGAGATGTCCGCTGTACCGCTCCCGTACCCGGAGGCAGATGCAAAAAATCTGTTTGTGAGGGACGATAAAAGGCAAAGGTTTTATTTGATTACGGTACAAGGCGAAAAGCGGGTGGACCTCAAAAAATTCAGAAGGAAAAACAATACCCGGCCGCTGTCTTTTGCCTCTGAGGAGGAACTGAAAGGGCTTTTGGGGCTTAGGCCCGGCGCAGTGACGCCGCTGGGGCTTTTGAACGATGCTGAATGTAAGGTGGAATTTTTTATAGACAGGGTGTTTTTGGAGCCCCCTGGGATCATTGGAGTACATCCAAATGATAATACAGCGACCGTTTTTCTGAAAACAGAGGATTTGATGGATCTGGTTCGGGCCCATGGCAATGCGGTCCATGCGGCGGCGTTTTGACATGAAAGCATATCGGGGGATAAAAAAAGGAGCTGTGCAGGATTTTATGCACAGGCTCCTTTTGTATATGCAAGGAGAAAGCGAATCAATCGATCCACCCAAAATGTTTACAGGCATATTCGATGCCGTCTTCATCCGAGCGTTTGGTGACAAACGTCGCTTTGCGCTTTAATGCCTCAATGCCATTGCCCATGGCGATGCTTGTCCATTCCGGACGGAACATCTTCAAATCATTTTTGCCGTCGCCAAATACGACGACATCCTCATAGGGGGCATGCAGCGTGTCCATCATCCGGCGAATGCCCACAGATTTATCATCCGGCTCTACAAAAATATATTCCTTATGATAGCGGGCAAAAGGAAGCTGGGAAAGGAGAGGAAGCTGGGCTTCCTGTTCCTCAGAACAGGCAATATATACTTTGTATATGGCGGCTGCCCTTGTATAATCAAAATCCGGCGCAATCAACGTTTTCATGAAAGTATCATGCGTGGCTTCCCAAAAGGCGCCATCCTTACAGGTGCGATAGGGCAGGTTGCCAGTGGAGACCCCCCAAGGGAACCCCTTTTCTTCACAGTCCGCGATGAGCTGTTTGCAAAGCGCAAGCGGAAGAGGGCGGATTTCGATTACCTTGCCGCCAATGGTGATGCCGTTTCCGCCATCGCTGACAACATTGTCAAACCCAAGGGCTTTGGTATATTCCAAGGCCTTGGCCTGGCTTCGGCCAGTAGCAATGCAGACAAAGTGCCCCTTAGCGCGCAGCGCCTCTAGGGTACGGATGGTGGAAACCGGTACGATACCGCCTGGATTTTCGGCGGTTAAGGTGCCGTCAATATCAAAGAAAAAGTATTTTTTACGGGCTGGCTGTGCCTGCGTCCCAACACGCTCCATAGGTTTCAGGCCTTTCTATGTATGGTCCCCATTGATAGGACATAATTTTTACTGAAAGAAAATGTAGCATGGATGAAGGCAGCTT
Source organism: uncultured Bacillota bacterium (assembly GCA_905208455.1). Classification (GTDB taxonomy): domain Bacteria; phylum Bacillota; class Clostridia; order Christensenellales; family QAND01; genus UMGS1975. The sequence continues at coordinate 11,519 of CAJLPK010000047.1, forward strand.
TCAAGGCACAGAAATGTAAGCGTTAAAGATTTTTTTTGAGCCTCTATACGTGCTCCCTGGGCTGAAAGGAAAGCCCGGATTTTTTCGCTTGGGCATGCTGCTCCTTGCGCGGAACACGGTAGAGCCGGCCATTTTTGCGGAAGCACGCACCGGTTTGCTTAAAGGAAAAAGGGACCTGATAAGCGATGCATTGCTGGCGCAGCGACAAAATCCATGAAAGATCACATACGCGCGCATGCGGGCCGGATTCGCCGCCGACGGTGACCTTTTCAATCTGTCCTGAGGACAGGGCAGCGGACAAATCGATAGGAGATAAGAGGGGCTCGCAGATAAGCTCTTTATGGCGTATAGGAGCCGATAACAGCAGAGGGATGCGCTCATCCGCGCGCTGCTGGTCCTCGCAGGTAACGCAGATTGTAACATGGTCATAGCCGACCCCCCAATTACGGGGCAAAGAAATAAAAAAACGGTCGATGCGCTTGGTAACGATATAAAAGCGGAGATCTCGCCGTAAATCTATCATGGACCAGGCCTCTGCCCGCCACACATCCGCTTGGTCCAAAAAGAAATCAGAGCTAAAGCAGGTATACAGCGTGGCGCCGGAAGGGATTTTATAAGCGCCCTCTCGGTTTTTAGCAAGAGGCAGGCGGAACGTACGATTTTGTACAGCGACAGAGCTATCCCGTTGATACAGCGCATCCCGACGGTATACATAACAATTTTGGCAGCCCGGGCTGATTTTGACGCATCCATGCCAAGGATTCCATAGGGGCATAGAGAGCACACCTCCTAACTTGAATATATGTACTGTAACACAGCAAAAAAATGGCGGCAAATGATTGCGATGAATCCAGGAGAGTATGGTATCATAAAGCTATTAAAAAGGTATGATGTATGGGGAGGAATAGGTTTTGGGGCAGGTTTTGCAAAAGGCGCTGGGATGCATCTTTGCCATTGTACTGGGCTATGGGCTCAAACGGCTTGGGTTTTTTCAGGCGAGGGAAAAGGAGACCATCAAAAAGATTACGCTGAATATCACGCTGCCGGCGGCAGTCATTACCTCTTTTGCGGGATTTCAGCCGCAAGCGCAGCTATATCTGCTGATTCTTCTGGGGTTGGGGGCCAACCTATTGTTTCTGGCCGCAGGTATGCTGCTGGGCCGAAAAAAGGAAAAATCTGCCAAGGTCTTTTATATGAACAACTGTCCGGGCTATAACATTGGCGCGTTTACCATGCCGTTTGTACAAAATTTTCTAGGCGCTTTCGGGATGGTGGTAACGTGCCTGTTTGATATGGGAAATTCCGTGATGTGTACGGGAGGCACTTATGCGCTCACCTCCGCCAAAACAGGAGAAAGCAAGACAACGGCAAAAACGGTGGCAAAGACGATGCTTTCTTCTGCGCCGTTTGATGTGTATTGCATCATGATCGTCATAGCGCTGCTGGGGCTTCCGCTGCCGGAAGCATTGATTTCCGTAACGAGCTTTGTGGGCAATGCCAACGGATTTTTGGCAATGCTGATGATTGGTATGATGTTTGAAATGCAGTTTCAGCCTCAGCATCTCAAGCAAACAGGGATTGTATTGATGGTCCGTTACCTAGGGGCCGCGCTGCTGGCGCTGCTGTTTTATTTTGTACTGCCGTTTTCGCTGGAGATACGCCAAGTCCTTGTACTGCTGTGCTTTGCGCCGATTCCGTCGATCTCTCCGGTTTTTACCGGCCGCTGCGGAGGAGACGAAGGGCTATCCAGCTTTACAGCTTCTATTTCCATCTTAATCAGCATTGCCGTTATGACGGTGCTTGTCGTCGTAATGGGGCTGGGCGCATAAAACGAAAACACAGGCTGCGGTGCACGTGCTTTTTGATTGGGTCAGTGCATGCATGATGCATAGCAAGCGCCGCCCTGCTTTTCACAGCGTTGGGCCTTGAGGCACCCTCGTACACAACCCCGTTTTTCTAAGACACGGCAAGGAAGCAGCGATATAGGAAGATAGCTCTGTGGCTGTAAAAAGAAGCTTACAGAGAATGACAGAGGAACATAAAGAAGTAATTGCGAAAATACTAACCTATGCTAAGCGAACGGGACATAAGAAAACTCTATGTGAATGGACGAACCATTTGCATAGAGTTTTTCTTTTGCTT
>CAJLPK010000048.1 GCA_905208455.1 uncultured Bacillota bacterium
TCCCACCTTCTCCGCCACGTCGCCGCAAGCTGCATATCGCTTGCGGCGACTTTTTTGCAAAAAGTCACCGGCGCACTCACGCCGTCGCGTCTCCTTTTCCGCTTCCGCAAAAGGCCGCGCTGGGGTCGCCTGCTCGGTTGTAAACGCCTCCGTAATAGCGCCCTGTCGCTACCAACCTTTTGCGGGTGCGCCTTCGGCGCAGGGTATCTTCTTTGCAGCGTAAGCTCATGCTCAAAAAGCCCTGTTTCAGGGGCTTTTTGCTTTTCCCTGCGCAATGCTTTTGCGCAGAAACAGAGCGCTTTGAAAAGCTCTCTTCCGGCTTTCCTCAAATTTTTAAGAGGCCCGGTTTATGAAGCGGTCAGGGAAAGTGGAAAAGACGGTACAAGAATCAAGGCGGGGCAGAAACGCTGGAGAGAACAAATGAAAAAGGTGAACGGACAAGGGGAAGCCCGATGCGCCTGCTGGATGTTTGGCTAGCGCGATGGATGGGAACGCGGCGGTACGCCTGAAAGAAGGGAACGCAGCAGGCACGCCTTAGCAAATGAAACACAGCGGCCTTGGGCCCTATGCGGGCGCTGAGGCTGTTTTTGGCGGCAGGGCAATGAGAGAAGGCAGCAGGCGGTGTTTCCCATAAAAAGAGATATGGCTTTGTTGAACTTAGCATGGAAAAAGGGAGCGCATTGATATGAAAATTCGGAAAATATGGGCTGTATATTACAGCGCGACAGGCCGTACCGCCCAGGCGGTAGAAGCAATCTCAAAAGCATTGGCGGATCTGTTGGGCGTATGCTGGCAAAAGGATGAGTTTACTACGCCTGAACAGAGAAAAGCCGTACGGCATTATACATCCGATGAGCTGGTGGTCTTTGGCATGCCTGTGTATGCAGGCCGCCTGCCCAACAAACTGCTTCCTTTTGTGCAGAAAGGATTCTGCGGACAGGGCACGCTGGCGGCGCCTATCGTCACATTTGGCAACCGAAGCTTTGGCGATGCGCTCACAGAGCTGTACCAGGTATTGGAGAGCGCCGGGTTTCATATCGTCGCGGCAGCAGCGATTGTAGCGCAGCATGCTTTTGCCCCGGCGCTGGCTGCGGGGCGTCCGAATGATGAGGATAGGCAAAGAATATATGCCTTTGCGCGTGCTTTAGCCCATAGCATTGACGCATGGCCGGGAACCCCGCCGAAAATTCCAGTACCAGGGCATACGCCCATCGGCCCTTATTATACGCCGCTGGGATTGGATGGAAAACCAGCCAAGTTTTTGAAGGCCAGGCCGAAAACGGATGAAGCACGCTGCATTCGCTGTGGCGTATGCGCTGAGGTATGCCCGATGGGGTCCGTCAGCAAAAGGGACCCAGCCCTGGTGGAGGGTATATGCATCAAATGCCAGGGGTGTGTGGTAAAATGCCCGCAGCATGCAAAGTATTTTGACGACGCAGCCTTTTTATCGCACAAGGCGCTGCTGGAACAGACGGAAACGCAGCATAAGGAAGCACGTTTTTTCCTTCCCGGCCCAAAATGGCACGATAAATGAAAATAGTTGAGGATTCAATCTTGTCTTTTGAGAGCAAACCACTATAATGGTCATGGGGACTGCTGCTGGCAGCGAAAAATGAGGGGGAACAGGACAGGGGCGCCTTTTATTTTTCATGCGGCAAGTATGGCAGAAGTTAAGGGGAAGGCTTCCATGAAAAAAACCTATGAAATAGATATGTGCAACGGCCCGCTGTTCAGAAAGATTTTATTGTTTGCTCTGCCGTTGATGTGCTCTGGGATCTTGCAACTGCTGTTCAATGCCGCGGACATCATCGTAGTCGGCCGGTGTACCGGCAGCGATGCGCTGGCGGCGGTGGGTTCTACGACCTCTCTGATCAACCTGCTGGTAAATCTGTTTATCGGTATTTCCGTAGGGGCCAACGTCATGATTGCCCGCAGCTACGGGGCAGGGGATGCAGACGGCGTGCATAAGGGCGTGCATACCGCGATACTATCGGCGGCCGTTTCTGGGGTAGCGATGATCTTCATTGGCATTTTGCTGTCACGGCCCATGCTGGAATGGATGGGTACGCCGGCGAATATCATCGACCAGGCCACTTTATATATCCGTATCTTCTTTCTGGGCATGCCCGCCTTGTTGCTGTATAATTTCGGAGCGGCAATCCTGCGCGCGGTGGGGGATACCAGGCGCCCGCTGTATTTTCTGATCATCGCAGGCGTGGTCAATGTCGCTTTTAATCTGTTTTTTGTGATCGTTTTCCACATGGGCGTAGCGGGCGTGGCCATTGCAACGGTCATTTCCCAGTATATTTCTTCGACGCTGATCCTTATCTGCCTGATGAAAAATGAAGGGGTATGCCGTTTGATCCCAAAGGAGCTGCGTATCCATAAAGAGCAGTTGGGGGAAATACTGCGCATTGGCCTGCCGGCAGGCCTTCAGGGGGTCATCTTCAATATATCCAATGTATTGATCCAGTCCTCCGTCAACAGCTTTGGCTCGGTGGTGGTAGCGGGCAATACGGCCGCCAGCAACATCGAAGGGTTTGTGTATACCTCTATGAACGCGGTGTACCAGACATCGCTGAGCTTTACCAGCCAAAATATGGGGGCGCGCAATTTCAAGCGCATCGACAGGGTGCTGGTGGAGTGCCTGGCGCTGGTATCCGTCATAGGGCTTATCATGGGGATCGGCGCATATCTGCTGGGGCATCAGCTTCTTGCGATTTATACGACCGAAGCGGAGGTCGTCTCCTTTGGCCTGCAGCGTATGCTTTTGGTCTGTGTCCCGTATTTCCTGTGCGGCATCATGGATGTCCTGGCCGGCAGCATCCGAGGCTTGGGCTATTCGATATTGCCGATGGTGGTTTCGCTGACGGGGGCCTGCTTATTTAGAATCGTTTGGATCTATACCATTTTCCAATGGGAGCATACTCAATTCAGCTTATATATTTCTTATCCAATTTCCTGGTTCTTGACGCTCAGCGCCCATTTGATCTGTTATCTGATCGTGCGCAAAAAAGTGTTTAGGAAAGCTGCGCCTGCGGAAGAAGCGCAGCAGGCTTCCGCATAAAGAAGAAAGCCCCCGTGCAGGGGCTTTTTTCATAGCAGCGATGCAGGAAAACCAGGCTGTCAAAGTTATGACACGATTTTTTACTATAATGCGGTACAGCCATCGGAACCGCAGCATTTTATACGGGCAAAAGCCTGCAGACCGGAATAAAAGAGAAAGGGAACAGATTATCATGAAACCGTTGAAGGTGGCCATCGGCTTTGCCACAGGACGCAAGGGATTCCAGGATGTACTAAAGTCCTATGTATACCATTTGAAAGAATCCGAGCTATTGAGCCGGCAGAATATAGAGCTGCATTTATTCGTAGCGTATGACCTAGCATACAACCATACTACCGTGGAAGACTATACGCAACTGGACCCGTCCGTAGCGGGTGCATTTGCATCGTGCACCTTTTTGGGCAAGGAGGATATTTGGCAGACAGCCCAAACACTTTGTGAGCAAGGCGTGATAGAAAAAGACGAGGCGCCGCTTTGCTTTGGCAACGGGTATGCGGCCCAGCGCAATGCCGTGTTATACAGCGCTATGGCGCAAAAAATGGACCAGCTGCTGTTTTTGGATGACGATGAATACCCTCTTGCCGTCACGGAGTCCAAAAACTATCTGCTGTGGAGCGGACAGCATGTTTTGGAATCGCATATCGAATACCTGCGCAATGCGGATATGACCAACGGCTATCACTGCGGGTATATTTCACCCATCCCGTATTTGGAATTTGACCATATTCTTTCCGAGCAGGATTTTAAGGCTTTTATCCTGGCGCTGAGCAATGATGTGCTCAACTGGGACAGCATCAAAAGCATCATGCAGGCGGGCGGCATCACCTATGCCGATAAGACCATTTTAATGGAACAGCAGGCCTGGGCCGCCGAGGAGGTGCACGGCGCCAAATTCATCACAGGGGGGAATTTGGGCATCAACCTGTCTGTGCCGGAGCGTGTCCAGGTATTTTACAATCCGCCCGGCGCACGGGGCGAGGATACGTTTTTGAGCACGAGCTTAAAGGATGTGAATGTAAAATACATCCCGACCTATACTTTCCATGATGGGTTCGGCCAATACGGCCGCCTGCTGGACGGCGTGCTGCCCAATAAATTGCAGCCCATCGAGGCCGGCTCAGAGCAGGTGATCACCCGCTTTTACAAGGCATGCGTCGGCTGGGTGCGCTATAAACCGCTGTATACGTATCTGACACAGCGGCAGGCCTTTGATGAAGTCATGGAGGATATGCAGGCGCAGCTCACCAACGCAGTGCCTAAAATCTGCAGCTTTTTCAATCGGCGGGAGTTTGAGGACGTACTGCGCGAATTTCAAGCGTACCGTGCCAAGGTACAAATACACCAGCAGGAATTTTCGCGCTGCAAACACATTTGGGAGAAAATCAAGGCATCCTTATCCTAACCGCAGCGCCGGCTCTGCCCGGCGTTGTATTTTTTTCCAGCAGCAACAAAAAATGCTAGCGTGCCATGCCTATGATTCGGCAACACTTAATAATGCTGTGAAACATGAAAAAAGAGTAGAGATCTGCCTCTATTGGCAGGAAAAACAGAATCATTGGGCAGACGGGATAGCGCAGGCCTTTGTAAAGGGAAAGGATAAAACCTATGCGCTTTGCGGCGGCCAGATGCGTTTGCAGATGACGCTGGCGCAAAAAGAGCTGGAGCCTGCGTTTCGAGAACTGGCGCGCGTATTCATTCAAAAAGAACAGCCCTCTCTGGTACTTTCGCTGGTAAAAAAGCAGCTTCCCCAGCTCTCGCCTGAGGAGCAGGCGTTTGTTGCGGAGTTTGCAGAGGCGCTGGCAAAGCAACAAGGCATGAACGCGGAGAACGAAGTCTATGTACGCCGCTTGGCTCGCCGTATGCAGGCCTGCATGGGAAACGGCAGCCTGCATTTGGAAGGGTTTGCAAGATTCCGCTTGGCAGACCTGCGCGGAAGATGGCTAAAGTGCATCGAGCGCGTCGTTTCCATGGCGGTGCTTCGGTACGACTGGGCGCAGCAGTTGGATGCTTGGCGCGTTCAGATCTGCCACAGCAAAAGCCAATGCAGCCTGGTACGCGTGCAGAAAAATATGCAGGGACAGTTTGTGCTGGAGGTGCAGGGATACCAGGGCGAATCGCCCCGCTTGCCGGAAGCACAGCCTGCGGAAGAAGCGCTTTTGAGCATGCTCTTATCCTGGGCGCCGGAGCGCATCGAGATTCTGCTGGGAGAAAACAGGCAGGAAAGCTGGGTATACGAGGTCATCGAGCAGGTATTTGGCCCGCGCGTAAAGATACGCTGGGGCCGGCATTGACAAACCGCCCCGCCATGCTATAATAAAGAAAAAATAGTTTGGCTGACCGGAAACATGCCGTCTATGGAAAAACGCCAAGAGAGGCGGGGGCGTGGCTGAGACCCTTGCTGCGAAAGAACAAAGACGGATACCATTCCGCGACAAACGCGTGCCGGCGTCCTCCGGCAAACCAAGCGGCAGGCTGTATGCGGCCTGCAACAAGGGTGGAACCGCGGGTCATCATGCTCGTCCCTTTTTGGGGCGGGCTTTTTTTGTAGCGAAATCAGGGGAAGGCCAATACACAGAGGAGGAAGAGCCATGAAGGTAATTTTGCCGGATAACAGTGAACGGGAATTTGAAGGCGCCAATGCGTTGGATTTGGCAAAATCCATTGGGAAAAAGCTGGCAAAGGCGGCGGTGGCGGCCGAGGTAAACGGGAAGATCGTACAGCTGACGCAGCCGTTGGAGGAGGGGGCCCGTGTACGCATCCTGACCTTTGACGATGAAGAGGGCAAGGAGGTTGTCCGCCATACGGCCAGCCATGTTATGGCGCAGGCTGTCTTGCATGTGCTGCGCGATAAAAACGTGAAGTTTGCCATTGGCCCGGCCATTAAAAATGGGTTTTATTATGATTTTGATTTGGATGGCAGCATCACCACCGAGGATTTTCCTGCCATTGAAAAGGAAATGAAAAAAATCGTCGAGGCCAACTATCCCATTGTACGCAGCACCATGCCGCGTGAAAAGGCGCTGGCCTGGGCAAAAGAACAGAAGCAGCCCTACAAGGAGGAATTGATCCGGGACCTGCCGGAGGATGCGGAAATCTCTTTTTATACGCAGGGCGATTTTACCGACCTTTGTGCGGGGCCGCATTTGGCATCTACCGGCCGTCTGCGCCACTTTAAGCTGATGAGCGTGGCAGGCGCGTATTGGCGCGGCGATGAGAAGCGCCAGATGCTCCAGCGCGTGTACGCCACGGCCTTTGACGATAAAAAGGAGCTGGACGACTATATCTTCCGCATGGAAGAAGCGAAAAAACGCGACCATAGAAAGCTGGGCAAGGAGCTGGATCTGTTCAGCGTACAGGAGGAAGGGCCGGGATTTCCGTTCTTCCATCCCAAAGGCATGGTGCTGAAAAACCAACTCATTGATTTTTGGCGCAAGGAGCATGTGAAGCGCGGATACGAGGAAATCAGCACGCCCATGATCCTTTCCAGCCAGCTCTGGAAAACCAGCGGGCACTGGGAGCATTACCGCGAAAACATGTATACCGTTGCCATCGACGACCAGGAATTTGCCATCAAGCCGATGAACTGCCCCGGCGGCATGCTGATGTTCAAGCGCAAACGGTACAGCTACCGCGATCTGCCGGTCAGAATGGCGGAGCTGGGCACGGTACACCGCCATGAGCTGTCCGGCGCGCTGCATGGGCTGATGCGCGTGCGCTGCTTTACCCAGGATGACGCGCATATCTTTATGACAATGGACCAGATCACCGACGAGATCATCGGCGTTTTGGATCTGACGGAATACTTCTACAATGTGTTTGGCTTTAAGTTCCATGTAGAGGTTTCCACGCGCCCGGAGGACAGCATGGGCAGCGACGAGCAGTGGGAAACGGCGACCAACGCCCTCATCGGCGCTTTGGAGAAAAAGGGATGGCCATATACCATCAACGAGGGAGACGGCGCGTTTTACGGCCCGAAAATCGATGTGCACCTGGAGGACTGCATCGGGCGTACCTGGCAATGCGGCACGGTGCAGCTGGATTTCCAAATGCCGGAGCGTTTTGACTTGACCTATGACGGCGCAGACGGCGAAAAGCATCGCCCGGTGATGATTCACCGCGTAGTGCTGGGCAGCATCGAACGCTTTATCGGGGTGCTGACAGAGCATTTCGGCGGCGCGTTCCCGCTGTGGCTGGCACCGGTGCAGGTAAAGGTCATGACCATCACGGACCGCGTAGACGGGTTTGCGCAAAAGGCGGCGCAGCAGCTGCGCGAAGCCGGGCTGCGCGTGGAACTGGACGCCAGGAATGAAAAGATCGGCTATAAGATCCGCCAGGCCCGCAATGAGCGCATTCCGTATATGCTGGTCATTGGCGACAGGGAAGCCGAGGCCGGGCAGGTCGCGGTGCGCAAGCGCGGCGAAGGCGAGATGGGCGATATGGCGTTGGAGGATTTCCTGTCCATGGCGCAGGCGCAGGTGGAAAGCAAGGAGATTTTCTAAAAATCGCTTGACGGGCTGGGCCGGATTATGGTATAGTCATTTGGTAAGTAGGAGCTGCCCGCTTCTCACCTGCCGGTTCGGCTGTCGGGTTTCAAGGCACAATCGTCTTTTGCATAGCGGGTAGGTTTCTGCCCGCTATTTTATTTTTTTGCCGGAGGTGGCTAAGATCAGCAACATCGATTATCAGATCAACGAGGCGATCCGCGATAAAGAGGTGCGCCTGGTAGACGAAAACGGGGAACAGTTGGGCATTGTCAAAAACGATGCCGCGCAGCGTATGGCAGAGGAACGCGAACTAGACCTTGTCAAGATCGCGCCGCAGGCCGTTCCGCCCGTATGCAAGCTGATGGATTATTCCAAATATCGCTTTGAAATGCAAAAACGGGAAAAGGAGCAACGCAAGAACCAAAAGACCATTCAGCTCAAAGAGGTGCGATTGTCCGCAACCATTGATCTGCATGATATGCAGGTGAAGGCGAAAAACGCGACGAAGTTCCTAAAAGATGGGGATAAGGTGAAGGTGTCCATCCGTTTCAGAGGGCGCCAGATGACTTATGCCAACCAAGGCAAAGAGGTAATGGACAAATTTTATGAAATGGTGAAGGATTTTTCCACTTTGGAGCGCAAGCCATTGCTGGAGGGCCGCAATATGATTATGATTCTGGCCCCTGCAAACAACTGAGAGGAGGGGTAGGCTATGCCCAAGATGAAAACACACCGCGGCGCCGCCAAGCGCTTAAGCCTGACGGGAAGCGGAAAGGTACGCAGACACAAGGCTTATAAGAGCCACTTGCTCAATTCCAAGAGCAGAAAACGCAAACGCAATCTGCGCAAAGGCACGTTGGTTGCGGCAGTAGAACAGAAGAAAATCAAGAGGCTGATTCCTTATAAGTAAGCCTTGTGAAAGGAGTAATACGCGATGGCAAGAGTGAAAAGAGCTGTCAACGCTGTGAAAAAGCGTCGTAAAATATTAAAGCTCGCCAAAGGCTATTTTGGCACAAAAAAGAGCAATTACCGGATCGCCAAGCAGGCTGTCATCAAGTCCCTGGCTTACAGCTACAAGGGCCGTAAGCTGAAAAAGCGTGATTTCCGCCGCTTGTGGATTACCCGCATCAATGCAGCGGCCCGCTTGAACGACATCAGCTATTCCCGCTTTATCAACGGGCTGAAAAAAGCCGGCGTGGAAATGAACCGCAAAGTGCTGGCGGATTTGGCTGTGCGCGACGCCGCGGCGTTCACCGCCCTGTGTGATGTTGCAAAAAAAGCGCTGAATGCGTAATGCTACAAAGCGCCCTTGCTTGTTCAAGGGCGTTTTTTCTTGCAGAAAGGAAGCGTAAAATGGAAAACGATTTACAGCCGGCCACACACGAGCGCGTCAAATTTTTCAAAGCGCTCCAGGAGCATAAAAACCGAAGCCAAACCGGGCTGTATTTGCTGGAAGGCGCACGCCTGGTACGCGACGCCATGCTGTCTGCCGCGGCCATTGCACTGCTGATGGTGCGGGCAGAGGATGAAGAGAAATACAGGGACGTCATAGAATACGTCCAGCTCTCCGGCGGGCAGGTGTTTGTGGGGGACGACAGGGCCTTGGAACGCGCTTGCTCTACCAAAACCCCACAGGGCATCTGTGCGGCGGTATTGCTGCCCAAGGATCTGCACAGCGTATCCGGCCGGTATATTTTGGCGCTGGATCATGTCAAGGACCCGGGCAATATGGGAACCATTTTGAGAACGGCCCAGGCGTTTGGCGCTTCCTGTGCGGTGCTCAGCCCGGGCTGCTGCGATCCCTTTTCGCCCAAATGCGTACGCAGCGCCATGGGCGCGCATTTCAAGCTGAACATCGCTTTTACCGAAGATTTGCCCGCTCTGCTGTTCGATAAAAAGGTAAACCATGGCTATACCGTCATCGGCGGACACCTAAACGGACACGGTACCATGCCGGAGCTGAATAAAAAACGCATCTGTGTCATTGGCGGGGAGGCCGACGGCATGGAGGAGCGCACAGCCTTATCCTGCTCGGCGCTATACCGCATCCCCATGCCGGGCAAAGCAGAAAGCCTGAACGCGGCGGTCGCGGCGGGCATCCTGATGTTTCAGCTTTTTTCATAAGTACGCTTTACGCTCATGGCAAACCAAGGTATACTATATGTAACTTAGGAATTGCGATGGGAGGAATCAGCATGGATTTAGGGCTGCGGGGCAAAACTGCTATTGTTACGGGCGGCGCCAAGGGCATCGGCTCCGGGTGCAGCGAGGTATTGGCCCAGGAGGGATGCAATGTCGTGGTGGTCAGCAGGTCGGATGAGCGCTTGGTACAGTCCTTTGCAGATGGCCTGGCGGAAAAATACGGAGTCAAAACGCTGGCCGTGCTGGCGGATGTCAGCAAATCCAAAAACATCGACGGCGTGTTTGACAAAGCCATCCAGGCCTTTGGGCAGGTGGATATTTTGATTAACAACGCGGGCGGCGGCGCGGCGCAAAAGCCCTTTGACGAATTGACGGACGAGGAATGGGCCTATGCGCTGGACAGCAATCTGAATTCTGCCTTTATGATGAGCCGCAGGTTCATCCGTGAATGCCGGGCGCACAAGCGCGGAGGGCACATCGTCAACGTGCTGGCCAAGGCCGCCATTATGACAAACAGCCGCAACAATACCTCCTATATCGCTGCCAAGGGCGGGATGACAACGATGACCCGCGGCCTGGCCAATGAAGTGATCGACGACGGCATTTATGTCAACGGCATTGTGCCGGGGTATGTGGCGACCAGCGTCTACCAGCCGGGCAGTGAAGCGTACGAATACAAAAAGCAGTTTTTGCGCGTAGGCTGGGCCACGCCGCGCGATATGGGCACGGTCGCGGCATTTTTATGCTCGCCGTCCGCCTGCCAGGTTGTAGGCGCCATTGTGGATTGCTCCGGTGGTACGATGCTGTAAAACACGGTTGTTTTCCATTGGAAATTGTGATATAATGCCAATCATCATAGAGGCAGCGATGAGGGAGAAAAGTAGCATTGTCCCTGGGCCAAAGAGAGGAGACGCCGCCGGCTGTAAGCGTTTCCGGCCAAAGGCAATGGGAAGTTCGCTCCTGAGCTTTTTGCTGAACGCTTCAGTAGGCAAAACGGGCCGGCCCGATACAGCCGAATGCGAGCAAAGAACTTTTGTTCTTTGGAATTGCCGGTGGTACCGCGAACATGGCTTCGCCCTGCAAAGGGAGGGGCCTTTTTTTATGCGTTCATCATTTTTTTACCTTTATATGAGAAACGGAGAGGAAGCAGAGCATGAAAGAGCAACTGGAACACATTGCACAGTCTGCCATGGAAGCCTTGCAAAAGGTGCAAAATTCCGCAGAGCTGGAGCAGCTGAAAGTAAAAGTGCTGGGCCGTAAGGGCGAATTGACGCAGCAAATGCGCCTGTTGGGCAAGATGAGCCCGGAGGAGCGGCCGGCGTTCGGGCAGAGGGTCAATGCCGTCCGGGAAAAGCTGACGGCGGCGATGGACAAGATGGAAGCGGAGCTAAAGGAAAAGGAAAATGCCGTCCGCTTTGCCGAGGAGGCGGTGGACGTAACAGCGCCCGGCACGCCGCAGCCCTTAGGCTCTTATCATCCGCTTTCGCTGGTGCTGCAGGAGATAAGGGATACTTTTTTGGAGATGGGCTTTTCCATCAGCGAAGGGCCGGAAATCGAACTGGATCACTATAATTTTGAGCTTCTGAATATTCCGAAGGACCATCCGGCCCGCGATGAACAGGATACCTTTTACATCGACGACAACATCGTCTTGCGTACGCATACAAGCCCGGTGCAGGCGCGCACGATGCTAAAGCAAAAGCCTCCCATCAAGATGATTTGCCCGGGCCGCGTATTCCGCAGCGATGATGTCGATGCCACCCATTCGCCGGTTTTTCACCAGGTCGAGGGGTTGGTCGTGGATAAGGGCATCCATTTCGGGCATCTGAAATGGCTGTTGGATGATTTTGCCAAGCGCTTTTTCGGGCCGGATACACAGACACGCTTCCGTCCCGGCTATTTTCCCTTCACGGAACCCAGCGCAGAGGTGGACGCGACCTGCTCTGCCTGCCATGGCAAGGGCTGCCGTGTGTGCAAGGGCACCGGGTGGATTGAGATTTTGGGCTGCGGCATGGTGCACCCCAATGTATTGCGCGGCTGCGGCATAGACCCAGAGGTATACACGGGCTTCGCCTTTGGCATGGGCATCGACCGTTTGGCAAACATCAAATACAACATTACAGATATCCGCTTGTTGTTTGAGGGCGACGTGCGGTTCCTGTCGCAGTTTTAGGAGGGGGAAGCGATGAAAGCACCGCTGAGTTGGTTAAAGGATTTTGTTGATATCCAGGTAGATATAGAGACTCTGACCCGTACCATGATCATGCACGGGCTGGGGATTGAAGGCATAGAGCGCGTCTACGGCGCGTATGACAGCATCGTGGTGGGCAAGCTGCTGAAGATTGCGCCGCATGAAAACAGCGACCATTTGCAGATCTGTACCGTAACAACGGGCGATGAAACGCTGCAAATCGTGACGGGTGCGCCCAATGTATATGAAGGCATGGTCTGCCCGGTGGCAAAGGTAGGCACTGTGATGCCGGGCGGCAATGAGATTAAGCCGGCTGTGCTGCGCGGCGTACCGTCCGCTGGCATGCTTTGCAGCGGCGGCGAATTGGAATTGACGGAGGAAGACTGGGAAACTGCCGGCGTAGACGGCATCATGGACTTGGGCGCCGCGTTTGAGGCGCATTTAGGCGAGCCTGTCTATGTGGCGCTGGGCCTGGATGATACCGTCATTGATTTTGAGATTTCTGCCAACCGGGGCGATTGCATGAGCGTTCTCGGCGTGGCCAGAGAGATCGGCGCGGCGCTGAATGTGCCGGTGCGCCTGCCGGAAATCAAGGTGGAGGAGACCGAGGAGCTGGCGGGCCGCCATGTCAGCATAGAGGTGCAGGAGCAGCAGCTGTGCCCGCGCTACTCCGCACGTGTGATGACGGACATTGTGCGGGGCGATTCCCCGCGCTGGATGCAGCGTCGTTTGCTGGCGGCAGGCATGCGTCCGGTTTCCAATATCGTGGATATTACAAACTATGTGATGCTGGAAATGGGCCAGCCGCTGCATGCGTTCGATTATCATGCCGTGGCAGAGGGGCATATCATCGTGCGCCGTGCGAAAAACGGGGAAGAGATGACAACGCTCGACGGTAAGCATCATGTGATGGATGACAGCATGCTCATCATTGCAGATAAAAACGGCCCGCTGGCTTTGGCGGGCGTGATGGGCGGATTGGAGAGCGAGATCACCGAAAAAACCGAGATGGTGCTGCTGGAAAGCGCGAAGTTTGACGGCCCGAACAACCGCCACACCTCCCGCGCGCTCGGGATGATGAGCGAGGCCAGCGCCCGCTATATCAAGGGCGTAAGCGAGCAAAGCGTCGGCCTTGCCAGCGATAGGG
>CAJLPK010000049.1 GCA_905208455.1 uncultured Bacillota bacterium
CCCATCATCGCTCTCGGAGGCAGATTGGTGATTGCAATGCAGGTCTTACCGACCAATTCTACCGGCTCATAATATTCGTGAATACCACTCAAAATGACCCTATCTACGCTGGTTCCGTCGTCCAAAACGAACTTTAAGAGCTTTTTGGACTTCTTCACAGCTTCGCATTCCTTGACCTTTACGGCACGGAAATCACTCTTGGAGAAGGTGTCAAAATCGACCTGATCCTCAAACAAAGGCTCAATCTGAACATTGGAAAAATCAATTTTTTCTTCCACAACGGGAGCCGTCTGAGTAGCCTCCGCAGGAGCCGAAACTTCCTTGGAAACCTTCTTGTCAGAGTCCAACGGCTTCATTGTCGGGAACAGCAATACATCCCGGATGCTGTTTTGTTCTGTCAACAGCATGCATAGGCGGTCGATCCCCATGCCCATGCCACCGGTAGGCGGCATGCCGTAAGAAAGGGCCGTAACAAAATCATCGTCCATCATATGCGCTTCCTCATCGCCCTCTGCACGCGCCTTGGCCTGCGCCATGAAGCGCTCATATTGATCCAGCGGGTCGTTGAGTTCGCTGAATGCGTTGGCCAGCTCCCGTCCGCAGACGAACAGCTCAAACCGCTCCGTGATGGCCTTATCCTCCTTGCTGCGCTTTGCAAGCGGGGATACCTCCACCGGATAATCCAGCACAAACGTAGGCTGGATGAGCGTATCCTCCACAAACTCCTCAAACGCAGCGTACAAACACTGTCCTCTGGTAAAGCCCTCTTTGATGTCCTCTATCTTTAAGCGTTTTGCTTCTACCCGTGCCTGCTCATCCGTCAAGCGTAAAAAGTCCACACCGGTCTTTTCCTTAACGATATCCACCATCTTTACACGCTTATACGGCGGCCTTAGGTTGATGGCCTGTCCCTCAAATTGCACAGACAAATTCTCTTCTCCGCGCGCCACCTTGGCTGCGTTTGCGACAAGCGCTTCTGTCAGATCCATAATGCCATTGACATCAGTATACGCTTGGTATAGCTCAATGGTAGTAAATTCCGGGTTATGCTTGGGGTCCATTCCCTCATTGCGGAAAATGCGCCCAATTTCATATACTTTTTCAAAGCCGCCTACAATCAAGCGCTTTAGATGCAGCTCCGTTGCAATACGAAGATACATATCGATATCCAGCGTATTGTGATGGGTAATAAACGGCCGCGCCGCTGCACCGCCTGCTGTGGTCTGAAGGATGGGGGTCTCTACCTCCATAAAGCCTTTTTCATCCAGGAAATTCCGCATAGAGCTTACAATTTTGGCACGCGTCACAAATGCTTGGCGCACTTCCTGGTTCATAATCAAATCCACATACCGTTGGCGATAGCGCAGATCTGTATCTTTCAAGCCATGAAATTTTTCCGGCAGCGGAATCAGCGACTTAGCCAGCACCTCCAGGCTTTGGGCATGCACGGAAACCTCTTCCGTCTTTGTTTTGAATACAAAACCCGTTACCCCGATGATGTCCCCAATGTCCAGCGTTTTGAACAGCTTATAGGCATCCTCGCCTACATCATCGCGCCGTACATACAATTGGATTGTGCCTTGTTCATCCAGGATATGGACAAAGGAAGCTTTCCCCATGATCCGGCGGCTCATGATACGGCCCGCCACAGCCACGGTTTTTTCCGCCAGCTTATCATATCCATCGATGATTTGCCGGCTTAGGTGTGTTTTGGGGAACGTGGTATGGGCAAACGGATCCATCCCATCTTCTCGCATTTGCGCCAATTTTTCACGCCGTATGGTTTCCTGTTCGCTGGTATCCTGCTCCCTCTGCCCGGACAAGGTTTCCTGATCCATGCTACTCACCTCTTAATGCTTACGATTGTATATTCTACGGCTCCGCCCGGAGTCGCAACCTCTACTTTGTCTCCCTTGTTATGGCCAATCAAGGCCTGCCCTACCGGAGATTCGTTGGAGATCTTGCCCTCCAAGGGGTTAGCTTCTGTGGAGCCCACGATGACATAGGTCATCTTTTCATTGTTTCCCTGTTCCTGTACTACAACGGTAGAGCCAATGCTCACCGTCTTTGTATTCAAGGCGGATTCGTCAATGATGGTGGCGTTGCGCAAACGCTCTTCCAGTTGTTTGATTTCGCCTTCGATGCGGCTCTGCTCGTTTTTTGCCTCATCATATTCTGCATTTTCGGATAGGTCGCCAAAGCCACGCGCTTCCTTGATCTGTTCCGCGATTTCCTTGCGGGTAACGGTTTTCATATATTCCAGTCGTTCTTCCAGTTCGCGTACGCCTTCGGCCGTCAAAATCGTTTCATTCGCCATGGTTTGTTTATGCTCCTTCCACACAGCACGAAATAAAAAGGACGGGCGTATGACGCCCTCCATGAATTTCTATTTATTATACGGGGCCTTTTGCTACTTTGTCAACTCAAAAAGCCTGGTGCTTCCTTGCAAAAACAGGCTTTCCGCCTCTTTTACCCCTTCAACAGGATTTCCTTCATGCGCTGTTTCAGCTCGTCTGCCCGTTCTACCTGATTGATGCTGGCGCGCGCCTTGGCCGCCCCCGGCGCGCTATGGATATACGCTGCCATCAGCTTGCGTAAAAACGGCACCGCAAAGGCCTCGCCGCGCAGCGCTACCTCCAAATCAATATGCCTTTCCACCACCGCATACCGTTCCTCGGCTGTTGGCGTCTTGCCGGCAAAGACCCACGGATTGCCCATAGCGGCACGGCCAATCATGACCGCATCGCAGCCTGTCTCCAGCATGCGTTTTTCCGCTTCCTCCCTGCTTTTCACATCGCCATTGCCTATCACCGGGATGGATACGGCCCGCTTAGCCTGGCCTACTGCCTCCCAGTCTGCCAGCCCTGCATAGCCCTGCTCCCTCGTTCTTCCATGCAGGGTCAGGGCAGCTGCCCCGGATGCCTCCGCCATTTTAGCAAACGCAGCGCTCACGTTCTGTCCTGCCAAAAACCCCATCCTGGTTTTCACCGTCACCGGCATCTTGACAGCACGCACCACTGCTTCAATGATACGCCCCGCCAGAGGCAGATTCCGTATCAGTGCGCTCCCATCTCCATTTCTCACGATTTTCACGGCCGGGCATCCCATATTGATATCCAGCATCACGATGCGCTGATCCTCCCTGTACTGGATACGCTTGGCGGCCTCCGCCATGGTCTGGGGGTCGCTGCCAAATATTTGCGCGGCAAGCCGCGGCTCCTGAGGATGGATCTGCAAAAGCTCAGCGCTTTTGGCGCTCATCAAATATCCCTTTGCGCTCACCATTTCAGTATATGAAAAATGGCAGCCCATCTGTGCACAGATGAGCCGCATCGCTTGATCCGTAATCCCCGCCATCGGCGCCAAAAACAAGCGCCCCGGTATAATCACAGACCCAATGTTCCAATTTTGGTCTATCCTCCGCTCCATATTTTATGATTCTCCCGAGGGCGAAGGGCTTGTCTGCTCCTCCGGCGTAGGCGTCGTTGCCAAGGTCGGCATCGGCGCAATGCTTTCCACCGGGTCTTGGGAAATACAGCGCATGTCCGTAATGACCCATTGCCCGCCGCTCTTTCTCATTTTCAAGCTGTAAACGCCGTTGACAAAAGCCGGAATAGAGGGCACCTCGTCTCCTTCTTCCGTCTCCACCGCATAATCCCCCTGCAAATTTTTTACCGAAACATGGATCTTGACCGTCGCCGAAAAACCCCAAGGCCAAGCCCATACCCAGCTCGTCTCATTGCTTTCCACAAAGTTTGAAATCGAATACTGGTCATAAACGGTTTTCAATTCATCCAGCTTTCCGCTGTTCACAAACGATTCTGAAAAGTATTGCCCTAAGGTTTCCTTTGTAATGTCCTGGGTATCCTGCGAAAGCGTATAATCAATATAGGTCGACATTGCCTCATCCCCAAAGATCATAGCGCTCGTGATCTGCATCGCCGACAAAAACAAAACCACACCGATCAAGAGCACAATGCCGCAGATGATCAAGCGTCGCTTAAAAAAATCTTTTACGGTAGTCGGATGATTGCTTTCCAATCCTTGCCACCTCCCATAGATTGTCTTATCATATCACAGCTTTGTTTGCTGCCGCAAGCAATGCTTTTTCTCACGCCACTGGCCAGTCCACACAGATTGTCAGCATCCCCTGCTGCAGCTTAGCAGACACGCTGCCCCCCATCTGCTCTACCAAATTGCGTACAATGGCCAATCCCAGGCCTGTATTTCTCCCGGTCCGCATCTTGTCCGCCGTATAAAAGCGGTCAAATAAATGCACCACATCTTCCTCCGTTAGCATTTCTGCATGGTTGGAAAAGGCCGTATGCAGCCAAGAGCCCTGGCAGCAGGCCGTAATGATCAATTTGCCCTTTGCATGCTTTAGCGCATTTTGAAGCAGATTGGTGTATACCCGCACCACTGCTTCCCTGTCCGCTTGAATCGTCGGCAGGTCTTGAAGCACGCCCTCTAAGTCCGGCTCCATGCCCGCCTCTTGAAAATCATAGTAAAAGGCCGCGGCCAGTTCATACAGCAGGCTTTGCACCTGGATTGGTTCCCTCTGCAGCACATACCCGCCAGCCTCCAGCCTGGATAGGTCATACAATCCTGTAATGAGCGCCTGCAAGGCCCTCGCCCTATTCTGCACAATGCCAAGATAGCGCTGTCGTTCCTCTTCAGGCAGCTTATCATCCTGCATGAGCTGCAAATAGCCCAGCACACTGGTCAACGGCGTACGAAGGTCATGGGTAATGTTTGCAATCTCCTGCCTGAGTTCGTTTTCCCTTCGTGCATGCTGCAAATCCCCTTCTCTCTTGGCGCAAATCAGGCCGTTGATTTCCTTGAACAAAGCCTCCGTATCCTTTTGCGGCATCGCCAAAAGAAGCTGCTGTGCTGTATCAGACCGCACAATTTCACGCATAGCGCGCGCTGCCTGCCGCAGATTTTTCTTCACCAAGCAGACGATTCCTATGCTGACTGCTGCAACGACCCAGGATACCGCCATCCAAAACCACGCCATGCCGTTCCCTCCTTTTTTCATCATATCATAATACCCCAAGATAAACAAAAAGCGGAACCCTCCAGTTCCGCTTTTAAGCGCCGTCCCTATTTGATTTCCTTACGCTGGAACAGTGCCAAGCCGACTACCGTAGCCACGATGGCATAGCCGAGGCCGACGATCAAGCATTTCCCCAATACATCGCTGAATACAATGGTATTTTTTACAATGCTTTCAAACTGCGGCATCAAAAGCCAATCGCGGATGGTCAGAAATACCGGCCCTATAAGCCGCGCCAGCAAGACACAGACCTCTGCGCCCAGGGCGAACATCGCAAAAAATACTGTCATGCATAACCCGTTGCTCTTGATGGTAAAGGATAAAAGGTTTGCCACACACAGCGCGCCGACAAACAAAGGCAGGCTCAGGGCCACCCTCTGGAAAAAGATCGGAAGTGCCGCCTGTAAAACCATCGCATCCCCCGGCCCAATCAAAATCAAGGTGCTAATGATCAGAACTGCAAGCAAAATAGCCAGGCTGATGATTGCTACAATCAGTTCTGCTATGAGCTTGCCAAAGAACACACTGGTTCTGGAAATCCCAAAGGCTATCGTATTTTTCATGGTCTGGTTCTTATATTCATCGGAAAACACCGCGTCCACGATCAATGCGGTCACATAGACCCCCATGCTCAGCAGCGGTACACAGGCCATCAATATATCTCCCAAGCCAAAGCCGGTGCCGTTGGCATTATCCTGCACTGCGATTACGCTGATAAAAAACAGGATGCATGCGCTCAGAACGCCCACCAAAATATAGGGATATTTGCGATGTCTTGTTTTGTATAGTTCACTGCGGATGATATTAAACATCTCTATGCCTCCTCTTGTCTTACTTGTCCTGGCCGATCAAGGAAAGGAAATATTCCTCCAGATTCGCCGTGTGCGTATTGATGGAAAGTATGCTTACCCCTGCCATAGAAAGCGCTTGCGCTACCTTGCCCGGCGCAGACAGATACGTATATACCCGCATCTTATTCTCTGGCAGCACTTCAAACTCGCGGCAGTTGAGCCTGCTTTCCAACGCCACAGCGGCATTGGCCGTATCATCCACCGTCAATTCGATAAACTCCCGGCAGCGCTGCTCTATCTCCTTGGCCGTGATCTCCTGCAGCATGCAGCCATGATCGATAAAGCCATAATGCGTCGCCAGGTTTGTCAGCTCCGACAAAATATGGCTGGAAATCAAAATCGTCGTATTCTGCTCTCTGTTTAGTTTTAAGAGGATCTCCCTAAACTGAATGATCCCTGTGGGGTCCAGTCCATTGATGGGTTCATCCAGCACCAAGAAGTCCGGATGCCCCATCACAGCCAGCGCCAATCCCAGCCGCTGCTTCATCCCCAAGGAAAAATTTTTGAATTTTTTCTTGCGCGTATCCGTTAATCCTACCATTTCCAGCGCCTCTTGGATACAGCTTTTTCCTACGATGCCTCTTTGGATCCGATAATACTCCAGGTTCTGTTCCGCCGTCATAAATGGGTAAAACGAAGGCGTCTCTATCATTGCTCCGATGCGTGTTCTCATTCGCCGCACACTATCTGGCTCTGTGCGGCCAAAAAGAACGATTTCCCCGCTTGTGGGATAGCTCTGCGCTGTTATCAGGCGCATCAGCGTTGTTTTGCCTGCCCCGTTTTTCCCAACAAGGCCGTAAATATGCCCCTTTTCCAAATGCATATCCACATGATCCAACGCTAATGCATGCCCATATTGTTTTGTAAGCTGTTTGGTTTGCAAAATGCTTTCTGCCATGTTTTTATCCTCTTTCCTCTTGGTCTACAACTGTATTGTAAGAGGGCATTGCCAAGAAATCCTAAAGTAAATCTTAAGAAATTCTAAAGATCCCCGAACAAAAAAAGGGCTGCCCGCCCTTTTCTCTCCTCGCTTCATTCATCGCTCATCTTAAATCCAACGCCCCATACCGTCTTGATATATTCGTTGTCCGGGTCTTGCTGTGCAATCTTGCTCCGTATATTGCTGATATGTACGTTGATTGTGTTATCGTCGCCGTAATAAGGCTCTCCCCATACCGTTTCAAAAAGGTTTTCTCTTGTAAAAACCTTGCGCGGGTACATGAGCAGCAGTCTTAATATATCGAACTCATGCGAAGTAAACGCAACACGATTCCCCTGAATTTTTACTTCTCTAGCGTCTATATCCAAGGTGATTCCTTTGAAACGGTGCTTCCCTGTTTCCTGTTTATGCACAGAAAACTGCGTATACCGCCGCAGCTGGGCCTGTATGCGCGCCATGACCTCCTCCACATCAAACGGCTTGGAAATAAAGTCATCCGCCCCCATGCGCAAAGCATTGAGCTTATCCTCCTGGCCTTTGGCAGATATCACCAGGATGGGCATGGTATGTTCGGCCCGGATCTGCTCTATCAGCGCTTCCCCCGTGATTCCCGGCAGCATCAGATCCAGCAAAATCAGCTGAAAGGCTTCATTCTTTAGACAGAGCCTTGCTTCACTCCCGGAAAAAGCGGAAGTGACCTCATAGCCCTGCTTTTTTAGCATTGCGGTCAAAAGGCCATTGATGTCCGCATCGTCCTCTACCACTAAAATTTTGGCCGTTTCCATGCACAGCACCCCCTTATGCTTTTGTAGCATATCATCCTTGCCAAAATTGCGCAATGGAATGTGCCGTATAAAAAAAAGGACGCGCAAGCTAGTCGTCCCCTTTTTTCTGTTTTTGGCCGCTCGTTTCTGCCAGGCTAAGCGTTTTGCAAAACCAGTCCGGCTCCATCCTCTCCAATAGAACCACCAGCTGATCCATTTTTTCTTCTTTTCCTTCCGTCAGCCGTAAAATCTCTTCTATGATCCTATGGGTCTGGATGGGGTACGGGTTCAGTTGATCAAAAAATTCGTATGGCGTTACGCGCAGCAGCGCACAGATTTTGAAAAACATCTTCATCGAAGGCCCGCCATCCGGGTTCTTATGATCCAGTACTGCTCCAATATAATTCGGGCTTTTGCCCAGCATACTGGAAAGCTGGCGTTCGGATACCCTGAGCCTCATCCGCAGCGCAGTAATTCTTTCTTTTACGTATTCAATTTCTGTCATCCGATCATTCGCTTTCTTCCTATCTGCAAAAATTATACCAACCGTACTCTAACTCTCCCTGGGTATTTCTCCTAGACAGTATGGAAACTGAACAGTATAATTATGTAAATCAGCAGATAATTAACGAATCTTCACAATATCAATGGGCAATGAAGCAGCCAGTCATCAAAAGGTTCGTCATTCTGTATGGAAGGGGGGCTTTACCAATTTACTTCGCCGGATGTTACCACGGCAGCTCCGGCCGACGCGGTTGATACATAGGCCTTTGCACGGTAGCGATATCCTTTGGCGGGTGAAACGTATTTTGTCATGGACAGATAGTTTCCGTTTTTGTTTGCCTTAAAGGCTTGTACGTTCGTCCATCCTGCGCCATTCCACCGCTGCAGCACTACATAAAAATCAATGATATCCGGGCTATAATTTGTCAGACAGGTTACATAAATCTTCATCTGCGTAGAGCTGTGCCGTGTCAGGATACAGCCTGCCTCTGCTATGGCGCGTGTCTGCGCTTCCTGTTCTGATGGCTCTGCAACGACAGAGCCCGTATCCGCTGCTGCCAATGCTGGGGTGCTGCCCAGCATCAGCAGTGCGGCCATCATGATTCCCAAAAATTTCTTCATATTTGGTTCTCCTTTACGTTTGGTTGTTGACCTTCCTATGATGACCAGCCAAATAGTAAGACGCTTGTTCGCAAGAAAATCGGACAACGAAAGGAGAACTTTATGGAAGAAAATTTTGAAACTCTATGGCTCCGATACAAAAGGCCCATCTTTGGTTATCTGTTGGCACATGCGCGTCAGCCAGCCGATGCAGAGGATCTGCTGCAAATCGTTGCGTATAAAGCTCTGAAGAATTTCTCTAGCTTGCGCAATCCGGCAAAATTTTATTCTTGGATTCACGTTATCGCAAAGCATGTTGTTGCGGATTATCACCGTGCCGCTGTTCCCGAGCCTGTCTCTTTGGCAGACAAGCCAAACCTTCTCATTACCCCGGATATAGCAAACGATTCGCTAACGGATATCATAATCCTGGATTTTCTGATGACACTGCCCCCGCAATGGGCATCCGCTATGTATCTTCACTTGTATTATCACGAAAAGCCGAAGGATTTGGCGAAAAAACTACGTATGCGTGTTCCTTCGGTATCCAAACGCCTATATCGGCTGAAAAAGGAACTGGAGCTTATCTTGAAAGGGGATGAAAACCAATGAACCTCAAACGGGTAAAGCAAATCCAAAGGGAAAATGATAAAAAGCGCTGCCAAGGGCTGGCGGGCCCCTGTATTAGCGACGACATCATGCTTTCAGCGCTGCGGTCGGCCGAAAAAAAGCTGCAGGAGCAGCCGTCTGCTCCAAAGATGCATAAGCCCAAGCATAAGCGTTCCCTGTTGGCGCTGTTGGCAATGCTGTGCCTCATGGCTCTTATTCCCGTTGGCGCCTGGGGATACCGCCGCTTTGTGGAGCCGGCCCCTTTGTCTGGAGTATCTGGCCATCCCCATTTTTCCCTTCAGGGAGACGAGTTCATTGCGCGCAGCAATGTATCCGACGACGCTTCTTTGATTTACAGCGTCCAATTTAAGGATTCTATCATCACCCTAATCGAAGACCATAACCAAATGGGTACGCAGATCCTATTCACCGACCAGGATCCCGCACCGTCCGCCTCCTCTGTGCCCTTCTTTGGGCAAACCCTGCAGTATTATGTGGATCAAGACGGTGTGATCGGGCATGTAGAGTTTCAAAGTCTGCATTGTCTGCTTCGTATCAGTATGCCCAACGCATCTGAATCGGATTTTCTCTATGTGGTATCGCATATACAAAAGCTAGACTAGGAGGAATGTATCTTATGCAACCCAAGGCCCCAGAACGCGTCTATATTCTTACTCACCCTCATTTACGGGTAGATAGTACCGTAAGCGAACACATTGCACTCAATTTGCAAGAGCAAGGCTGGCATCTGGCAGGACATCGGCCTGCCGCATACTGCGACGGATATATGGCAGGCTATATGGATGCACTCTGCGCTGTATTCTCCCTGATACAGCAAAAGGGGGCTGCCGGGCTACTGCCGTTTCTTGATACGCCTGTCCTCCAGGCTTGGTTGGCACAAAAAAGGCCTAAAAAAGAACAGCCTTAAGGCTGTTCTTTTTTTACCAGCATCCATCCTCTCGATATAAATGCATCGGATAAGATAGGTACTGTACCTCCTCCAGCTTTTCTACCGTAATATACCCAGCGGGTGCGGCCAAAAGGCTGGGAATCCGGTTGACAACCGTAGCGCAAGTATGCTCTACGGTAGCCGGCTTTTCTACATAAAACGAAACATTCGGCTCCCCTTTGATCTTCCAGTCGCACATATCGCCGTCATCCGGGCCATATACCTTCCCAATGCACTGCGTTTCTATCACCGGCCCCTGAAAGGTTTCCGTCGTAACCACTGCGCTCATCCCAATACAATGCCCCTTGGGAATCGTCTTGCCCAGCGTCTGGGAATAGAGCTCCTTATCGTAAAAGTAAGGGATGCTTTTTTGGCTCTGGCATTTGATCGTCCATCCCATCTTATTGCACAATGCCTCATTTGAATTCCATACATAAGCCGGCTCCAGCGTTTCCGGATGTGCGATCTGCTTTTCAAATTCCTCCGGGGTCAAGCCTACGCCGTGTGCTTTGGCCAGCGCCAGCCCGTAATCCTCTACATTGTAGCTGACTGCCCCTTCGATGCGCTCAATGCTGTGGCTCCCCGCTGCCACGGCCGAGACTAAATGAATCCAAAAAATATCCTGCATCCCTGAGCCCGCAATCGTGCAGCCTGTCTCTTTTGCGATGCGATCCAGCCGATTCGTTATGCCGGGGGACGTAGTCCATGGATAAATAGCCTCTTCACATGTCGTAATGACGTTGATGCCCTTTTTCGCACACAGCTCCAGGTGCAGCGCCATGTCCTCCATAAAGCTAAACAGCGTCATTACCACTACATCGGCATCACACTCTGCCAGCACCGCTTCTGCATCCTTGCATATTTTTACACCCAGCGCACGTCCCAGCCCGGCAAACTCCCCAATATCCATGCCGACAATGTTCGGGTCTACATCGATTGCGCCTACGATTTCTGCGCCTTTTTCATACAGATACCGCAGCGTATACTTTGCCATTTTCCCGCATCCGTATTGCACCACGCGGATTTTGTCATAATTTTTCATAGCGTACCTTCCTTTTCCCCGATGTCTCTGGGTTTACTATCCGCGTCCGCCTGCCCTTTTATGTATGGGAATTTTAGTGTTTTGCGGCCTCTCGTCTGTTGAAACCCAAAGAAGAATACGCTAGTATTAAAAATAAGGATATTGTCCAAAGGGGGGCCGGCATTTTGTTTCAGCAAACCAGCGACTTTTCTAAAGGAACCGTTTCCAAAAATATTTTACAGCTTGCAGTCCCCATGATTTTTGCCCAGCTCATCAATGTGCTTTACAGCGTTGTAGACCGCATGTATATCGGCCATCTGCCGGAGGTTTCTGCCGCAGCGCTGACCGGGATCGGCCTTACTTTCCCCATCATCTCCATTATTACGGCATTTGCCAACCTGTTTGGCACCGGCGGCGCTCCTCTGTTTTCCATAGCCCGCGGCGAAGGCAATACAGAACGTGCCTCACATGTAATGGCCAATACATTTATTCTGCTCCTTGGAACCGGCATTTTATTGATGGGGCTCGGATTTTTGCTAAAGCGTCCTGCGCTTTATCTGTTTGGCGCCAGCGACGCTACATTTCCCTATGCCAATGATTATCTTTCTATCTATCTGTGCGGCAATGCTTTTGTCATGCTTAGCCTTGGTATGAATGGGTTTATCAATGCCCAGGGGTTTGGCCGCAAAGGTATGCTCACCGTGGTCATCGGCGCAGCCATCAACATCATCCTGGACCCCATTTTTATTTTTGTCTTTCACATGGGGGTCAGGGGGGCCGCTATTGCAACCGTCATTTCCCAATTTGTTTCCGCCCTGTGGGCTGTATCCTTTCTTTCCGGAAAGCAAGTCTTAATACAGCTAAAAAAAGAGGATATGCACCTTTCTTTCCCGCTTGTACGCGAAATCGTGGCCCTGGGGCTATCTGGCTTTATCATGAACGTCACCAACAGCGGCGTGCAAATAGTATGTAACGCAACGCTCAAGCTCTTTGGTGGGGATATATATGTCGGTGCTATGACGATCATCAATTCTTTGCGGGAAGTGGCCTTTGCCCCTATCAATGGCTTAACAGGCGCCGCTCAGCCTGTTTTGGGCTTCAATTACGGCGCCAAGGAATATGGTCGTGTCCGGCAGGGCATTCAGTTTATGTCTATTCTGTGCGTCTGCTACACCACTTTTATTTGGCTCTGTCTTTTGATTTTCCCTCGGCCCTTTATTGGGATTTTTACCAGCGATCCTGCCCTGCTTTCCGTTACAGCGCCCGCTATGCACACCTATTTCTTCGGTTTCTTTATGATGGCACTGCAAATGTCCGGGCAAACGGCGGCCGTGGGGTTAGGAAGATCCAAGCAGGCCATCTTCTTCTCTTTACTGCGCAAAGCGTTTATTGTCATTCCTCTAACCTTGCTGCTCCCCAGGCTTTTTTCCCTGGGCGTCAACGGGGTCTTTTTGGCTGAACCCATCTCCAATTTTATCGGAGGAGGCGCCTGCTTTATCACCATGCTGTGCACCATCTGGAAGGAGTTAGGACAAAAAGAGCGTCAACGCCTGTCCTCTTCCTCTCA
>CAJLPK010000050.1 GCA_905208455.1 uncultured Bacillota bacterium
TGGATACCTCGGCGTTGACCGTGACGGGCCAAACGGTGGCGGAAAACATCGCAAAGGCCGAAAACGGCGATGAAAGCGTGATACGCCCGGTGGAAAACCCATACAGCCAGACCGGCGGGCTTGCCATCCTATGGGGCAACATCGCGCAGGATGGCTGCGTGGTAAAGCGCAGCGCCGTTGCGCCGGAGATGCTGGTGCACAGCGGCCCGGCCCGCGTGTTCAACGACGAGGAAGAGGCGATTCAAGCCATTTACGGGCAGCGCATCAAGCCGGGCGATGTGGTGGTCATCCGCTACGAAGGGCCCAAGGGCGGCCCGGGGATGCGCGAAATGCTCAACCCCACCAGCGCCTTGGCCGGCATGAAGCTGGACAAAGAGGTGGCGCTGATCACCGATGGGCGCTTTTCCGGCGCCAGCCGCGGCGCTTCCATCGGCCATGTATGCCCGGAGGCGGCCATGGGCGGCAACATCGGGCTTTTGGAGGAAGGGGACATCATCGAGATCGACATCCCCAACCACCGCATCAACGCAAAGGTATCGGAGGAGACCTTTGCCGAGCGCAAAAAGCACTATGTACAGCCGGAGGCCAAGGTAAAGACCGGCTATTTGGCCCGCTATGCCAAGCTGGTCAGCGGCGCAAACAAAGGGGCGGTGATGCCGTGATGGAGGAAAAGCGTGAGCTGACGCTGGATAAGATCTACCATGCGTCGTATGTATTGAAGGACGTGATCCGAAAAACGGAGATGATCCATGCCCCTGAGCTGAACAGCGAATGCGAGGTATACCTGAAAACGGAGAACCTGCAGGTGACGGGCAGCTTTAAGGTGCGCGGCGCGTATTATAAGATCAGCCAGCTTTCCGAGGAGGAAAAGGCGTGCGGCGTGGTGGCGTCGTCGGCCGGCAACCATGCCCAGGGCGTGGCGCTGGCGGCGGCGAAAAACGGCATTTCCAGCCTGATCTGCATTCCGGACAGCGCGCCCATCAGCAAGGTGGAGGCCACCAAAAGCTACGGCGCGGAGGTAGAGCTGGTTTCGGGCGCGTATGACGATTCCTATAAGCGCGCCTTGGAATTGGTAGAGGAGCAGGGGCGGACGCTGATCCACCCGTTCGACGACCCGGACGTGATCGCGGGCCAGGGCACCATCGGGCTGGAGATTTTAGATCAGCTCAAGGATGTGGACGTGGTGCTGGTGCCCGTCGGCGGCGGCGGGCTCATCAGCGGCGTGGCGTACGCCATCAAGCGCATGCAGCCGGATGTAAAGGTATACGGAGTACAGGCGGCGGGCGCGCCCAGCATGCTGGAAAGCATCCGCAAAAAGGAGAAGGTAACGCTGGAAACGGTGGATACCTTTGCCGACGGCATTGCGGTCAAGCACCCGGGCGATTTGACGTACGAGCTGGTATCCAACTATGTGGACGACATCGTGACGGTGACGGACGACGAGGTAGCCAACGCGATTTTGGCGATGATTGAGGAGCGGAAGCTCATCGCTGAGGGCGCGGGCGCGGTCTCGGTGGCGGCGGCGATGTACAATAAGGTGCCGCTTAAGGGCAAAAAGGTATGCTGCGTGGTATCCGGCGGCAATATTGATGTGAACATCCTGAGCAAGGTCATCGAGCGCGGGCTGGTCACGGCCGGGCGCAACAGCAACATCACCATCGCGCTGACGGACAAGCCCGGACAGCTCGAAGGCGTGAGCCGCATCATCGCCCAGTACGGCGGCAATGTGGTGTCTGTACACCATGACCGGGGCGAGGCGAATATGGCCATCAACGCCTGTATCCTGCGCATCGGCATGGAGACGCGCAACGGCGAACAGGCGCGGGAGATCTGCAGAGCGCTGCGCGAGGCAGGCTTCCATTTGGTATAACGGAAATAAAACGGATGCGTCCTCTCTTCCGGGGCGGGCCATGCACGGGCCCGGGCCGGAAAAGGGGGCGTTTGGTTTATAGGCGCGTTTTTTGCGCGGCCTGGAAAGGGGAAGGGCCATGAACTGGAAGGACATGGTACAAAAGATACATTCGCTGGTGGTATTCCGCAGCATTTGGGACGATGAGGTATTCCAAAAATTTGCGGCGATGCTCCAGGCTGTATGGGACGGCGCAGAAAAGGCGGTGGACGCCTATGCGGCGTTTGTGGCGGCGCTGTATCAAAGGGGCGATAACTGGAGCGAATACCTGCTGCATTACATCCTGTGCGACGAAAACTTTTACATGCTGCTGCGCGCCGAGGGAAAGCAGGCGGCTCCGGTGGTGGAGCAGGCCGTGCAGCACGAGCTGCGCGTGCTGGACGAGATTGCCCGGGTGAGCAGTGAGTCCGTACAGCGGGACATCCGCTTTTCCGGGTTTTTGCCGCAATGGAACACCACGCCGCTGCATTTCGGCGCCGTCTACCGCGACAGGCTGCAAAACATCGGCATCCATGGGTACGGCATTTTTGCCCAATACCGTGCCTTTGTGCTCAAGGATGAGGAGATTGTGCCGATTCAGTCGCCCGACCCCATTCGGCTGAGCGAGATGAGCGGGTACGAAGCACAGCGTGCCCAGGTGATAGACAATACCAAGGCGCTGCTGCTGGGGCGGCCGGCCTCTAACATTTTGCTGTACGGTGACGCGGGCACGGGCAAATCCTCCACCGTCAAGGCGGTGGTCAACGAGTTTGCGGGCAAGGGCCTGCGGATGATCGAGCTGAAGAAAAAGCAGTTATATCAGTTGCCCGCGCTGCTGGACCGGCTGAGCAAAAACCCGCTGAAATTCATCCTGTTTATCGACGACCTCAGCTTTGACCGCGACGACGGCGATTTTGCCGCGCTGAAGGCGATTTTGGAAGGCTCTGCCTCCGGGCGGCCGCAAAACCTGGTGGTGTACGCTACGAGCAACCGCCGGCACCTGGTACGTGAGACGGCCAGCGCACGGGCGGGCGATGAGATCCATCTAAGCGATACCATCCAGGAACAGATGTCGCTGTCCGACCGGTTCGGCATTCTCATTACGTTTCTGCGCCCGGAAAAGGATGTATATCTGGAGATCGTGCTGCATTTGGCACAGCAGTACGGCGTCCATATGCCCAAAGAGGAACTCATCGCCAAGGCGGAAGCGCACGCACTGCGCCGCAACGGGCGCAGCCCGCGGACGGCTCGGCAGTTTATTGAGCAGTGCGCGGCGCTGGAGGGCGTTGGCAAAGCATAAGCAAAGGAAGAAAAGGAGGCCGTATCACAAGGCCTTCTTTTTTTGCGGGCATGGGCGGACGGGACAGCCTAATAACGGCAGGGCAAGGGTGTATTTTCGCGGTGCGCTGCCAGGGCATTGGGGAAATTTATGCTGCGTTTTCCTGCACGCAAAAGGAAAGGAAGCCATCGGCCTAGGCAGGCAAAAGGAGAATGATGGGACGCGCTGCCCACGGAGGACAGGAAAAGAAGAAAAAAGACGAAAAAATTAGAAATTTGCATTGACACATTTTTGACATAAGCTATACTGATGGTGATAGCCTGTATACCAAATATAAAAAATGCAGGCAGAGGGGGGAAACCATGAAGCAGAAGCTAGGGGCAATGCTGCTGGCGCTGTGCCTGATGACAGGGATGACAGCCACAGCCTTTGCCCAGGGAGAGCCGGCAGGCACTCCGACAGACAATCTGAACCCGCCGGCGCCGCAGGAGACGACGGTGGCATTCGACAGCCCGGATGTTTTCATCAACATAGGGGAGGAGCAGCAACTCAATGTCACGGTAACGCCGGAGGTTGCGCCGGAAGAGATCCAATGGAAGAGCAGCGATGAAAAGATCGTTACAGTGGATCAGACAGGGAAGATCCATGGCATGGCCGGCGGCGAAGCGTTCGTATCGGCAGAGGTGGACGGTGTAAAGGCAGAGATTTTGGTGATCGTCTATGTACCAGTCCGTTTTACAGCGGATACCTTTGCGGACCTGGATCAGGATGAGATTTTGACAACGCTGAAAAAGGTACTGGGGCCGATGGAAACAGAGGGGATGAGCATCAAGAGCAAAATGATGCCAAATGGCCAGAGCATGATGCTGTCCCATGAGATCATCAATCAGGCGTGGAGCGTGCAGCTAGCCGTGGAAGCGAATATGCTGAATGCAGATGGGAGCGAGGCCTATCAACTCCGGCTGGAAGCGTTGGACAACCAAACGCTGTCCGCACCGGTGGATTTGGCAGTAGATATTCACAAAGCGTCAGAGGATGCAAAGCTGGCCAAGCTATTCCGGGGCGGAAAAGGGCTGGTCGTAGACATAAAGGGAAAGAGCTTTCCAGAGGGATCTTTTCTGTATTTTGGCCATGAGAAATATTTCGGAGAAGAGACGCTGACGCTGTACAAGGTAACAGGGAACAAGGCTGTGGCTGTGGAGAAGGTGCAAACTTATCCGGAGAATGAGATTGGGCTGGCGCTTTCCAGCGGCGGCGTATACGTTTTGAGCGATCTGACGGAAGCGCAGATCCAGGAAAATGCACAGGCCCCGGAAACCACCTTTACCGCGGACGACCTGAAAAACAACAAGCAGGCCATTTTGGACAGCTTGGCGAACACAACAGAGCCTGCGGTGTTTGTAATGTTTACCGCGGCGGATAAAACGGCCGTGATGCCGGCGGACGTCATTGAGGCGGCCCAGGCCAGCGGCAAGCAGCTGGTAGCGGCGCTGCAAAATGAGGACGGCGCTATCTATATGTGGATCTTCAACGCCTATGGGCAGACTACGCAGCAAAAGGCCATGGATGTAAGGCTGTATGCGCAGTTTACCGATGTGAGCGCGGAGGCGGAGATGCAGGCGCTGCTGGGCCAGGGGGCCAAGGCAGTGCGCATCGACCTGACGCATGAAGGCGCGCTGCCGCAGGGTACGGTGGTAACATTCCCCGCGCTGTCCGTATTTGCAGACGGCGAGACGGTATACCTGTATGAGCTCGAGGATGGCAAGCTGGCCGGCACAGATGCAGAAGGGGCGCCGGCCAAGAGCGTGATCGAGCAGGGGATGGCGGCGTATGAAACGACGCACTGCTCATCCTACATCATGACGGATGTGGCACAGCTTCCGGCCGCGGCGGAAACGTCGGGCGCGGCGACGGCCTCTCCGCAGACCGGCGATGCACAGATGCCCATGCTGTGGGCGGTGATTGCGGTGCTGGCGCTGGCAGGCGCAGGCACAGCGGCGCTTGCAAAGCGCAGATAAACGATAGGCAGAACCAGGACAAAAGGCTCGGCGAACCGCCGGGCCTTTTTGCTTTTGCTATGGATGAACGAAGCCGCCGGGAGAAGGCATGCCCGCGGCAAAGGGCCTGCCGAGGGGCAGGGGAACAGGCGCAGTGGATAAGACAGCGCAAAAGGCAAGAGACAGGCGCTGCGGCGGCGCAGGGGCCGGCAGCACCGGCGGGAAAAGGCAGGAAGAAAGGCCAGGCTGGGCAAAGGCGCGGGCAGGAACAAGCAACCCCTCTGTGCCGGCCTAAGCAAAGGGGCGCAAGGCGGTAAGGCAAAGAAAAAAGCATAGGCCAATGGCCTATGCTTTTTGTGGTGAAGGCTGTTTATGCGTGCGTGTGTTTCCTCTTTAGGATGAGGAAGACAGCGCCGCCCGCTGCTGCCAGCAGGAAAGCCCAAAGGGCGGATTCGCTTTGATCGCCGGTTTTGGGTGCGCCGCTCTGTGCGGAGACAAACTCGGCGGATACGGTCGCATCGCCGTTTTCCGGCATTGTAAAGGTGTACACGCCGTCCTTGCCCTGGAGCTCTTTGCCGCTGACAAAGACCTTGGAGACGCGGTAGCCTTCATCCGCCTTGGCGGTGATGGTGACAGTTTCGCCTGCTTTGACGGTTTCCTTGTCCACAGACAGCGTGCCGTTTTCGCCGGGCAGCACACGGACAAGGTAGTTGACCTCAGCAGAGAGCAGATCGCTCATCATGGCTCCCATATCCGAGCCGATGGTCTCGGCGCCGTTTTCAGCCTCAAGGGCGTGTACGGTGACGGTGGGGCGCAGATAGCGGGCCAGCATCTCGACATTGATCTGCTGCACGATGGGATCATACGAAGCCTTGAGGGCGTCGGTGAACACGCCGGCATACAATGCGCGCTCCTCAGCCGGCAGGGTATCCAGGAAGGCGATGAGCGCTTGCTCGCTCTCGATGGCAGCATCAGGATGGTTGATGAGTACCAGCTGTGTCAGCACATCAATAAAGCCTTGGTACAGCGCTTCTGTGATCTCCGGGTTCACGGTCTCTCCACTGATATCCGCTAAATAATCGGCCAGGCCGGTTACATATTGGTCCAGAGAATCCACCAGGGATTGGCCGGAGGTGCTGTCCAAATTCGGGATGATGATATCCTCCGGCACCTGTGTTTGGTCAAAGAAATAGTACAAGGCATTGCCCTGCACGGCATCCTCGCCCTGGGCCAGGCCGCCGGATACGGAGCCCTCGATGACGAGCTTGCCCGCCTGCTTGGCTTCCTCATCCTTTGCCTCAAGACAGAGCACGAAAACGCCGTGGCCGGAAACGGCCTGTTTTTCGGAAACAGCGCTGCCGCCCTTGACATCGCCCTTGACGGTGACATCTGCTGTTGCCTCCATGGCTATGCCGTCGCCTGCAACGGCTGCGTTATCGTTTTTGGCGTCGCCCCCCTGGACGCTGCCGCCCACCGTGACCTCCGATTCGCCGGCTGCCAGAACGCCTGTGCCGCCGATGGCCTGGTCGGACTCGGATTCGGCATTGCCTCCCTTGACATCGCCCGTTACCTCTACCTTGGCGTCATCAGCGGTGACGACCCCTTGGCCGCCCAGCTCCTGGCCATCCTTGCCAGCTACGCTGCCGTCTACCTTTACGGTGGATTCCCCTGCGGCGGCTACGCCGGCGTCACCGCCCTTGACATCGCCGTTGACAGCGACCTCGCCTTTCTCCGTAGCAAGGGCCCCTACGCCGTCAGAATCTACATTGCCGTTGACGGTAATTTTGGATTCCTCCGTAGCGGCCACGCCGCCGAGCGTACCTTCTACATCGCCGTTGACGGTCACATCCGCGGCGCCCTCGGCGCCGACCCCGCCGCCGTTTTCATCGGCTTTGACATCGCCATTGACAGTGACCTTGGTATCCTGGACAGATAGAGCCGTATCCGTCTGTTTGTTTTGGATATCGGCATTGACCTCTGCACTGCCTGTGCCATGGAACGCGACATCGGACAGGATGTACTCATGCCCATTGATGCGGTAGGTCTGTCCCTCCTTGGCCTCCAGGGCGCCGGCGAATTGGATATCGCCGGTGAGGATGATGGTGACGTCTGCGTCGGTATCACCGAACGCCTCGGCCAGCTTATCCCAGCTGTCCACATTGTCCCAGGTTTTGGCCAGCGCGGAGATGGGCATCATAGCGGCGACAGCCGCTGCCAACGCTACCGACCAAAATTTCCGTTTTCTCATTGCAGTTCCTTCCTTTCTAAAAAATTATGCACGAACGCATGAGAAGCGAAAGGTAAGATAGAAACAAATGTGTTTCTATATACCTTTATTATAGCCGTGTGATGGAGGGCAGACAAGGCTTTTTGCAAAATTTATCGGCAAACTTAGGTAAAAATGACAAAATAAAGACAATTTTTATCCAAAATATCGTAAAAATTAAAAACCGCTGCTTGGCAGAGAAAAGGAGGGCATGATAAAGTAAAAAAAACGGAGTAGGAGGAACAAAAATGCAGCAGCGGATGGTACGAAGGGCAAAGCGTGTGCTGGCCATGGCCATGGCAGTGTGCGTATGGGCGGCGGCCTCGGCCTGTGCGGGGCCAAAACTGACGGCAGATTCGTTTGATGCGTATTGCACGCGCGTGCTAAAGCAGATGATAGGCGAGGATTATTTGACCCTCCATTTCTTCTTTGACGACCCGGAAGCAGCAGGGCTGGAGGCATTGCCGCCTACCTTCGGGCATTATACGGCGCAGACGGAGGAGCAAGCGGAAAAAGAAGCCAAGGAGAATGCTGAGATCATCCAGACGCTGATGCAGTATGACAGGGAGACGCTGTCCGAAAGCCAGCAGAAAACCTATGACCTGCTGCTTTGGACGCTGCAAAGCGCAGTGCCGGCCGCGCCGGCGTATTATGACAATCCCAATGCGCCAAATTTTGGCTGGCAGGCGCAGATCCAGATTTCGCTGGCAGAGCTGGCGCTGGATACGGAGGAGGACGTGGAAAACTATCTGGCGCTGCTCAGCGATATGCCGCGCTATGCCGAGGAGCTGATGCAGTATCAGCAGGAGAAAAAGCAGGCAGGGCTGGGCATCAGCGCCGAGCAGGCGGAGCTGGCAATCGAAGAATGCGAGGCATTCCTGCGCTCTGGCGAGGAAAACGTACTGCTGCGGTCGTTTGACGAACGCATTGAAGGCATAGAGAGCCTGAGCACGGCGCAAAAGGAGAGCTATAAGCAGCGCAACAGGGACGCTGTGCAGGCTTACTGCCTGCCGGCATACCAGACGATGGCGGAGGGGCTGGAAAACGCAAAGGACGAGAGCCGTGACGGGTCGCTGGCCAGCCTGCCGCAGGGGCGCATGGTATATAAGACGCTGGTGCGCCAATACACCATGAGCCAGGCCTCGCCGGAGGAGATCCAGGAGGAGCTCGAGGAGGATGAGGAGGCGATGCTGACGGAGATGCGCAGCCTAATCTGGCAGGACCCGGCCGGCTACCAGGCGTGGGAAAGGATGGACCTGGGCACGGAGGACCCGGAGCAGAGCGTGGCGTGGTTCCGGGAGAAGATGCAGGCGGATTTCCCGGCGCTTTGGGGCGAGGTGCCGTATACGGTGAGCCAGGTGTCCCCGGCGCTGGAGGACACCATCCAAAACCCGGCGTTTTACATGATCCCGTATGTGGACAAGGAAGGGGTGGAAAACCACATTTACATCAATGAAAAGCACCTGGGGGACAGCGTGCTGCCCACGCTGGCGCACGAAGGGTTCCCGGGGCATTTATACCAGACCAATTACAGCCGGCAGGCCGGCGACAGCGTATTGTACCAGCTTTTGACACCCACGGGATACAGCGAGGGATGGGCCAATTATGTGGAAAATTACAGCTACAAATACCTAACGGACAGCGAAGGGGCGGCCAGCCTGTGCAGGCTCAACAGCCAGCTGAGCCTGAACCTGTACTGCCAGATGGACATTGGCGTGAATTACCTGGGTTGGGATACCGAAGAGCTGACGGCGTTTGCGGAGATGTATTTTGATGTGGATGAGCAGGCGATGGAAGAGATGTACCAGATCTTCCTTGCATCGCCGGGCGAATATTTGCAGTATTACTACACCGCCCGGCAAATCGAAAAGGCGTATGACAGGGCTTCGGAAGCGCTGGGCAGCGCGTTTGACGACAAAGCATTTCACCGGGCGATCTTGGAGGCGCTGCCCACCAAGGAGGGCATAGAAAAGGCGACGGACGCTTACATCGAAGAGGCGGGCGGCGGAAAGCAGACGGGCTGCGTGCCGGTGTACAGGGCAGCGGCATAAGAAAATTTTGACCTAGCAAAGGGGAAGAGAGAGAAAAGTACAATCATGCATTCGGGGGGAAAATCAGATGAAAAGAGGCGTGCTTCGGAAAACAGGGACGGCGATTCTGCTGGCGCTGTGCATGGCATTTGGCGCGGTAGGCTGTAGCGTAACAACGATGGGCAGAGAGATCCAGATCACCAATCCGCCGCCAACGGTGAAAAACTCGATGCAACAGCTGGGCATTCGTGAGCGGTTTTATGATGGGTATATGGAAAACGGCGTATTTCATTTCAATGGATACGGCCAAGACGCGTTTGACAAACAGCTGGGGCATATCGAGGAGGATCTGGTCTTTTTGCAGCAAATTCAGCAGCAGCCGCTTTCGGAAGAAGAACGGAGGGAATGCGAGATTTTGCAGACGTATTTGCAAGCGGAGCGCACGCTGTATGAACACCGGCTATGCTGGGAGCCGATGGGCAGCTTTTTGGGCGAGCATACCCACCTGCCTTTGATTTTGGAACAAAACGAGGTAGACAATGCGCTGCTTGCCGAGCAGGAAATCCAGATGGTGCAGGGCAGTGGACGGTATTTGGATAGTATGCTGGCCTTTCAGCAGGAAAAAGCGGCGGCAGGTCTGCTGATGGGGCAAGACCAGATGGACCAAGTGGTGGCTTTTTGCCGAAACTTTGCCAAAGCGCCGGAAGAAATTTATCTGATCGATACGTTTGCGCAAAAGGTGGAC
Source organism: uncultured Bacillota bacterium (assembly GCA_905208455.1). Classification (GTDB taxonomy): domain Bacteria; phylum Bacillota; class Clostridia; order Christensenellales; family QAND01; genus UMGS1975. The sequence goes on from CAJLPK010000050.1 coordinate 10,206, forward strand.
GGCATTTCGGAGCTGAGTGAAGAAGAGAAGCAAGCCCTAAAGCAGGAGTATCGGGAGGCTGTGATACAGCAGTTGGCGCCCGGATATCTGCGGCTGGCCGATGGATTGGAGGCGCTAAAGCCGCAATGTATCGAGGGCGGTGCTTGTAAGACTGAGGAGGGGAAAGCATACTACCAAGCCTTGATGACATTCAAGACAGGATCCTCCCGTAGTGCGGAGGAGATGATTGCCATGTTGGACGAGGCCTTGGATGAGAACGACAAAGAATGGAACCGCCTGATGGATCAGGACGGAGCGCTTCCAACAAAAACCGCCGTGACCAAGCTGGGCACAAGGGATCCATATGCCATCGCGGAAACGCTAAAAACCAGCATACAACAGGATTTTCCGACGGTAGAGACGGGCGGCTACCAGATCTTCAATGTCAACGAGCAGGTAGAGGACAACGGAACCGGAGGTGTCTATTACCAGTACAACAATCAGATATACTTGACAAAACCGGACGAAAAGACCGATGGCGAACTGTTCTTGACATTGGCGCACGAGGGATTTCCGGGTCATTTGTACCAATTCAACTATCATAACCAGCATCATCCTTATGCGAAGCTGAGGCAAAAACTTTCCTTCGAAGGATATACCGAGGGCTGGGCTACCTATGCCGAGCAGTACAGCGCCAAGTATGCCCAAGACAGCGAGCGTAAACGCGTATTTATGGCCAACGAAAGCAGCGGCTTTGATCTGTTGGCGGCCAGGATTGACCTGGGGGTGAATTATGAAGGTTGGGGCAAGGAGCAGATCAAATCGCTGTTGAGAAAATACGATTACGTTGTCGATGAAGAGACGGTGAGCTTTTACTGGAACCAGGCGGTCTCTGCCCCGGGCGATTCGCTTTCCTATGCCATCGGGTATTTGGAGATCATGGAGCTGCAGGGCTATGCCAAGGCAGAATTGGGCGAGGCATATACGGATATGGAATTTCACCGGGCCGTGCTGGAGGCAGGGCCGTCGCCGTTTTGGCATGTGCGCAGCTATGTAGAGGCGTATGTGGAACGCACAAAAGCGGAGGCGCCGCAGGGGCAAACGGGGCGGGCGGCCTAAAGCAGCGGGGCCGCATACGGAGCAAAAGACGGGGAAGCCCGTCTTTTTTCTTTCTGAAAGGCGCGGTATGGCAGGCGGATTTTTGGCAAAGCTGAAAAAAGGGGGTTGCCAAAGAGAAAAAGTTAGAATATACTAACAATACACCCCAGGGGGGTGGGGTAAGGAGAGAAACATGAAACAGAAATTTTCCGTAACGGGGATGACCTGCTCGGCCTGCCAGGCCCATGTGGAAAAGGCTGTAAGGCATACCGAGGGCGTGCAGGATGTGCAGGTAAACCTTTTGAGCAATTCGATGGTCGTGACCTACGACCAGGCGGCTGTTTCGCCGGAAACCATCATCGCGGCGGTGCAGAAAGCGGGCTATGGCGCGGCCCTGCCCGGGCAGGCGGAGGCCAAGCCGCAGGATGCCATGGCGGACCAGCTCAAAGAAATGAAGCGGCGGCTCATCGTATCGTTTGCGTTTATGATTCCGCTGATGTACGTTTCGATGGGGCATATGTTCGGCTGGCCGCTGCCGTGGTTTTTGCATGGCGATGAAAACGCAATTTCCTTTGCCATGGTGCAGCTGCTGCTGGCGCTGCCCATCGTATATGTCAACCGAAACTATTACCAGGTAGGGTTCAAAACGCTGTTTCACGGCGCGCCCAACATGGACTCGCTGATTGCCATCGGGTCTGCGGCGGCGATTGTGTACGGCCTGTTTGCCATTTTCCGCATCGGGTTTGGCCTGGGTCACGGGCAGATGGATGTGGTGCACCATTACGCGATGGACCTGTACTTTGAATCAGCGGTGATGATTTTAACGCTGATCACGCTGGGCAAATACCTGGAGACGCGCAGCAAGGGCAAGACGGGCGAGGCCATCCAAAAGCTGATGGACTTAGCGCCCAAGACCGCCACGGTGGTGCGCAACGGCCAAGAGCTGGAAATTCCGCTGGAGGAGGTCGTGGTGGGCGATACGTTTTTGGTGCGCCCCGGCGCCAGCGTGCCGGTGGACGGCGTGGTGGTCAGCGGCCATTCCTCCATCGACCAGAGCGCGCTGACTGGCGAGAGCATCCCGGTGGAAAAGGGCGAGGGGGACACGGTGCTGAGCGCGTCTGTCAACCAAACGGGCGCGCTGGTGTGCCGGGCGCAGAAGGTGGGCAAGGATACCACGCTTTCGCAAATCATCGATTTGGTAGAGCAGGCCGCCAATTCCAAGGCGCCCATCGCCAAGCTGGCGGATAAGATCAGCGGCGTGTTTGTGCCGGTGGTCATTGCCATCGCGGCCATCGCGGCGGCAGTCTGGCTGATTTTGGGGCAGACGGGCGAGTTTGCGCTGTCCACGGCGATTGCGGTGCTGGTCATCTCCTGCCCGTGCGCGCTGGGGCTGGCTACGCCGGTTGCCATCATGGTAGGCACCGGCAAGGGAGCGGAGTACGGCGTATTGATTAAATCCGCCGAGGCGCTGGAAACGGCGCATACCGTAAATACCGTGGTGCTGGATAAGACCGGCACCGTCACGGAGGGCAAGCCCAGGGTGACGGATATTGTGACGGCCGAGGGCGTA
>CAJLPK010000051.1 GCA_905208455.1 uncultured Bacillota bacterium
GCAGCGGGAACTTTTTGACGGAGACATACATCAGCCTGCGGCGGCTGGAAAACGACGTGCTGCGGATCTTGACGAGCGGGCAAATCACGATGGACTTCAACAGCCCGATTCAGGTATCCATCGGGCAGTTTTACGGGATAGAGATCAATGACTTTGCAGTGACGGTGGCGAAAACGGCGCTGTGGATCGCAGAAAGCCAGATGCTCAAAGAAACGGAGGACATTGTACACACGACGATAGACTTCCTGCCATTAAAGCGCTATGCCAACATCGCAGAGGGCAACGCCTTACGCATGGACTGGGAGAACGTGGTACCGAAAACCAAGCTATCTTATATTTTGGGCAATCCGCCGTTTGTGGGGGCGAGATTGATGGACAAAGACCAAAAGCAAGAACTGGCCGAAGTGTTTTCGGGGCAGAAAAATGCCAGCAATCTCGACTATGTTTCGGGGTGGTATAAGAAAGCATCCGTGCTAATGCAAAATAGTCAGATACGTGCTGCACTGGTTTCAACAAATTCGATTACGCAAGGTGAGCAGGTCCCAATTTTGTGGAAATCCTTACTTAATGATAGCGTTCACATTGACTTTGCTCATCGCACGTTCCGCTGGGACAGTGAAGCAAAAATCAAGGCTCATGTGCATTGTGTAATTATTGGATTTAGCGTGGCACCCAATAAAAGACCAAAACGGTTGTTCTCTGAGGATAGGCCACAAATAGTGGGAAATATCAATCCATATTTAGTTGATGGCCCAACTGTTTTGATTGATAGTCGTAAACGCGCTCTTTGCGATGTCCCTCCAGTTGTATTTGGTAGTATGCCAAATGATGGCGGGCATTTGAGCGACTACTCTACTGAAGAAAAAGATGCGATTATTTCTGCTTATCCTGAAGCGGCGAGCCTGTTCAAGTGTTTTGTTGGTGCAACAGAGTTCTTACATAGTAAGGAACGCTGGTGCTTGTGGCTCAAAGGGGTATCTCCTGCAATTTTGAAGAAGGTGCCGCCTGTCATGGATGCAGTGGCGGCGGTGCGGAAGATGCGGGAAAGCAGCAATCGAGATGCTACAAGAAAACTTGCTGAAACCCCTACTTTGTTCGGAGAAATAAGGCAACCTGATACACAATACATTATTATCCCGAGACATTCTTCGCAGAATAGGCGGTACATTCCAATTGGATTTGTAAACTCCAACATCATTTGCGGTGATGCAAATCTGTTGATGTCTGATGTAACACCTTTCCACTTTGGCGTGCTAATGTCCAATGTGCATAATGCTTGGATGCGAACAGTTTGCGGAAGAATTAAAAGTGATTACCGTTATTCTGTGAATGTTGTCTACAACAATTTCCCGTGGCCGGAGCCCACGGAAGAACAAAAGGCCAAAATCGAACAGACGGCCCAGGCGATTTTGGATGCCCGCGCGCTCTATCCCGACAGTAGTTTGGCGGACTTATATGATGATGTTTTGATGCCGCCGGAGCTGCGAAAGGCCCACCAGCAAAACGACAGGGCCGTGATGCAGGCATATGGGTTCTCGGTGAAAGAGATGACAGAGAGTGCTTGCGTGGCGGCGCTGATGAAATTGTATCAGGCAAAAGCGGCAAACGCATAAAAATAGGCGGCAGACACTTTATAGCGTCTGCCGCCTGTCTTTTTTTGCGATGGGGCGGCTCAATCGCCGGCCATGGTGGTGGCAGCGTCCGATTTATACTGGCTCAGGTCGATGCGGTCTGCATAGGTCTGCACATCCATCTCGGCCTGCCAGGCCTCGAGCTGCTGCTGGTAGGCCTCCTGCTTTTTGCTGGAAAGCAACTGTTCCTCGGTATAGGCCTTGACCTCCTCAAACGGCACAGCGCCTTCCTCTATATCGCCCACATACAGCAGGATGTGGTAGCCATAGTCCGTAGCGACCAGGCCGGAGATATTCCCCGGCTTTTGCAGGGCAAAGGCGGCCTGCGTAAACGCTTCCACATAGGAGGTATCCTCGCCCAAATCGCCGACGGCGTACGGCTCGGTGGAGGTATCGTCGGTGTTTTCTTCCATGACCTCGTCAAAATTGGAGCCGTCCTTTTTCAGGGAATCCAGCACCGCTTGCGCTTTGTCCCGGATATTGGCCAGCGCCGCTTGCTTGGCCTCCTCCGCGCCTTCCGTATCGCCCTGGTTTTGCAGGGCGGCGATGGTCTCGGCATCCTCCTCGTTGAAGGCAATCAAAATCTGCTTGATTTCCCGGAACCCTGCGGGGCGGTAATAGACCGTCGCGCCGTTCATCATATCCTGCTCAAAGCTGCCGGGGGATTCGGCATAGGTCTCTTTCATTTCTGCGACCCGGGTGTCGTATTCATCCTGCACCTCTTCCTCCGTCACGGAGATGTTTTCCGTGACGCGCTCATACAGCTTGGTGGCTTGCTTACTGGCCGTCCAGTCCTCAATGAGGCTTTCGCGGGATACGTCGTTGTTCTGGAAGTAATCGTCGACATTGTCCTGGGCGGTCTGCTGCCAGGCCTCCTCCGTGCCGTCCGGATCGGCCTGCTTGGCGATTTCGTAATACTGATCCTTTAAGGATTGGATGGATTCATCCACGGTGCTTTCGATCTCTGCTTTTTCATCCTCGCTGAGCACATCCAGGCCGTATTCCTTTACCTTTTGAGCCACGATTTCATTCTGCACGGCCGTATCAATGGCCAATTCCACGACCTGGTCTGCAAATTCCCGGTAGGTGGAGCTGGTAGGGTCGCTGACCCCGTAATATTGGAAATAGGCGGTGATGAGATCACGCACACTGCTTTCATAGACGCGTGTGCCGTTTACAGTGGCAATGACCATGCCCTTGCTGCAGCCCGTGAGCAGCAGCCCGGTGCATAAAAGCAAGGAGAGAAGGAGTTTCTTTTTCATTGGGGCCATCCTTTCCTAAGACATAAAAATGCAAGTTAGCATATATTATACCCAAACTTTATGGCAGATGGGTGTCATCGTCGGCATTTTTCCCGCCGTTTGCCAACTGCACGGTGGAAACAGAGATGGGGACGCCGATGCTGTCCAACGCGGCCTGGATGGTTTCGTGCAAATCATAAAAGACATCCCAGTAGGCGGCGCGCTCTACCCATGCCATGACAGAAACCTGCACGCCGCGGTCGGTAAAGCTGTCCGGCCCGATGCAGGGGGGCGGGTCTTTCAGCACGCGGGGCTCGTTTGCAATGTAGTCTGCCAGCGTGCGGCGCACGGCGGACAGGTCGGCGCTATACGGGACGATGACGGGGATGGAGATGCGGCGTGTTTCGCAGGCAGAAAAGTTTGTGACCTTGCCGCCCAGAATCAGGCTGTTGGGCAGCAGGATGTTTTTATTGTCCGGCGTTACGAGGACGGTAAACATCATGTCGATGCGCTCCACCGTGCCGCCTCCTTCGTCTGTTTCGATATAGTCCCCTACCTTGAAGGGGCGGGTAAAGAGCAGGATCATGCCGGAGGCAAAGTTGGATAGGTTGTCCTTAAGCGCAAGGCCGATGCCGACGGCTGCGCCGCCTATCAGGGTGATGATGCTGGCGGTGGGGATGCCAAGCAGCGAGGCGGCGGTCAAGATGGCGATGATAAGCACAAAGATTTTGACGCAGGCCGATAGGAACGCGTGTACGGTAGGGTCTACCTTGCTGCGCTTTAGCGTACGCAGCACAAACCGGCTCAGCCAGTTGGCGATGGCCAGGCCTGCAAAAAAGGCGACCAGCGCCCATAGGATATGCGGCAGGGCATCCAGCAGCCCGGTCCATAATTTATCGAAAAATGCTTGCATGCGGCCCTCCTCTTGCAGGAAGTTAGAAAGAATATCTCATTATAGCATAGGCGGCCGGGGATGGGAAATCCACGCCCGGTATGGTATACTGAAAATACCTTATATTTGTTGTTATGGCCCGGCTGGCTGGCGGGCCCCATCCGGAAGGGAGGATGCTTTGATGCGGACCGATTTGCATGTACACACCCATTTTTCCTTTGATTCCGAGGCGGATATACAGCAGGCCTGCCGGCAGGCAGTGCAGGCAGGCATTACGCATATCGGGTTCAACGACCATTTTGACTTGGACCCGAGCTGCAAAGAAAAGGGGTATGACCAAGCGGCCTTTTTTGATGAAATCAAGGCGGCGCAGGATGCGTTCGCCGGAAGGCTGCGCATTTTGGCGGGGGTGGAGTTTTCCGAGCCGCACCTATACCCTAAAGAATATGAAGCGGTATTGGAGCAGCCCTATGATTATGTCATTGGCGCCATTCATTATATAGACGGCATGGACCCGTACTTTACCGAAAGGATGACCTACCCGCTGCCCAAGATGTATGAGCGTTATTGGGAGGAAATGGAGCGCATGGTAGAGACGGGCGGATTCCAAATCGTTGCGCACCTGGATTATCCAAAGCGGTATTACAATGCCTGTTTGTTTGAGGACCAGACGGTATTGCGCATTTTGCAAAAGGTCTGTGATAAAGGGATGGCGCTGGAAATCAATACCTCGCCCTTCCGCAAAGGGGAGCAGGAGCCGATGCCGGGCTGCCGCTTGCTGGAATTGTATGCCAAGGCAGGCGGCTACCATATCACGCTGGGCTCTGACGCCCATGAGCCGGAGCATGCCGGCATGGGCATAGAGCGCGGCCTGGAGCTGGGCCGTTCCTACGGATTCCAGCCCTGCTGGTTTGAAAAGAAAAAGCTGAAAACGGGGGTTTGGGGATAAGCATGCGCACCGATCTACACATACATACTCGTTTTTCCTCTGATTCCGAGGCGGATATGCAGGCCTGCTGTGAAGCGGCCATAGAGCGGGGGTTAACGCATATTTGCTTTACCGAGCATCTGGAGCATAACCCGCATGATGAAGGCACGGGCTATTACAGGCCGGCGGCTTATTTTGAGGAGGTGCGCCGCCTTCAGCGCGTCTATCAAGATAAAATCACGGTGCTGGCCGGCGTGGAGTTTGCCGAGCCGCATCTGTACCGAGCAGCGCTTGCCCGCACCGCGGCGCAGGACTATGACCTTGTGCTGGGCTCTGTGCATTGGATCGACGATATGGCGCCGTATGAACCGGAACGCATGACGTATTCCACGGAAAAGATGTTTGAGCGCTACTGGGCGGAGATGGAGCGCACCGTAGAGACAGGCGGGTTTCAGGTGCTCTCGCATATGGATTTTCCCAAACGGTATTGCAAGCAGTGCCTGTATCAGGAGGAAACGATTTTGCGCATTTTGAAAAAGGCGGTACAGAAAGGCATTGTGCTGGAGATCAATGCTTCTACGTTTCGCCAGGGGCTGGATGAGCCGATGCCCAGCGAGGCGTTTGTGGCGCTGTATAAGGAGGCAGGCGGGACGCTGGTATCCATTGGCTCTGATTCTCATTATGAAGCGCATGTCGGCGCGGATGTGGACCGTGCTGCGGCCCTGGCGGACAAATATGGGCTTCGCCCCTGCTGGTTTTCACAGAAAAAGCCTGTACCCGGCGCATGGGGCTGACCTGCGCCGCAGAGACAGAAAGGAGAAAAAGAGATGTCTATGCTATTCACGCCCTTTGAAGTGGGCGGCCTGCGTCTGGAAAACCGCATCGTGCTGCCGCCGATGGCGACCTTTGGCCACAAGCCGCAGGCGGGCGCCGGGTTTGTGGCGGACAGCACTGTAGCGCATTATGCCGAGGTAGCGAAAAGCAGGCCGGGGCTGATGATCGTAGAATCCACCGCCGTGCAGCCAAAAAATCCAAGGGGAACGGAGCAGCTTGGGCTTTGGTGCGATGCACAGATCGAAGGCCACCGCCGCATTGCGGAGGCTATCCATGCGCAAAGGGTGCCCTGCCTGCTTCAAATCCAGACCTCCGGCGTGACGGGCAAAAACGAACCCAATCCCATGACGGTCAGCGACTATGACAGCGATATGACGGGCCGATATATCAAAGGACGCGCCATGACGACAGAGGAGATCCACGCCGTGCAGGCGCGGTTCGTGGCGGCGGCTGTGCGCGCGCAGCAGGCGGGCTACGACGGGATAGAGCTGCATGCGGCGCATGGATATTTCCTTTGCCAAACGCTCTCGCCCCTGGTCAATAAGAGGACGGACTGCTATGGCGGCAGCCTGGCAAACAGGGCGCGCATCATCACGGAGATTGCCGAGGAAATCCGCCGCCGCTGCGGCAAAGACTTTTTCCTGGCCATCCGTATGGGCGTCAACGATCCGGACCCGGATGCAGCGGCCGAAACCATTGGGATATTGCAGGAAAGCGGGATACAGATGTTTGATTTGTCCCGCGGCTTTTTGCCGTTTGACAGGCAGGCCCATCCGTTGGAGGTGCCGGCTGGGTTCCCATTCAGCAGGCTGGTCTATGCTGCCAAGCTGGTCAAGGAGAAAACGCAGGCGCCCATCGTATTTGTCGGCGGCTTATTCACGCCTCAAATGGCGGAGGGCGCTTTGCAGGCAGGCGCGGGCGACTTAGCGGCCATCGGGCGCAATTTCCTCATAGAGCCTTCCTGGCCGGAAAAGGCGCGGCGCGGCGAGCCTGTGCAGACTTGTTTTGATTGCAAGGTATGCCAATGGTTCACAGATTCATCCCGCTGCCCGGCGGTGCGCAAAAAGAACAGCGTGAAGGCGTGAAAAGAAGCATTTGTCGAAAACGGTCCATTTGGGCCGTTTTTTTTGACAGCAGGGAAAAACAAAGGCGGACAAGGCACCAAAGGCAAAGCAGGTGCATAGAATACATTGACCTGAAAAGAGGGGAAAGTGGGGATTGGGATGAACCGAAACAGATTTTGCTGGCCCAGGTGCCTGCTGCTGGGCGCGGGGTTGATCGTGATAGGCGTCGTGACCATTGCCGTCTTTGTACCGGCGTGGGTATGGGCGGTCTTGTTCGGCGTGGGGCTTGTCTGCTACGGGATTTCCTGCCTGCTGCGCTTATAGGAGGGAGGGGTTTTCGTGCATTTACACTTCATTTTTGTGCCCAGGTGGATCTGCAACCTATTCCGGCGCAGAAAATAACGGTACATAAAAAGCTGCCGAATCGGCGGCTTTTTGGTTGGAAACAAAGGGCAATCATAATTGTAAACGCCGACATTATAACCTGCGCTTCCTATAAGGACGCCACATCCGGCAGCGGATCATCGTAACAACAAAATAGGAAAAGGGAAAAATCAAATAGGGCCTGTATCAGGGCCCTATACCTTTGCAGATATGAAAAAAGCACAGCCTTGGCTGTGCTTTTTATGTTCGCAATTAGACACGCTGCACCTTGCCGGAACGCAGGCAACGAGTGCAAACGTTGATCGTGCGCGGAGAACCATCGATCATAACACGCGCGCGCTGGAGGTTGGGCGCCCAGGAACGGCGGGTCTTACGATGAGAGTGGCTGACTTGATTGCCGGCATGGCTGCTCTTATTACAGATAGCACAAACCCTCGCCATGGCTTAACACCTCCCTTTACATTAAACAACACGAATAATATTATCATTCCCCCGCAAAATTTGCAAGCATAATCTTTTTGTTTGCGGTGAAAGTGTGCCTGGGCTTATCTCCGAAACGGGAAATAGGCGTCGGTTTACAAGTTTTTGAATTTGCGGTACAATACCCGAAAGAGAATAAAACAGCCGTATCATTCGCATGATAGGGCGAGGAGGGATACCATGGCAGCAGTAGTGAAAAAGGACTGGGGCAGGATCGAAGTAACAGACGGCGTCATCGCCAAGCTGGCCGGATTGACTGCAACAGAATGCATGGGTGTGCTGGGTTTGGCCTCTTCGGACGGGTGGACGGACCTTTTGAAAAAGGATTCCGTAGACCGCGGGGTCAGGATCAATTCCAATGAAGATACAATCAAAATTGAGATCAACATCATCGTGAAATATGGCGTTTCCATTGCAGCGGTGGCTCAGAACGTCATTGATTCTACCAAGTATAATGTGGAGTCTATGACGGGCATGAATGTAGAGTGCGTGGATGTCTGCGTGCGCTCCATTCGTTTGTAATTTTGCAAATCGGTTCGGAGGTTTACTAAATTGGCGAATGTAACCATCAGCGGACAAGAGCTGCACGATATGATCTGTGTGGCGGCCGCGTTCCTAGAAAAGAATAAAAAGGCCATCGATGCCTTGAACGTATTTCCAGTGCCGGATGGAGATACCGGGATCAACATGTCCTTGACGCTGCAAACGGCGGCCAGGGAGGTAAGAGACGGCAAAAAGGAGACCGTGGGCCAGGTCGGTTCGGCGCTGGCGCTGGGCTCGTTAAAGGGTGCGCGCGGCAACAGCGGCGTGATCCTGAGCCAGATCTTCCGCGGCTTTGGCAAGGCCTTGCAGGAAAAGCAGACGATGGATGCGGCGCTGTTGGCTGAGTGTATGGAAAAAGGCGTAGAGTCTGCCTATAAAGCGGTGATGAAGCCCAAGGAAGGCACCATTTTGACAGTGGCGCGTATGATGGGGGAGGCCGCCAAGCAGGCGGTAAAGCAGAAAAAGGATGTCATCGAGACCATCGATGCGATGATAGAGCAGGGGGAAAAGACCCTTGCGCAGACGCCGGAGCTGCTGCCTGTTTTGAAGGAGGCGGGCGTTGTGGATTCCGGCGGCATGGGCTTGCTCGTGATTTTTAAGGGCTTTAAGATGTGCTTAAACGGCGAGCAGGTGCCGGAGGAAGAGGTCACGAACCTGGGCGGCATGGTGACGCCTGTGCAGGAAGAGGACAACAGCGATATCGAATTTGGCTATTGCACGGAGTTTTTCATCAAGGACCCGGCAGGCTCGCTGTCCGAGGAAAATGCCGAGCAGCTGAGAAAGGTGCTGGGCCAGATCGGCGACTGCGTGCTGGTCGTGGGCGGCGGCCCGATTTTGAAGGTGCATGTGCATACCAATGCGCCGGGCCAGGCGCTGCAGTATGGGCTGCGGTACGGTTCGCTTTCCAGCATTAAAATCGACAACATGCGTGAAATGCACCGCGAATTGGAAAACGGTGCGGATGCAGAGGTAAATGGCGTGAATAAAGCGGTAGCCAAGGAGGAGCCAAAGGCAGAGCCGCCCAAAGAGCAAAAGGAGATCGGCGTAGTGGCCGTGGTATCGGGAGACGGCTTGTGCGAGGTATTCTCTGAATTGGGCGCCGATGAGATCATCCAGGGCGGGCAGAGCATGAACCCCTCCATCGAAGACATCGGGGCGGCGGTAAGGCGTGCCAATGCCAAGCATGTGTTTGTATTGCCGAATAATAAAAACATCATTTTGGCGGCAGACCAGGCGGCGGAGCTGCTGAAAAATGAGGTGGACGTCCGCGTGATGCCGACAAAATCCATTCCGCAGGGCATGAGCGCGCTGATTGCCATGAACCCTGAAAACAACGTGCAGGATAATGCCATGGATATGCTGGAGGCGATGGAAGCTACCAACAGCTGTGCCGTCACGTATGCAGTACGCGATACCCAGCTCAATGGCGAGGAGATCAAAAAGGGCGATATCCTGGGCATGGTCAATGGGGAACTGTCCATCAGCGGCAAAGAGGTGGATGAGGTTTGCAAAAAAACCATTGCCAAGACCTTGGAGCTGGGCGGAGAAAGCATTACGCTGTTTTACGGCGAGGGCGTGACAGAGGAGCAAGCGGATACGCTGGCAGAGGAGTTGGAAGCCGAGTATCCGGACTGCGATGTGCAGATGTATCCCGGCGGCCAGTCCCTGTATTATTACATCGTGGGCGTAGAATGATCTGCGTTCTGTCGAATAGAGCATCCTAAGGGCGCCGGCTGGCGCTCTTTTGCTACCTGGAAAGGAGCATGCTGTATGGAAAGCCTGCTGTTAAAGATCCCAGGCGTAGGCCGGGCCCGCTTGGCTCAGCTGCAAAAGCTGGGCGTAGAGACGCCCTGGGACCTGATGCGCTATTTTCCAAGAAGCTATCATGACCTTACACAACCCAGTACGACCTCACAGATGGCGGTAGGGCAGCCATGGTTCGGCAAGCTGAGTATTGCAGCCCCGGCCAAAACGGTATTTCCCAGAAAAGGGTTTTCCATGACGCGCTGCCAGGCAGAGGATGAAGAGGGCCAGGTAACGCTGGTGTGGTATAACCAGCCGTACATCCGCCAACAGCTCAAGGAAGGGGAGACGATGTTTTTTTATGGCCGGCCTGTATTCCGCATGGGGGAGATCCGGCTGGAAAACCCGATGATAGAGCGGGCCAGCGAGGAGGATGTGCTGCGCATGCTGCCGGTCTATCGGTTGACAAAGGGGCTGAGCCAGGGCAATCTGCGCGCCTGCATCAAGCAGTGCTTTTCAATGTATGCCGCCTATCTGTCTGAGCCGCTGCCAAGGGATGTCCGGGAGGCCTTCGGGCTATACGCATTTCGGGATGCATTGGAGCTGTCGCATTTTCCGCCCAGCGAAGCGGTCAAGGATCAGGCGGTGCGCACCGTTTGCTTTACCGATTTGCTGCTGCTGCGTGCATATTTAGGGGACAGGCGGGCCCAGCGCGGCACTGCACAGCCGCTGTGCGTCACTAAGGCGCAGGCAGAGCATTTTATAGAGCAGCTGGGCTTTGCGCCCACCGGCGCACAGCGGCGCGTGATGCAGCAAATACAGGAGGATCTGGCAAGGCCTGTGCCGATGAGCCGGCTGGTGCAGGGGGATGTGGGCTGCGGCAAGACAGTGGTGGCGTTTTATGCGATGTGGATTGCCGTGCAAAACGGGCGCCAGGCGGCGCTGATGGCGCCGACGGATATTTTGGCAGGCCAGCATTATGAGCAGGCCAAGGCTTTATTTAGGCCGCTGGGCGTTTCCGTTGGCCTGCTGAAAAGCGGGATGAAGGCAGCAGAGCGCAGGCAGGTGCTGGAAGCGTTGTCTGAAGGCACGCTGGATCTCGTGGTGGGCACGCATGCGCTGATCTCCGAACACGTAACCTATAAAAACCTGGGCCTGGTCATCGCGGATGAGCAGCATCGGTTTGGCGTAAAGCAGCGGGCCGCTTTGATGCAAAAGGGACAGGGAAACCATGCGCTGTTCATGAGCGCCACACCGATTCCGCGCACGCTGTCCATGATCCTGTACGGCGATTTGGACGTTTCTGTTATCGACGAGATGCCGCCGGGGCGAAAACCAGTGGAGACGCGCATCGTGCTTTCCAACAAGCGCGGCGATATGTATGCGTTTTTGGCGGACCGCGCCAGGCAGGGCGGGCAGGCCTATGTGGTATGCCCGCGTATCGAGGGGGAAGAGGAGGACGACCAGGCTGCCGAACAGATTTATACCATGCTGAAAAAGCGGTTTGCAGATGTATCCATCGGGCTTTTGCATGGCAAAATGAAGCAGGCGGAAAAGCAGGAGATTATGGAGCAGTTCGCACAGAACCACATTCAGATCCTGGTTTCCACCACGGTGGTAGAGGTTGGCGTCAATGTGCCGAATGCGACGGTGATGGTCATCGAGCGGGCAGATAGGTTTGGCTTGGCACAGCTGCATCAGCTGCGCGGCCGGGTAGGGCGCGGCAGCGCGCAGTCCTGGTGCTTTTTGGCTGCCGAGCGGGAGGACCGGCAGCGGCTTTTGACCATGACGCAGACGCAGGATGGCTTTGAGGTTGCCAAAGCGGATCTGGAGCTGCGCGGCCCCGGCAGCTTTTTGGGGGAGGAGCAGCATGGGTTTGCCGATGCGGGCGCGCTGATGCTCACAAAGGATGCCGGGCTGGTGGAGGAAGTCAATCGCGCTTATGAGCAGCTGCAGCAGCCGCAGAGCCTGCAGAGCTGGCAGAGGGTGCTGCGCGCGGCAAAAAAACAGTACGAGGATGCTTTGGGGCAGATTGCAATGAACTGAAGGCGGAAAAATCAGATCCTGAAAATGAAAAAGAGCGGAAGCGCTCTTTTTTTGTCTGCAAAAAATTGCCAGCAAGGAAAACGCAAATTCGCCGGAAAAACCACATATTCCGCAAAATAATGGGCAATCTACATTTCGACGAAGAGTTTGGCCGCAATTCTCCAAACGATTTCGCGCAGTTTCCACAAAAACAGAAAACTGGGAAAGATTACATGTGTATGGATTTTGCAAACGGGCAAATTACTCGTGAGACTTGTTAAAAGGAGGTGAATGCAATGACTTCTAACAGCAAAACTCCGAAAACGGCGGCTCAGAGACAGGCGCTGGAACAGATGAAAATGGAGGTTGCCGGCGAGGTCGGCGTAAACCTGAAACAGGGTTATAACGGCGATATCACGTCTCGTGAAGCAGGCAGCATCGGCGGTGGCATGGTGAAGAAGATGTACCAGAAGTATGTCAGCAAAAACCAGCAGAACTAACCCAATATTGAGAAGAACATTCTTCCGGAAAGGAGAGAGATACCATGGCAAGCAACGGTACGCAGAATAACCAACAGCGTAAGCAGGCTTTGCAGCAGCTGAAGATGGAATCCGCCAGCGAAGTTGGCGTGAACCTGAAGCAGGGCTATAACGGCGACCTGACCAGCCGCGAGGCGGGCAGCATCGGCGGTATGATGACCAAAAAGGTCGTTGAGCAAATGATGCAGGACTAACCTGAAGATAGATAGAGAAGGGG
>CAJLPK010000052.1 GCA_905208455.1 uncultured Bacillota bacterium
TGCATTTGGTAGGAGGAGGGGCCTTGGATCTGCTCACCCTCCACCGCAGCCGTGACGCCCATGCCCTTTATCACCGGCACGCCGTTGGCTTCGGCGGACAACTGCAAAACCTTGCCCGTCTCATCCACAAAGGCATACCCGCCGTCAAAGGATAGGGCCCCGTAAGCGGTCTTTTCCGTCACGTGGATGATGAGCGTGCTGGGCAGGTCGTAGGAAACGTGAGAGAACTGCAAATAGGGCTGTGCCTCCAAATTGGCTTTGAGCTGCTTTTTGCTGACCAAAAACAGGTTTTGCCCGATTTGCACACCGCTCTGCGCTATGACCTCCTCCTGAGAAAAGCGCTGGCTGCCCTCCACCTTGATCTCCTTGATTTCAAAGACAAAATACCCCAGCGCCGCCAAGCCGCATAACAGCAGCAGCGTCAGCACCAAGATAAATCCGTAAAATCTTTTTTTGTTCTTCTTTCGTAACTTGGCCAAACCGGTCTACTCCTAGCGTATTTCCGCCCCCAGGGCCGACAGCTCATGGGCCAGATCCTGGTATCCGCGGTCTATAAAACATTTGCCTTCCACCTTTGTGCATCCCCGGGCCGCCAGGCCGGCAATGACAAGCGCCGCCCCGCCCCGCAGGTCTTTGGCCGCAACCTCTGCGCCCAACAGCGGCGTGCCGCCGCGCACGACGGCCGTGCGCTCCTTGATTTGGATGCGCGCGCCCATACGGCACAGCTCCGGCACATGCTTGAAGCGGTTTTCAAAAACGTTTTCCGATAAAATGCAGGTACCGTGGCATACGCAGGCCACCGCCATGAACTGGGCCTGGAGGTCGGTGGGAAATCCCGGGTACGGGAGAGTTTCGATTTTCTGCATCTCGCCTAGGCTTTGGGGGGCCCGGAGGCGGACGGTATCCTCCGTAAACTGGATCATACAGCCTGTTTCCTGCAGCTTAGAGGCCGCTGCCTGTAAATGCTCCGGGCAAATATTCGTCAGCGTTATGTCGCCGCCGGTCACGGCTGCCGCGGCCAGATACGTGCCCGCCACAATGCGGTCCGGCATGATCTTATAGCGCGTGCCTTTCAGCCGCTTTACGCCGATGATTTCAATGCTGCCGGCGCCAGCGCCTTGGATGCGCCCGCCCATCTGGTTGATGAACCGGGCCAGGTCCACCACCTCCGGCTCCCTGGCTGCATTATGTAAAACAGTTTTCCCCTCTGCCGTGACCGCCGCCATGATGATGTTTTCCGTAGCGCCGACGGAAGGGTAGTCCAGTGTGATCTCTGCGCCTTTGGTATGCGGGCCGTTGCACTGGATCTCCCCATGCGCCTCGTTCACGGAGACATTCAGCGCGCGCAGGCCTTTTAGGTGCAGGTCTATCGGGCGCAGGCCGATTTCACAGCCGCCGGGCTGCGTGACCCATGCCTTGCCGAAGCGTGAGATCAGCGCCCCCAGCATGAAGATGCTGCTGCGCATTTTCTTGGAAAGCTCGGTGGGCATTTCATGCCGGTCGGCATGCTTTGCATTGATGCGGATCACATCGCCCTCCACCTCCACAGCACAGCCCAAAAGCCGCAGGATCTCCAGCATATTGGCCACGTCGCTCAAAACCGGGCAGCATTCCAGCACGACTTCCTCTTCGGTCATGATACAGGCTGCCAGGATAGGCAAAATCGCGTTTTTCGCGCCGTAGACCGGCAGGCTCCCTGAAAGCCTGCGGCCGCCCTCTATCAATAAATTGGACATAGGATGCACCTCCACTGTTTTTCAAAGTATCCTATGCCCCTATGTGCGCTTTGGTGCGTTTGCATCAGCTGGGCGTGGAATACCGGGATATATTCAACAGGATGCCGATGGAGCCCATAAACAGCATCAATGAGCTCGTGCCGGCCGAGATAAACGGCAGCGTCTGCCCGGTGGGCGGGATGCTCCCCGTAACAACGCCGATGTTGATGGCAACCTGTACGGCAATCATGGTGGTAATGCCCATCGCCAGGTTGCTGCCGAAGGTATTGGGACAGGTCAGCGCTACGCGCATGCCGCGCCAAATCAAAAACACATACGCTGCGATGACAAGCAGCACGCCGAAAAGGCCCAGCTCCTCGGCGATGATGGAAAAGATAAAGTCGCTTTCCTCCATCGGCAGAAACAATAGCTTTTGCTGGCTCATCCCCAGGCCCTTGCCAAACAGGCCGCCGGACCCGATGGCGTAGTAGGATTGGATGAGCTGCCAGGAATCGCCCTGGGTATCCGACCACGGGTCCAAAAACACAAACAAGCGCTTCAGGCGGTACGGTTCTATGATGATGAGCACCGCCACCGCCGCCAGGCCTGCCAGGCACAAAATCATCAAATGCTTTTTATTGGCCCCGCAGGCAAACAGCATGATGAAGGTGGTAATCATAATGCACAGCACCATGGAAAGGTTGGGCTGCAAAATGATGGGGATGCACATGGCCGCCGAAATGGCGAACGCCGGGATGATGCCTCCTGTCCAGGTGCCGAGCTTTTCCCTGTTTTTGGCAAAATAGCTGGAAAGCAGCACCACCACCGTGATCTTGCACAATTCAGACGGCTGCATGGTCGTTACGCCGAGATTCACCCAGCGGCGCGCGCCGTTGAGCGTGATGCCCAAGGGCGTAAACACCATCAGCAGCAAGCCTATGGTTACGATGGCAAGGGGGATCTTTACCTTATCGATGCGCTGGAAATTGAAGTTTGCCATAAACAGCATGGCCGCAAAGCCCAGCACCGCCCCTAAAACCTGCTTTTTGAAATAGTAGGCCGCATCTCCCTCTTCGATGGTAGCGCTGTAATAGCTGGCGCTGTATACCATCACACAGCCAAACAGCACCAGGATGATGACCGTGATAAAGATGAGAAAATCATATTTCCCCTTTGTCAGTTTCTGCATAGTCTAATTCAGCTCCATTACGATGCGCTTGAAAACTTCCCCTCTCTGCTCAAAATTATCAAACATATCAAAGCTCGCGCAGGCCGGGGATAACAGCACATTCATTCCGGGCGATGCCAGCTGCTGTGCCAGCGTGACCGCCTCTTCAAAGGTGTATGCACGATGTACGCTGATAAACCCTGCCTTGCGGGCTGCGGACAAAATTTGTTCCGATGTTTCGCCTAAAACCACGATGGATTGGATGTATTTGGTAAACGCCCGGAACATGGGCATATAGTCGGAATTTTTGTTGGAGCCGCCCAAGATCAGCACCGTGGGCTTTGTCATGGCCTGGATGGCCTTGATGGTGGAATCCGGGTTGGTGGCCTTGCTGTCGTTGATAAAGGTCACGCCGTGCAGGGTGCGCACCGTCTCTATGCGGTGCTCCACGCCGGAAAACGCCATGACGGCCCGGCGAATCACCTTTGGCTTTACGCCCATCAGATAAGCAGCCAAAATGGCCGCCAGCGCATTTTCCAAATTGTGCGGCCCTGGAATCTTCACCTCGTCCACCCGCATGATGGGAATATCCCGGCGGCCGATGCGCACTACAATGTCATTGCGCTTTACCAGCGCGCCCTCGATGATGTCCTGTGTACGGGAAAAGTACATGACCTTACAGTGCGGCTCGTCCCTGAGGGCTACCGTGCGCGGGTCGTCGGCGTTTAGGATACATACGTCGCTGCCCACCTGGTTTTTGTACACCAGCTTTTTGCAGTTGATATAGTTTTCCATCGTGCCGAAATAATTGAGATGGTCCTCTGTCAAGTTTAGGATCATGGAGATTTTCGGCCGGAAATCCGTGATGCCCACCGTCATAAACGGCGCTGTTTCGCAAACGATGACATCTCCCTTTTGCGTATCCAGCGCCTCGGTGCAGACCGGCACGCCGATATTGCCCAGCACATGCGTGCGGTTTCCGTTTGCCTTGAAAATTTCACCGATCAGCGTGGTGGTGGTGGTTTTGCCGTTGGTGCCCGTCACGGCGACAAAATCGCCCTGCGTAAACCAGGCCCCCAGCTGCAATTCGCTGACGACCACCGTACCGTTTTGCTTGGCCTTTTCCACCCAGGGCGACCAATAATATACACTGGGCGACAAAATGATGTAGTCCTTGCCCCCTATCAGCGCATCCGGCTCTGTGCCAAGCCGCCAATCCGCCTCTATATCGCGCAGCTGCTCGATGGCCCCCGCCATCTGTTCGCTGTTTCTGGTGTCCGTCAGGGTAAGCCTTGCCCCCAGGCGGCTGAGCATGCGGGCCGCTGCCACGCCGCTCCTGGCCATGCCTACGATCAGTACCTGTTTATCCTTCATGTCCTTCATTCTTGCTTCCCCTTCTTTTCCGCCGTTTACAGGCTGGCCAGCGAGACGAGGCCCAAAATGGTAAAGGCCAGCGTCCAAGCATAATACATCACAACGATGCGCGTTTCGTGCATCCCCTTCAGCTCAAAGTGATGGTGCAGCGGCGCCATGCGGAACACGCGCTTGTGCCTCAGCTTAAAGCTGCCCACCTGCAGGATGACGGAAATGGTGCTCAGAATATACATAAAGCCCATCACCGGCAGCAGATAGATCATGCGGGTGGCAACCGCCAATACCGAAATCGCCGCGCCCAGCGCCAAAGAGCCGGTATCCCCCATGAATACCTTGGCCGGGTGCGCATTAAAGCGCAAAAACGCCAGGCAGGCCCCTGCCATGGCTGCGCCGAACACCGCCATATTGTTCATCTCTATGCCCATCAGCACCTGCCCGGAGGCTGCGGCATCGCCCGCCAGGGTATACGCCGTGATGGCAAGCCCGGCGCAGACAATGGTGCCCATGCCGCCTGCCAGGCCGTCCAGGCCGTCTGTAAGGTTGACGGAATTGACCATGCCCACCACGATGAATACCACAAACGGGATATACCACCCGCCAAAATCCACCAGGCCTGCAAACGGCACATACAATTCCGTGCCGATTTCAGGTGAATGAGCGGCAAACACCGCCACCAGGATGGCGAGCCCCAGCTGGCCGATGATTTTTTGGTAGGCCTTTAGGCCCAAGGAGCGGTGCTTTACCACCTTGATAAAATCATCCAAAAAGCCCACGGCGCCAAAGCCAAGGGTAATGAGCACGGCAAAGATGGCAAAGCCATACGACTGGCGGGCAAACAGCAGCGCAGAAGCCAGGCCGCCGATGAGAAAAATCAGCCCGCCGATGGTGGGGGTGCCTTGTTTGATCAGGTGGGTCTGCGGCCCGTCGTCACGGACGCTTTGTCCCATTTTCAGACGCCGC
The DNA here is from genome assembly GCA_905208455.1 of uncultured Bacillota bacterium. GTDB lineage: Bacteria > Bacillota > Clostridia > Christensenellales > QAND01 > UMGS1975. The sequence goes on from CAJLPK010000052.1 coordinate 5,218, forward strand.
AGGATCGGCAGTATGATGGGCCCTGCTGCCAGCGACAGCAGAAACCCTACGACCAAGGGCCAAATCAGTTGTTGCATGGTAAACTCCTAGCGTATCGTTTCGTGCAAAATTTCGTGGACAATGGCCTTCTCATCAAAGGGATGGCGCACGCCGTTGATTTCCTGATACGGCTCGTGCCCCTTGCCGGCCAAAAGCACGACATCGTCCTTTTGCGCCAGCTCCAACGCCCTTTGGATGGCTTCCTTCCGGTTTTCCACTACATAGTATTCGCAGCCCGATTGTTTTAATCCGGGCAGGATCTGCTCGATGATGGCGGCGGGGTTTTCGGTGCGTGGGTTGTCTGTGGTCACCACGCACACATCCGAGCCTTTGCCGGCCGCCAGCCCCATCAGCGGGCGCTTGCTGGGGTCCCTGTCTCCGCCGCAGCCAAACACCGTGATGATGCGCCCCTTGGCAAAGCCCTTGACCGCCGAAAGGATATTATCCAGCCCGTCCGGCGTATGCGCGTAATCCAAAATCACGGTATACGGCACAGAGGGGGTGGGGATGACCTCGATGCGCCCCGGCACGGTGCGCACCTGGTGCAGGCCGCCTACGATCTGCTCCAGCGTAAGCCCGAAGCCATAGCACGCCGTGGCGCAGGCCAGCGAATTGTACACGGAAAACAGACCGGGAATGCCCAGCTCGATACGGCCCTCGCCGATGGGGGTCGCCAGCGTGTACTGTACGCCCGCGGCGCCCAGTTCGATGTCCTTGGCCATAATGTCCGCCTTGTTGTCAATGCCATAGGTCAGCTGGTTACAGCCCAAGCCTTCCTGCATATACGGTGTATGCGCATCGTCGGCGTTGAACACAGCCAGCTTTGTCATAGCAAACAGCTTTTTCTTTTCCGCGGCGTACGCTTCCATGGTGCCGTGGTAATCCAGGTGGTCCTGTGTCAGGTTGGTAAACACCGCCACCTCGTACGGAATGCCGTCCACCCTGTGCTGGGCCAGCGCATGGGAGGATACCTCCATCGCGACCGAGGTGCACTGCTTTTGCAAAAACAGCGACAGCGTGCTTTGCAGCGTGACAGGCTCCGGCGTTGTCATCGACGAGCCCATGACCTCATCGCCCGCCATCAGCGCGACCGTCCCCAAAAGCCCGGTTTTTTCGCCGGCATAATCCAAAACGGTTTTCAGCATATAGGTCGTGGTGGTCTTTCCGTTGGTGCCCGTTACGCCGAACATGTGCATTTTCTCAGCCGGACGCCCGTAAAAATTGGCCGCCAAAATCGGCAGCGCTGCCCGCGTGTCCGCCACCATGGCCTGCGGGATATCCAGATCCATCGGCCGCTGCACCACCAGCGCCGCCGCGCCGCGCTCCATCGCCATTTGGGCGTAGTCGTGGCCGTCCGTCTTGGTACCGGAAATACAGCAAAACAGCGAGCCCTTTTCCACCTTGCGCGAATCAAACGCAATGGATGCAATCTCGATCTCCTCCTGCGGGCGCATCAATACCACCACGCCGGAAAGCAATTCATTCAGTCGCATACCGTCATTCCTCCTATGTACTAATCGCCCAGCTCCAGGCGGATCTCCGTGCCCTGCTGCACCTCTGTGCCCGCCTTTTTGTTTTGCCAGGTCACCTTTTTCCCTGTTCCGTGGAAATAGGCCGTCAGCCCGGCTTGCTCTAAGAGCTGTTCACATTCTTCCTTTGTCTTTCCTACCAGGGCCGGCACCTCCGTCATTACGATGGGCGTCGGCGTAGCCGGGGTCAGGGTGATGACCACGGTTTCCCCCTGCTGCAAATTGGTGCCGGGCGCCGGCACCTGCGAGGAAACCACCCCTTCGCCGTTGACCGTCACCTTATAGCCCTGCTTTTCCAGCGCGGCCACCGCGTCCTCCTGGCTCATGCCCATGACGCTTTCCACCTGGTCTACCTTCTTTTCTTCTTCCTGCTGCTCTTTTTGCTCTTCTTCGGTCAGCTGGGGCTCTACCTTCATGTATTTTAAGGTATCCTCCAAGATCTGTCCAACGTAAGGCGCAGCCACTGTGCCGCCGTAGTCGTTGTAGGTATCCGCCTCGTCTACCATAAACAAAATGGCGATCTTAGGATCGTTGGCCGGCGCAAAGGCGATAAACGAGGACAAGTGCGCGCCCTCCTTTACCTTGCCGGTCTCATCGTATTTCTGCGCTGTCCCTGTCTTGCCGCCGACGCGGAAGCCCTTCACATAGCTGTTTTTGCCGCTGCCCTCGTTGACGACATCCTCCAGCATCTCGCGCATGTGGTCGCTGGTTTCCTTTGTGATGGGATTGGCCTTGACCACCTTGCTGCTTTCCTCCACCACGTTGCCATCGGCATCGGTGACGCTTTTCATGATATGCGGCTCCAGCAGCTCTCCGCCGTTGATGACAGAGCAAAACGCGTTGAGCGTCTGGATCGGCGTGGTGGAAATGGATTGCCCAAAGCCGATGCGCGCCAGGTCGTTGTCCGTTACCTTTTCCTCGTCGATGAGGATCCCGCTGGCCTCGGCGGACATATCCACCCCCGTCTTAGAGCCAAAGCCGAAATTCTCCAGATAATCATACATGGTTTCCGTCCCCATGCGGAGCGCCAGCGTCACAAACACCGGGTTGCAGGATTTGGCAAGCCCTGTCTTTAGGTCGATGGTGCCGTGGGTGGAGGTGCAGCGGATGGTGGTATTCTGCACCTTGATGCTGCCGGTACAGGTAAAGGTTTCGTTGTCCCTGGTCTGCCCGGTATCCAGCGCCGCCGCCATGGTAAACACCTTGAAGATGGAGCCCGGGTCGTTGGCATCTGCCAGGATGCGGTTGCGGCTCAAATCGTTGAGCGTTTCGGTGTCGTCCCGCGGCGGGTCGTTCAGGTCGTAGCTTTGCTTATTGCACAGCGCTAAGATCTCCCCGTTGTTGGGGTCCATGGCAATGCACATCACGCCCTTGGGATTGTACTGCGCATACGCATCCGCGCACGCTTTTTCCACAAACGACTGGATGACGTAATCTATCGTCAGGTTCAGGGTATAGCCATCGGTGGCCGGCACATAGTATTCCTCGCCAAACGCGATCTCGTTGCCCTTGACATCGGTCTGGGCGCGCAGCTCTCCGGGCGTGCCCGCCAAATATTTGTTGTAGTAGGCCTCCACGCCCTCTAAGCCTTCGCCGTCTACCGACGTAAAGCCCAACACCTGGGTCAGAAAATCGCCTTTTGGATAATAGCGCTTGGTATCCACCATAAAGCCGACGCCCGTCAGGTTGAGCGCACGGATCTGGTCCGCCACATCCCTGTCTATCTGCCGTTTGAGCCAAATTTCGCTCTTGGAGGTATCCTGCGCCTTTTCCAAAATGGCGGCCGCATCCATATCCAGCAGCGGCGATAGCGTATCCGCGATGGTTTGCGCGTTGCCTGCCTCCGCAATCTTTTTGGGATACAGCAAAACGGTATCCGCCGTGCCGGACTGCGCCAGCACCTCCCCGTTGCGGTCTACGATATCGCCGCGCTTCGGCTCCACAGAGGTGACCCGCGTCCATTGCGACAAGGCCCGTTGCACAAGCGACGGACCTTGGATGATCTGTAAGTAAAACACGCGGCAGAACAGCAACGTGAACACCGCGGTAAACGTACACAATACGATCAGGAACCTCTTTTTTCGATTGGCAGGTTCCTTTAGCTTTTTCGGTATGTTAGCCTGCATTTCCCTACTCCTCACCTTGGGCAACCGCAAGCGAATCCCCCTGTTTTAATTCCCTCCGTCCGTCTGGCTGCCGCTTTCCCCCGCCGAGGCGGCGCTGACATTCAGCAGCTGATAGGCCTTGGGATAGCCCATATTCAAGCGCTCCTTGGCCTGGGTCGCAATGTTTTGCAGATCCGTCGCCTGCTTTACTTTGAAGTTTAAGTCTTCTACTTCAGACTGCTGATCTGAAACCGTTTGCTCCAGCTTATTATTGCTCATCTGCAAATTGCTGATCTGCGCATACCGGACGACCACAACGGACAGCATGGCAAATACTACGCAGACCAACAGCGTCAACGATAGCTTTTGAAGCGCAAGTTTGCGGTTCCTTTTGCGTATTTGTTCCTGAATCCTCGCTTCGTGCAGGGCACGCCTTCTCTGCGCCTCTTTTCTGCGCCTTAGATATTCGCGGCGCTCCTGCTCTTGCTGCCGGCGCTCCCATTCCTCCCATTGGGTGGGCATGCGCTTGGGCGCTGCGGAGCCGTATTTCAAAGCGTTGGATCCCATTGTGGGAACTGCTGCCATTGTATTCACATCCTTTAGGGATTTATGCTTGCTTCAGCCTTTCCGCCACGCGCAATTTTGCGCTGCGGGCCCGCGGGTTTTCCTGTAATTCCTCTTCCGTAGGCAAAATCGGCTTTTTGGTGATGACCTTTGCCTGCGGCTGTTTTCCACAGATGCATACCGGCGTCCCCGGCGGGCAGGTGCAGGGGTTGGCCAGCCTGGCAAAGGTTTGTTTTACAATTCTGTCTTCCAGCGAATGGAAGGTAATCACGGCTATGCGCCCGCCTGGCTTCAAGCATTGCACCGCGTTTTCCAGGGCCTGTCCCAGGCCATCCAGCTCGTCGTTGACAAAAATGCGGAGAGCCTGGAAGGTGCGCTTGGCCGGGTGCGGGCCGTCGCGCCTGGCGCTTTTCGGCACAGCAGCCTTGATGGTATCCACCAGCGCCCCTGTGGTTTCAATGGGGTGCTCGGCCCGGCGCTCCACGATAAACTGCGCAATGCGCGCCGCCCATTTTTCCTCCCCATAGTCGCGGAGGATGCGGGCCAGCTCATCGCGGGTCAGCTCATTGACGGCGTTTTTCGCAGAGTACAACTGCGTATCGTCCATCCGCATATCCAGCGGCGCATCGTGCTGGTAGGAAAACCCGCGCATGGGCTCGTCCAACTGATAGGAGGAAACGCCCAGATCCAGCAAAATGCCGTCCACCTGCCGAATGCCGTTGGAATGGAGAACCTGCGGTATATGAAAAAAGTTTTCATGCACAGGCATGAACCCATCTGACAATCGGCGCTTTGCCATCAGCAGCGCGTTTTTGTCCCTGTCTATCCCGATTAAAATGCCGTTGGGGCGCACGCGCTTTAAGATTTCCTCGCTGTGCCCGCCCAGGCCCACAGTGCCATCGACGGCAATGCAGCCGGGCGAAAGGGCCAGCGCGTCTACGCTTTGCATGAGCAGTACGGATTTATGGGTATAATTTGTCATATCGAGAAGGCCTCTGTGGCAGACTGCATCAGCTCCATAAAGCTGTCGCTGGCGCCGTCTGCAAATTGCTGTTCGTATTCATTCCATGCCTCGGCATCCCAAATTTCGCCCCAGGTGAATGCCCCGGCGATGACCACGTCTTTTTTCAGCTTGGCATAGGTGCGCAGCTGCTTTGGAATCACAAAGCGGCCCTGCGCATCCAGCTCGCACGGGCTGGCGCCTGCGCCAAAGATGCGGCGCAGCGCCTGCGCTTTCGGGTCCATCAAAGGAAGCGCCATCAGCTTTTGGGAAAAGACCTCCCACTGCGGCATGGAGAAGATAAAGAGCATGCTGCCCGTTCCGCGTGTCACCATAAATTTGCTGCCCAGGTCTTCATTCCAGGCTGCCGGCATTTTCACTCTGCCTTTGGCATCCATGGTATGTGAAAATTCGCCTGTCAGCTGACTCATGGCCATACGGAACCCCTCCTTTCCTTATGTTAGTATTATAAGTCCCCCTTCATCCACTTTCAACCACCAAAATCCACTTTGGACCACTTTTTTTGTATTTTTTAGGGGAACTTCCCCTAAAACCCCTGGTAAATCTATCCAAAATAGGGATTTAAGGAACATTTGTTCGCCTTTTATGCAACATGCCCCTCCACCCGCCTCCACCGCGCGCCACGCTGCCTCTCCTTTTCGGGCGCAAAAAAAAGACCCATTTTGGGTCTATTGCATTTTCTCGGATATTTATTTTTATCGCCACTGGCTCCCGGCAAGTCCTCCACGCCCACAGGATACCGTTCAGAGGGATACATCAAAAACCGATAATATCAGCCCTTCCCCTCTGAGGATTTGGAGACGTTGTTTTTCTGTCCCCAAAAGATTGGCAGCCCACCGCTGTTTTGGCGCTGCCTCCTCTTGAAGCGCCCACAGCCATGCATGCGCCTCCCTCCTGCTTAGTATGGGGATACAGCCAGGCAGCCCTTTGCTTTTGCAGAGAAAAACAAGCCATGGTGCTGCCTGCCGCTTTATATTTCCTCCGTTTTCCGTGCTCATCGGGCGGCCGTCCACATTCAGCAGCAGGCAGAAGCAGTCTGCACAGCGTGTCCTTTCCAGCGCAGCCAACTCCTTCAAAAAAGGCCCCTTCGGGCTTTTTCTTCTTAAGGCAGGATAAGCTTTGGCGCAAAACCCAGATGGTCGCAGGACACCAATTCGTATTGGATGCCTTCCAGCACGCCTTCAAAGGCATGCTGCAGGCTCTTGCCATGCAGGTGCCCGTATACCACGCGCCGCACGCCATATTCATGCAGCAGCGCTGTGATTTCGTTGGGCGTCTGCTTTTCATCAAACGGTGGGAAATGAAACA
>CAJLPK010000053.1 GCA_905208455.1 uncultured Bacillota bacterium
CGTTCAAATGTGCGCCCGGAATCCGGATCAAACGCTGGTACAATGCGTGTTTCACCTCTCGCATCCGCTGCACATATTCATCTCTATGCTCAGTATACTGCGCCAACGCCGCGCCCAGGCCCGCAATGCCTGCAATATTTTCCGTACCGGCCCGATAACCGTGTTCCTGGCCCCCGCCAACCATCACCGGCTGTATCCCTGCGCCGTGCCTCACATACAATACACCTGTTCCCCTGGGCGCATGGAATTTATGCCCGCTGATAGAGTAGGCATCTACCAAGCCGCCCGGAAATCTCAGTTTTGGAAAAGCCTGTACGCCGTCACAGTGAAAAACGCATTGCGGGGCAATACGTTTGGCCGTTCTCGCCAACGCTTCAATATCATTGACCGCGCCAGTCTCGTTATTCACCTGCATAATAGAAACCAACCGCGTGTTTGGCCTCATCGCCATTCGCAATGCTTCCGGCGTTACCTCTCCCCTTCGGTTTGTCGGCAGCAGGCTTACCTGCGCCCCGCGCTGCTGTTCCAAATAACGGAACGTCTCATATACGCTGCTGTGCTCGCTTTGATCGGTAATTACATGCGCATGCATCATACGCTGCGGCACTGCCCCCATGATCGCGTCTACGTTGGATTCCGTGCCGCCCGATGTGAAAATGATCTCATCTTGCTTTACCCGCAGCTCCTTGGCAAAGTTAGCCCTTACCTCTGATAGCAAATTGGAAACTTTTACCGCCGGCGCATATAAGGCCGAAGGATTATAATATACCTCCGTCATACACGACAAAACCGCCTGTTTCGCGCACTCAAACGGCTGTGTTGTCGCGCTGTTGTCAAAATAAATCTCCATACCGTTCCTCCAGTTTTTTATTTTACCATGCCATAGCAATTATCGGCAACAATCGCCCAAAAGCTTTTTTTTATTTGCCTGTTCTGATATAATATATGAAAATGTAAGGAATAGGGTGTGATGTTATGCGTTGTCCCAGATGCAATGCCACGGTAGACGATTCTGCTTTGGTATGCCCGGAATGTGGGCTGCAATTCTCGGATACCGAATCTGCCATAGAAATGAAAAAAGCGGAAGCTGCAAGCGAGGCTGCGGAGCCGGCAGAGCTGCCTCCTGCTACATCTTTGGATACAGAGGAGGCAGCTCCTGTTTCTTCTTTGGAGGAGCCAGCTCCCGCGGATATGCCCGCAGAGGCTGGTGAGAGCAAAGAGGAAGCGTTTGCCCTATCTCGGAGGGCCAGGGCAGAGGCTTTAGAGGAAGCGAAAAAGGAAAAGCGCACAAGGAATAAAAAAGAGCGTAAGGTAGCAAGAGAGCCCCGGCGCAAGAAAAAGGAGCCGCAGACGCTGAGCCGCATTGAGCAAAAGGAACTGGATGCGCAGCGCAAAAAGCGCAACCGGCGCAGAGCATGGCTGATCGTGGGCATCGTGATCGTCGCTCTCGGGGTTCTTTTCTTCTTTGTCAACAATTATGTGCAAAGCCATTATGATTCCTGGTCTCAGATGCTGCGGCTGGAGTTTGGCATCGGCAGCCTGCCGACCCCTGAAAAGGCTGTGGTGGAATCCATCACCAATGCCGACGGCAAGCCTGCCCGCAAAATCACCGTGCAGGGTACCAGCCCCGACGTACTGTTGATTAAATCCATGGACAATCAACGCGTCACCTTTGTCAACGGAGAGGCCACCATCACCGTGCCGGATTCCTACTTTATTCCGGAAGAGATCACCACAACGGAAACAGCTTATCCCGTAACGCTGGATATGGTTATTTTGGATAACCGTGGCAATGAGGTGCAGGTGCCCTGTGACCCGTTTACCATCGACATTCCCCAGGCACAGGCTTCAGAGATGAATCCGCCGACGGATACGTATGAAACCAGCGACCCGAACTTGACACTATCGTTCCAGTGTTCTCCGGACAGCACCATTTATCTCAATGGGGAGCAGCGGACTGAGGATATTTCGAGCGGCCAGTTCTCTGTTTCCCTGCCCCTGAGCATGGGAGAAAATACCTTTGATTTAGAGGTACGGGCCCCTTATAGCGCCGCCAATAAGCATCACCTGGTCATCAATCGTGTGCTGCCCGCTGCCGGTGTTTCCTTTAACGGCGCCATTGGTTCGCGTACGACCGATGCCCAGCCAAAGCTGGATGGGAAATTTGAGGCCGGCGCGACCCTTTCCCTGGTCAGCGGCAAGGGGAAACTGAGTGTGAATACACAGAATAATACCTTTTCTATCGTATGCGATCTCTCCGGTTATGGCGACCATACCTTTACCATCAAAGCTACCAAAGAAGGCCTGCGGGATGGCGAGTTAACATGGACCATCGAGCGCATCCCGGATTCCACAAGCTATGTAAAGCAGTGCAAGGAGGCAGATGTGGCCAAGGTGGTCGATAGTCCAAAATCCTATGTAGGTACGCCTTTATGCTTTAGCGGCACTGTGCAGGCAGCTGAATCGCAAAAATTGACATTGTCCTTTGTCAGCGGCCAGACCATGACCTTCTCTTATAAAGGCGATACGCAGTATGCAGTAGGAGATGACGTAAAAGTATACGGACAGCTTTTATCTGCAAATGATGATAAGACCTATGAGGCGCGTGCATTTTTCATTGTGAAATAAGCCGCTGATCAAAAGGCCGGATGAAAACATCCGGCCTTTTTTGATTTCCTGTCATTTCGTTTTTTGTCCATATTTTTCCGAAAATATGGAGTATAATAAAAAATAACAGAAGGAGTGGACCTTTATGGATCGACATACAAAGATTGGGCTGGTATTGTCTGGCGGCGGCACCAAGGGCGCTTATCAGGCAGGCGTATATAAGGCCATGGAGGAGCTTGGCTTGCTCTCCCATATCAAAGGCATCGCGGGCACCTCCATCGGCTCGTTCAATGCCTTGCTGTTTTCTTGCGGCACTGCAGATCCCTTTGCCTTGTGGAAAACCATTACCTTTTCCGCGCTTTTGCAATATGTAGATCCTAAGTCTCCGTTGGCCAATTGGGTCAGTCAAATGAAAAGCAGGATCTTAAAAGTTCCTGCCGAGGAAATGCAGGAAGAAAACGATTCCCGCGCATTGCTAACGCAGCTCAATCAAAGCGGGCTGGGCCGTCCTATGCTTGATTTATATAAAGCTTTGGTCACTCAAAATACCGATTTAGGCCTTCTGGATGCCCTGGGCTATCCGGTCTTTGCCTGCGCCTATGACATCGAAGCGCACTGTCCTGTGTACTTTGATCTGACCAAGCAGCCAAAGGAGCTGGTCACGGAAATCGTATTGGCTTCCTGTGCCGTACCGCACGTTTTTCCTGCTGTCCCCATCCAAGGCCGTCTGTATGCGGACGGCGGCGTGAATGATCCCCTTTATCCTGTCGCCAACGCTGACAACTGCCCCGCCGTTGCTTTGTCTGCCACAGATCTGGATATGCTGATTCTTATTCATCTGCACGAAAATGAATCTGTGGATCTATCCTTTTTTGGTGATAAGCCCATCGTTCATCTGATTCCTTCCCAACCATTGGAGCGTATATCTGGCAGCGGATCGTTTGATATGACACAGCATACGCTGCTGCGCAGGCTGGCCCTTGGGTATGAGGATGGTAAAAAAGTGCTTTCTTCGCTTGTCTGATCAACCTATTAAAAGAAAACGCTGCCTCACAGCAGCGTTTTTTCTTATCATTCGCCTTTTCCAAATAACCGTTCATATTTCTCGTTCTGGCTGGGGCTATGCGTAGCATACCCAATGGGGATTCTATCTTGGCAGGCCTGATTTACCTTTTCTGCCCCTTCCTCTCCAAAAGCGCCGCATACCTCGATTAAATCCACCTTATCCTCCTCGGTCCACTGCTTAGCAATCTGGCAGGCCTGCTCCAAATTATCTACCGCTACCATGTAAGTTTCATTTCCCTCATGACAAAAATAGGCATTGTGTATCTTGGGGTCATAGCCCTCATGCATCTGGATGTATCCAAACCGAAACTTTTTCATTGCAAACCTTCCTTTCCGCTTCAAAAGATTTTTCCTTTGATATAGAGTATACCATATTTCCATGCTCTATCAAAAATAGGGGCCGGAATCTCCGGCCCCTTATCAATAGCTGCCTTTTCCCCATGGGATCTGCACGGCAGAAATGCCCCGCACAGCGGGATAATCCCCATGCGCAGAAAGCAGGCGCGGCAGCAGCACCCTCTATTTATATATGTACAAACTGTAACGCATCTTCCATCGGCACAGTATGCTTCAGCTTTTGATAGATGTTTTTTTGAACGCTGTCTCTCGGCGCTTTTTGTGTTTCCATCCATGCGCAGATCGCGCGCAAACAGCTTTCTTTTGCCTGCGGGCCATTTTGGGTACAATGGCAAAACGAGATCTGGGGCAAAGTAAAAGTAATCTGCCGTTCCTCAATCTCATAATACACCGTTAGCTTTTCCTTGCGGTATTGCGCCAGCTTCCCTGCAAGGTTCTCTGCCCCTACGGTTTCCAGCTGCTCTACATGCCCACAGGAAATGCAAAGAAAAATTCTTTCATTCATGCGGTTCCCTTGGCTTACCACGCCACATTCCGGGCATCTGCTAAACAACCCGCGTGCGCTGACAACCACGGCAGGCGGCATACCGCAGATTTCAGTCCGATACCGAAGCCTTTCTGCCAGCTGATGATAGCTTCTCGCAGTCATTTGCGGTGTCGTAAACGTATCCAAGCTATCGTTTCTCGTTATCAAATTTGCCAATACGATGCGTGCTTTGTGCTCCTTTGCCAATGCCAGCACCTGCTCGGATAATTTGCGTTCTCTCTGCAATCCCGGCTCCTCCTGTAAATAGCCGGTACGCAAGACCGCGCCCTGCTCACCGCAAAGCGCATAACAAAGCGTATGCTCTATCCCCCTGGAGACTCCCAGCGTCGTCCTGGCAGACTGCGCAGGCTGGGGCTCGATCCACAATCTTACATGCAAATAATATTTTCCGCCGCGCTGCACCAGTTCTGCGCTTTTGGCTGCGGCTGTCTTGCTTTCCAGCCATTGTAGATGCTGCCTTTGCCAATCGCCTATCTCCAGCGGATACAGCTGATAACAGTATGGCCGTTTGCTTTGCTTTAGCATCCTGCCGCTCGCTAAATACCGAAGCTTCCCTTGGCGGCGCGGCATCTCTTTCCTCGCCTGTTCGGCATTGAAAAGATAGAGCTTTGCATAATATCTATCCTGTGTTTCATCATACAGCAGCGCGTAATTCCTCGTTTCACTGTACCGGCAAAACAGCAATGGCCTTTTCCTCTGATAATGATCCAGCCAGTAATCTAAAGTACGGGGCGCAATCGCTTCTTCCCGCGACAAAAGATACGCTAGATCCGCATCACAGCTTTGCTGCATCGGATACCGCCTGGGGCTCCCCTTCTGCTTTTGCGCAGTATAAAGATAGAGTGTCTTGGCCACATCGCGCTTTAATGCATCCTTAAAGGGCTGTACGCCCAACTGATCCACCTGGGGCATATACAGGCCAATCTGTCTGCCGATCTCCGTTTTGCTGGAGACATGGCCTTCTATCCCTGGCCGCACGCACCTAAGCAATCGTTCAAATGCTGCAGCATACCGCTCCATCGCATCATCCAGCTGTTGTCTTTTCTTCGCCGTTGGGGACAGCAGTTTCAGCGATATAGTACAATACGGCATAATGCCATCCCCTCTCCCTCTAATAAAATTCCAGCGTGACCTGCTTGTCTAACTCTCGCAGGCATTGTGCAATATCATGTATCAGCCGCAATTTCATCGTAAGATCCAGCGGCATTTCTGGGTCGTCATAGGCAGGATTCAACGCGCGTCCTACTAAAAATTTTACACTCGTGCTCTTCTGAACCAAAAGCTGAGCCAGCAGATACGCGCCGTCCCGACCCTGCTGCAGGATACGGTCCCGCCCAATATCCCCGGCAGCATAGGCACGTATTAACTCCAGCGCACGGCCCATGGTCACAATCCCCTCCGTCACAAGGTCTATACCTTCTATCCTTGCGATTGGGGGGATTTCCGGCGTAACATAATCCAACTGAGTGGATAACGCCCGCCCGCTGACCTTAGAAACGATTTTGCTGGTCGTACCGCCGCACACGACTTTGTTGCCGTCAAAAGAGAGCAATGCATCCACCAAAAAACGGTCCTGCTCCCGCTTTTGAGGCGGGCCAACCATCACACAAGTCTGGCTGGGGATCCTAGCCCTGCATACGCAAACGCTGGTGTCGTCTCTGATGACCTGCTTATACAGGCTTTTACAGGCCTGCAAAAGCAAATTCTGCAAAGTACGCGGATTCTTGTCGCGCAGCACCGCATTTTCCATATAGGTCGCCACATTTTCCCACCGCCAGCCAAGATCCAAATACGAACCCAGCCCTGCATGCGTCACGCCGTCGCTTATCAGCACAAACACATCCTCCGGGCAAATGGAAAAACGTGCCTGGCGGATTTGTTTTCCTGCTATGCTGCGCTCTTCATAAGGAATCTTCACCCGCTTGCCGGCACGCAAAAGCAGCATCGGCGGATTGTCATACTCCACCAGATAAGCCTGCCCCGTAACCCCCAGCTCCAAAAAGGTAAACGTAGAGTATGCCAGGTGACGTTCGCTGCACACCGGCAGCGTAGACGCAATGGTTTCCAGCACATCTTCCAGCTCTGCTCCCTGCATCAGCATGGTGGCTACAATCTTGCTCGTTAAGGAAGCCAAAATATTGGCCTTTACCCCGCTGCCCAGCCCGTCTGCCAGCACAAGATAGGTCTTATCCTCCCGTTTTACAATTTCGACCTTATCACCGCACAGCTCCTCTCCCTGCTTATGCAGGTGGCCCGTGCTGGTTTCAAAATAAAGCTTCATTGCCTGGGCTCCCGTTGGAAGGACTTCTTTAGTTTTGTCAACGCCATTTTGGTTTCGCCTGTTGTCTCTCCCAACAAGCTGGCAATCTCCTGCGCTACGCGCATTTGCTTGTCAATCACGCGCTGTGCTGTTTCCACAGTTTCTCCCCGCAGCAACTCCAGCTCGTGCCGCTTTCGCTCTTCCTCTGTAATGTCCTTTAACAGCAGCAAGCAGTCTCCGTTCGGTAACGGCACCACGCTCTGCTCCACGATATGCTTTTGATCCTCCGTTGCCGCAGTTTGTTCCAGGATGGGCAGTCCGCTCTGCTGTACCTGTTTATATGGCACTTCATTCAACAGCGATTCAATGCTTACCCCTTTCAACTCGTCTGCCATATCCAAAAACAATTTTTTGGCCGCCGCATTCGCTTCCAGTATCCTGCCCTTTCCGTTGAGCAGCACTATGGCGTTCGGCGTATGCTCCAAAATCAAATTGGACATGGACTCTGCTTTTTCCCGCATATACGGCAAACACATAAACAGATCTGCCTTTCCCTGAAATACCGCAATCGCTTTTTCCCGGCAGGTCGAATAGCCACAGGTACCGCAGTTTAGGAAATCTTGTTCTTTTCGCTTTCCCATTTTTTCCAAAATCTGCCGGATCTGGGCTTCCGTGGGCTGCTCACGTTGTATCGGCCGGGCATGATATACCACTGAAGCATCCACTTTCACATTCTCCGTCAAAGGAGCAGGCCCCCCCGTCCTTTTTCGCGCACATTCCACCACCTCTTCGCGGGCCAGCACCAACGGCAGCCCCAGCCCCTCCATCCCAGGGCCGCCCAAGCAGGAGCCGACGCATGCGGACATCTCCATAAAATAGCCCTTCATGCGATGTGTACGCATGGCTTCCAGCGTCTGCATGCAGCGATCCAAGCCGTCAACGGATAAACAATGGTATTTCCTTCTAGCATGCGCATCAAGCGTCCCTACGATGCCGCCAGGCACCGGATACAGCCTGCTTTTTGTCTGCTGCATCTCTACCGCTTTTTCATCGCTCTTCAAAAGCTCCAGCTCTATTTTGGCTTCTTTCAGCCAACGCCGAAGCTCTGCCAGGGTCAATACCGCAAATAAGTCTCCCTGCTTGCCTGTTTCCAGCTTCTTTGCAAAGCAGGGGCCGATAAACACCACTTTTGCCCTGCTCCCATACATCGCATGAATCATTCTGGCATGCACTGTGGAAGGGGACGCCACTGGCGCAAGATAAGGCGCCAATTCCGGGTAATGCTTTTCCACCAAGGCGATGATGCTAGGGCAGCAGGTAGACAAAATATTTTCCATATCCCCTGCCTGCATCAAGCGCTCATATTCCCTGCTTACCTCCGTCGCCCCGATGGCTGTCTCCTCTACCTGCGCAAACCCCAGCTTTTTTAAGGCGCTTGAGAGCACAGCAAAGCTGACCCCCTGAAATGCAGCGGCATAGGAGGGCGCCAGCGATGCAATCAATTTTTGATTATCCCGAACAGCAGCCTGCACCTTGGGCAGATCGCTTTTCATCTGTTTTGCATTTTGCGGGCAAACCAGCGTACATCTGCCGCACAAAATACACTCATTATCAATCACCCTTGCTTGTTCGTTTTGGAATGAAATGGCCTTTACGGCGCAATACCGGATACATTTATAACAGTTTTTACAGTTTGCAGGCTGAAACTCAATGAATCCCATCTATGCGCCTCCCCTCTCTCATTTGGCTAAAGGCAAAACCTTCCCCTTCATCAAGCCTGCCACGTCCTCAGGCGCCACATGCGTCAGTTTTTCTTCACCGATTTTCACACATACGCCGTTCACGCAGTCCCCCATGCAGAAATCTGCCTTCAGCGCCACTTTATCCCCCAGGTTTTGTGCTTCGATTTCCTTTTTGAATGCTTCCGCCACGCCATAAGATCCCTTTACATGGCATGTACTTCCCACACAAACGGTAATTTCAACCAAGCCTATCCCTACTTTCTATATTTTTCATCATACAGAATACAGAAAAACAGGCAAAATTTCAATTCCCATTTCGCAAAGCAAAACAGGCGCACCTGCAGGTGCGCCTGTTTTTTGCATTTCTGTACTTACTTCGCACCGCGATAATGCACATGCAGCAGCTCGTGCTCTTTTCCCTTGAGCAGCCCTTTATACAGATCCAGGACCGTCGTGTTCTGTTGCGAAGCCTTGATATAGCTTAGGCGGTCTGCCTCATACAAGCCGTCTGCCCGGCGCTGCCCGGCCCTGCGGAACGCATAGGGCTGTCCGCCGCCGCACACGCAGCCGTTGGGGCATGCCATCACCTCGACAAAATGGTATTGCTTTTCGCCGGAATGAATTTTTTCGATCAGTTCATCGGCGTTTTTCAGGCCATTGACGATGGCAATGTTCACCTGCATGCCGTTGTAGTCCACCGTACATTCCTTTACGCCCTTAAGCCCGCGCACACCGGTAAAGGCGATTTGGTGCAGCGCCGCGGCCGGCTGATCTGCCATGAGATAACGGAGCACCGCTTCGGTCACGCCCCCCGTTACGCCGAAAATCACGCCAGCGCCGCTGTTGATGCCAAACGGCAGATCGACTGCCTCCGGCAGCAGCTCCGTGAAAGCAATATTGGCCTCGCGGATCATCTTGATAAGCTCCTGCGTCGTGATGACATAATCAATGACCGGTTCTCCGTCCACTTTGAACTCATCCCGGGCTGCCTCTCCCTTTTTGGCCGTACAAGGCATAATGGCTACATTGACGATCTTTTTCTCATCGTCTTTATAAAATTCCTTGATGACAGAACCAAACATCTGCATCGGGGATTTACAGGAAGAAATATTTTCCATCAGCTCCGGATGCTTGAATTCCGCATGCTTGATCCATCCCGGGCAGCAGGAGGTGAACAGCGGCAGCTTCCCACCGTTTTTCACGCGGTCTAAAAACTCATTGGATTCTTCGAGTACCGTCAGGTCTGCGCCCGTAACAGTATCAAAGACCAAGTCAAAGCCCATCTTTCGCAGCGCCGCTACGATCTGGCCCATGGTATTTTCCCCAATCCTGGTGCCTAGATCCTGTCCGATGCCTACCCGTACGGCAGGTGCGATTTGAGCAATGACCTTGGTATTGGGGTCGCTCAACGCATTCCATACCTTTTGCGTATCATTTTTCACCACAATAGCGCCTGTCGGGCATACGGCCGAGCATTGTCCGCATCCGATACAGTTCGTATTTGCAATGGGTTCATTGAACGCAGGCATGACCTCCATTTTAGAGCCGCGGAAGGCAAAGTCAATGGCGCCTACATTCTGCACCTCGTTGCACATACGCACACAATCGCCGCACAAGATACATTTCGTAGGATCGCGGAAAATGGAGGGCGACGAATCGTCGACGACATGCTGTTTCTCCTCCGGCTTTTCAAACCGCAGCCTGTCAATGCCAAACCTCTTGGCCAGCTCCTGCAAACGGCAATCGCCATTTTTTTCGCAGGTCGTACAAGAACTGCAGTGATTGGACAGCAACAGCTCCAAAATCATTTTACGGTATTTGCGCAGCTTGGGCGTATTGGTATAGATCTCCATGCCAGCACGCGGCGGCGTAGAGCAGGCCGCCTCCATACCGCCTCTGCTGTTTTCCACCATGCACATCCGGCAGGCGCCGTATACGGACAGTTCGGAATAGTAGCAGAATGTTGGCAGCTCAATCCCGGTCTTGCGGATCAGATCCAACAGGTTTTTCTCTCCGTTGATCTCCACCGGCATGTTGTCGATCATCATAAATTGTCCGCTCATCTTCTCATTCCTCCCTGATGGCCGCAAAGGCGCACGATTCTATGCAGGTACCGCATTTGATACATTTTTCCTGGTCAATGACAAAGGGCTTTTTGATCTCCCCGGAAATGGCGCCCACAGGACATAGGCGGGAACATTTCGAGCAGCCGCGGCACTTTTCAGGATCAATGGTGAACTTTTTCAATTTCTGGCACTGTTTGGCCGGGCAATTATGGTCAAAGACATGCGCCTCATACTCATCCCGGAAATTCTCTATCGTGCTTACCACCGGGTTGCCGGCGCTCTTTCCAAGGCCGCACAGCGCTGTGGCAGACACAGTCTGGGCCAGCTCCATCAATAGGTCTATATCATCCGGCTGTCCTTTGCCCGCTACAATGCGTTCCAAGATTTCCAGCATTCGCTTTGTGCCTTCCCGGCAGGGTACGCACTTCCCGCAGGATTCATTCTGCGTAAAGCTCATGAAGAACCTCGCCACTTCCACCATGCAGCTGTTTTCATCCATCACCACCATGCCGCCGGAGCCAATCATGGCATTGACCTTTTTCAGGGAATCAAAGTCCAGCGGCAGATCCAAATGCTTTGTTGTCAGGCATCCGCCGGACGGGCCGCCGATCTGCACAGCCTTTAGCTGCTTTCCGCCGCGGATACCGCCGCCAATATCGTAGATGATCTCACGCAGCGTGGTCCCCATCGGCACCTCAATCAAGCCGGTATTTTCAATATTGCCCGTCAAGGCGAACGCCTTTGTACCGGGGCTTGTCGGCGTACCGATTTTCAAAAACTCCTCGGCGCCCTTCAAAATGATGGGCGGCACGTTGGCAAACGTCTCTACATTGTTGAGCACTGTCGGTTTGCCGAATAAGCCCTGCTCTACTGTGCGGGGCGGCTTTACACGCGGCATACCGCGCTTCCCTTCGATAGAGGCCGTCAAAGCAGAGCC
>CAJLPK010000054.1 GCA_905208455.1 uncultured Bacillota bacterium
TCTTTGTTGGATGCCATTCGGTCTTCGCGCGTAACAGCTGGAGAGGCAGGCGGTATTACCCAGCATATTGGCGCGTATACCGTAGATATAAATGGGGAAAGTATTACGTTCTTGGATACTCCTGGCCATGAAGCGTTTACAGCGATGCGTTCCCGCGGGGCCCAGGTAACGGATGTTGTTATTCTTGTTGTAGCGGCGGATGACGGAATTATGCCGCAAACCATTGAGGCCATCAACCATGCTAAGGCTGCGGGTGTTCCCATTATTGTAGCTGTTAATAAAATCGACCTGCCGGATGCCAATCCGGATCGTGTGAAGCAAGAACTGACAGAGCACGGGCTTGTCTGTGAAGATTGGGGGGGCGACACCATTGTCGTACCTGTTTCTGCCAAGACGCATCAAGGGTTGGAAACCCTGTTGGAAATGGTACTGCTCGTAGCAGAGGTACAGGATCTTAAGGCGAACCCTGATCGTTTGGCCAAGGGCGCTATTGTAGAAGCAAAGCTGGATAAAGGCCGCGGGCCGGTGGCAACAGTGCTTATCCAGAATGGCACATTGGAAGTAGGGCAAACTGTGATCGCCGGGATGGCCAGCGGCCGTATCAAGGCCATGCTGAATGACCGTGGCCAGCGAGTGCAAAAGGCAACGCCGAGTATGCCGGTCGAGGTGCTGGGCTTTGATGTGGTGCCGGAGGCAGGCGAAACAATGTATGCGGTTGAAACAAGCGCATTGACCCGCCAAATTGTAGAAGAGCGCAAGAACCGTATTAAAATCGAAAAAACGAAAGCGACCAGCAAGGTATCTTTGGATGACCTCTTTGATCAGATCAGTGAAGGGCAGATCAAGGAGCTCAATTTGATTGTAAAAGCAGATGTGCAGGGCAGCGTGGAGGCAGTGCAGTCGTCGTTGGAGAAGTTGTCCAATGATGAGGTGCGCGTTAAGTGTATCCATGGCGGTGTAGGCGCGATTACTTCGACAGACATTCTTTTGGCGAGCGCAAGCAACGCCATCATCATTGGGTTCAATGTGCGCCCTGATGCGTCCGCTCGTACGCAGGCTGAAAAGGATGGCGTGGATATTCGATTGTATCGGATCATTTACCAAGCCATTGAGGATATTGAAAAAGCCATGAAGGGCATGCTGGAACCTGTCTTTGAAGAGGTTATCCTGGGCCATGCTGAGGTTCGTGAGACGTTTAAGGTATCGGCTATCGGCACGATTGCCGGCTGTATGGTGCAGGACGGCAAGCTCTTGCGTAATTGTGAGGTGCGGTTGCTTCGAGACAATGTCGTGGTATATGAAGGGCACTTGGCTTCATTAAAACGGTTTAAGGATGATGTAAAGGAAGTTGTCTCCGGATTTGAATGCGGGCTGAGCCTAGAAAATTTCAACGACATTAAGATCGGCGATGTGGTGGAGGCGTTCACACAGGAAGAAGTGAAACAATAATGCCAAGTTTTCGGACTCAAAGAATCAATGAAGAGGTGCGCCGTGAGGTAGAGGCCATCATTGCAACCGCAGTGAAGGATCCAGGCCTTAGCGGTATGGTCAGTGTTGTACGTGCAGAAGTTACGCGCGATTTGGCTCATGCAAAAATATATATCAGTGTTTATGGCGAAAAGACGCAGCTGGATAGTGCCATTGACGGGCTGGCCCGTGCCAATGGATTTATCCGCAGAGAGCTGGCCCAAAGGTTAGATCTCAGGCGCGTTCCCGAACTGCACTTTGTTGCGGATGATTCCATCGCATATGCGGTGAATATGAGCCAACTGATTGATCAGGTTGTGAATGAAGATGAGAAGCGAACAGAAAAGAATCATTGAATTTTTTCATGCGGAAGATGGGTTTACCATTCTTCCGCATATTAATCCTGACGGAGATGCGTTTGGAAGCGGTTCCGCCCTTTTTTTAGTACTAAAAGCGCTGGGAAAGCGTGTTCAGTTTGTCGTGAAAGAGCCTATTCCGTTTGTATACAGAACGATGCCTCTTGCGCCTTGCATTACCAGGCCGGAGGAGGCAGAAGCATTTGAAAACATCATTTGTATTGATATTTCTGACCCATCCAGGCTGGAATGCCCATCGCTGCTGCAACCAGGCAATCGTGTAGTGGTGATTGATCATCACATTTCGAATCAAGGCTTTGGAGACATACAGTGGATAGAGCCAAAAGCAGCAGCAACAGCTGAGATTGTATATCAGATCGCAGAAAGAATGAATATACCGCTGACGGGTGATTTGGCCACTTGTCTCATGCTGGCGCTTTCGACGGATACGGGGCATTTTGGATTCCGAAACACAACGCCGCGCACCCTTCAAATGGCAGCGCAGCTTTTGGAAAATGGAGCCAGCATTGCAGACATTTGCTATGATGTGTATCATAGAAAAACATATGGAAAAACAAAATTGCTGGGCCGTGCGATTGAAAGCCTGGAGGTCTTTTGTGGCGGAAAGGCCGCGATGGTGACGATTACAAATCAGGATCTGCTGGAATGTGGCTGTGAACAAAGTGACTGTGAAGGATTAATCGACGTAGCGCGGGAAATTGATGGGGTGGAGATTTCTTTGATGCTTCGTGAAAAAGAAGAGGGAATCAAGGGGAGCCTTCGATCCCGCAATGAGATCAATGTTGCCGATCTTGCAGCCCAATACGGTGGCGGAGGGCATAGGGCCGCTTCTGGATTTACGTTAAAAATGACGCTGCAGCAGGCAGTGAACGAAGTAAAACAAATGCTGGAAAGGACCTTAGGCGCGTGATGAATGGAATCATCAACGTACTAAAACCGCCCGGCATGACAAGCCAAAATGTTGTATCGTTTATGCGGCGCATGTCTGGAATCAAAAAAATCGGACATAGCGGAACCCTTGATCCCTATGCAGCTGGCGTGCTTCCTCTTTTCATCGGAAAGGCAACACGCGTTGTAGAGTATGCGATGCAGGGGAAAAAAGAATACATTGGCGAAATCCATTTTGGGATTGAAACTGATACATTGGATTCTCAGGGAGCAATCGTTGGCAGAAAAAACGGAAAAATTACAAAAGAACAGTTTCAGTCTGTGCTGGATAGTACAAAAGGTACGATCTTTCAAACGCCTCCTATGTATTCTGCTTTGAAAAGAGATGGCCAAAAGCTGGTAAATCTTGCGCGAAAGGGACAACATGTTGAGATTTCAAAGCGCCCAGTGGAGATATACGAAACAGAATTTTTGGAACAAACAGGGCAAAATCGTTTTTTGTTTCGGGTACGATGCAGCAAGGGAACTTATATCCGCGCGCTTTGCCGTGATTGGGGCAGAGCACTAGGAACCGTAGCACATTTGAGTTTTTTGCTTCGTACGCAAACAGGGGGATTTCAGATAGCGGAAAGTATCGCGCTTGAGGAAATAGAACAGAGTTTTCAGGCAGGTACGGTCTATGATATACTGCAGCCAATAGAAACCGGATGTAGGGAGATGGATAAGATCGTCCTGTCTTGTGCAGCCAAAAAAGCGGTGCTTTGCGGACAGGCCATTGATCCGGTTTGGGTAAAGGAAATGCCGCAAAAGGATGAGCAGCCGTGCCAGCTATGGGTGGGGGATACCTTTATGGGCATTGCAAAGCGTTCTCATGGCGGGGTACAGACAGTAAAGGTGATTTGGGAGGAGCCATGCAGCGGATAACGGAATTGTCAAAATTGGATGGAAAATACGTTCATATGGCTTTGGGACAATTTGACGGCGTGCATGTTGGCCACCAAGCGCTGCTAAAGCAGTGCTTGCAAAATGCGCGCAGCGCAGGGCAGCCAAGCTGCGTATTTACCTTTGCGAGTACACCGCACCCTGAAAAAGAGCAGGTGTTGGGAAAAAGCCTGCTTTCGGTGGATGAAAAGTTGGAAATATTTGCCTCCATGGGCTTTGACTATACTTTAGTAATGACTTTTGATGAAATTCGCTCAACGACAAAGGAAGATTTTTTGGATATGCTGGTGCAGGATGGGCGTGTGGCATGCGTTTACTGCGGGGAGGATTTTCATTATGGGTTTCATGGCCAGGGTGATGTAGCGTATTTACAGGCATATTGCGCGGTACATCCATCTTTATCTGCTGTTGTGATACCAACTGTTTCTATGTTCGGAAGGGCGGTATCCAGCACTCGCATCCGACATGCGTTGCTACACCATGAAAATCATTTGGCAAATGTATTATTAGGACGAGATTTTGAGGAGAATGGAGAGGAAAATATGGAGCAAGCAATCAACAAACCATTGGATCTGGTCAGCATTCTGAACGCCAGGGATCTCGGTGGATATAAAACAGAAGATGGCCGAAAAACAAAGAGGCGCCGTTTTTTACGTACCGCAGCGACAGACAGCCTGACAGAACAGGATCGGGAATTTTTGTACGGCTATGGTGTACGCTGCATTGTTGATTTGCGCTCTACCTATGAGGTAACAGATCATCCCAGCCGTTTAGAGGGGTACAAGGATATTGCCTATTACAATGTGCCGATGCTGGATGAGATCAATTCACAAAAGCCGGAGGATATGGGAAAAAGCCTCCCGGATTCTTTGTTTGATCTGTATCAAGGGCTGATTTTAGATAGCCAAGCATCCTTTAAGCGCGTACTGGATATCATAGCGGATCACCCCAAAGATTGTATCTTGTTTAATTGTACGGCAGGAAAGGACAGAACAGGCTTGACCGCTATGCTGCTTTTGTCCATCGCTCAGGTGCCGGAAAGCGTGATCGTGCAGGACTATGCGGTCAGTGAAGAATATTTAACGGTCTTTATTCAAAAGAAAGCAAAGGAATTGGAAGCTGCCGGTGTGCATGCGCCAAAATTTATGTTTGGGACGGCCCCGGAAAATATGGAACGCACGTTATCCTTTATCAAGGAACGTTTTACAACGGTGCATGATTACCTCCTGCAGATTGGTGTGGGGCAAGACCAGATAGAAAAAATCCGAAAAAGCATGATTGAATAAAGGAAAAATAGTTTACAAAGACAAATGGATATGATACTATTTTTTTATCAACCGCGTTCTGTGTGGTGCGCTGTTCTCCGGCGGCAGGCACGGGCGGCGGGGGTATTATCATAAAGGAGTATGAAAGACATGACGAAAGAACGTAAAGCAGAAATTATGCAGCAATTTGCTACCCACGAAGGAGACACAGGATCTCCGGAAGTGCAGATCGCTCTTCTGACGGAAAGAATCAATCATCTAAACGAGCACCTGAAGATCAATAAAAAGGATCATCATTCTCGTCGTGGTCTATTGCAGATGGTTGGCCGCCGCCGCGGTTTACTCAATTATCTCAAGGAAAAGGATATTGAGAGATACAGAAAGCTAATTGCTGAATTGGGTCTGCGCCACTAAGCCACTTATTTAGAGCGGGTGTTACTCGCTCTATCTTTTTATACCGGGCACGTATGCCAAGAAGGAGTAAAACGCAAGATGGAAGAAAGAGTATTCACAACAGAGGTGGCGGGCAGAAAACTCACCATTGAGACGGGCAAGTATGCACAACAAGCCGGTGGATCATGCATTGTGCGCTGTGGAGATACAGCAGTATTGGTAACAGCAACAGCAAGCGCCAAGCCGAGAGAAGGCATTGATTTTTTCCCGCTGAGCTGTGAATTTGAAGAAAAAATGTACGCTGTGGGGAAAATTCCCGGCGGCTTTATTAAACGCGAAGGACGCCCCACAGAAAAAGCAGTCCTGACGAGCCGTTTGATCGACCGCCCACTTCGCCCCCTGTTTCCTAAAAATTATAGAAATGATGTTCAGGTCATCGCAACGGTGTTGTCAGTAGACCAAGATATTCCGCCGGCAGTCTATGCTATGATTGGTTCCTCTGCTGCGTTGTCTATCAGCAGCATTCCTTTTGCAGGCCCGACGGCCGCTGTTGTTGTCGGCATGGTGGATGGGCAATATATTTTGAATCCTACGTTAGAGCAAATGGAAGCTTCACGTTTGAACTTGACCGTTGCCGGCACCAAAGATGCTGTGATGATGGTAGAAGCCGGCGCTAAAGAGCTTTCGGAAGACGAAATGCTGGAAGCCATCCTGTTTGCACATGAGGAGATCAAAAAAATCTGTGCCTTTATTTCTGATATACAGGCAGAAATCGGTGAGGAAAAGCAGATCGTAGCGCCAGAAGAGCATGATGAGGATTTTGATGCTAAGGTCACGTCTGCTGTAAAAGAGCGGGTGGAATGGTCCTTGGATACATTTGACCGCTATGAACGGGAAGCGCGTCAAGAACAGATCAAGCAAGAGGCTTTTGAAGCGTTTGGTGAAGAAGACGCGGAAAAAATCAAGCGTATTGACGAAATTATTTATGACCTGACAAAGCAGGTTGTACGTCGTAAAATTACCCAGCAGGGGGTGCGTCCCGATGGCCGTAAAACTACGGAGGTGCGTCCCATTTGGAGTGAAGTTGGTATTTTGAAGCGTCCGCATGGCTCTGGTGTGTTTACGCGCGGGCAGACACAAGTGATGACGATTTTGACGCTGGGTTCTATGAGCGAAGTACAGTCTTTGGATGGGTTGTCCCCTGAGCACTGCAAGCGGTATATGCATCAATATAATATGCCGCCGTATTCAGTAGGCGAGACGCGCATGATGCGCGGTCCGGGGCGCCGAGAGATCGGCCATGGCGCTTTGGCAGAGCGTGCGCTGGAACCCATGATTCCGGATGAAGAGACCTTCCCGTATGCCTTAAGGCTGGTCAGCGAGGTCATCAGCAGCAATGGCAGCACCTCTATGGCAAGTGTCTGTGCTTCTACGCTGGCTTTGATGGATGGCGGCGTACCGATCAAAAAGCCGGTTGCCGGCGTTGCTATGGGATTGATCAAGGACACTGAAAATGATAGTGTTACGATTCTGACCGATATTCAGGGCCTGGAAGATTTCTTGGGCGATATGGACTTTAAGGTAGCGGGAACCAAAGATGGGATCACTGCTATCCAAATGGACATTAAAATCAAGGGCATTGACCGGGAAATCCTAACCCGTGCCTTGGCCCAGGCTAAGGAAGGCCGTATGCATATATTGGGCAAGATGATGGAAACGATTGATCAGCCTAGAGAGCATCTGTCTGAGTATGCACCTAAGATCGTATGCTTTACCATCAATCCTGAAAAGATTGGGGAAGTCGTTGGGCCGAGAGGGAAAACCATCAATAAAATCATTGCGGAAACTGGTGTCACCATTGATATTGAAGATGATGGCAAGGTGTACATTTGCACACCAGATCAGCAGGCAGCCGACCAGGCGCGCAAAATGATTGAGGGGATCGTAAAAGAAATCGAGGTGGGCGAAGTTTATCTCGGCAAGGTTGTTCGGATTATGCCGTTCGGTGCCTTTGTAGAATTGTTACCCGGAAAAGACGGAATGGTTCACATTTCTAAGCTGGCTCGTGAGCGGGTAGAAAAGGTGGAGGATGTTGTCAATATTGGCGATGATATTCTAGTAAAGGTCATCGAAATCGACGACAAAGGGCGTATCAATCTAACGAGAAAGGATCTTTTGCCGCCAGAGCCTAAAAAAGAGAAAAAGGAAAAATAAATATTTGGTGATAGAGAGGAAGCCGTTTTATGGCTTCCTTTTTGATTGCGGCTCAAGAGCAGCGGACAAGTTTTAATGTTCCCTTGCATATACATAGCCAGAGGTGGAATGTAAATGAATGCAAGAGCAAAGAAATATTTTGCAATCAACATTGTTTTGCTGCTAATGATCGTTTCTATTTATTTGGCTACCAATGCTGCGATGCTTCAGAATGTTTTTGCACAAGTAGGGCAGTCGCCCATTTATAAAGGAAATTCAGATGGCATAGCTTTTTTACTGAGTGCTCAGGGACAGAAGGAGGAAGTGGTCAATGCAGCAAAAACAGGGAAAGAAAATGGTGTTGTATTTACCATTGCTGTCACAGCGGATCAGCTGGAAAAAGACCCGGAAGCCATCCATGCCATAGAAGAAATGGGGCATGAAATCATCCTCCAGGGAATGATTGATACGAGAAAATCGAGCGGTGAAGAAATCCGAAAACAGCTGCATGAAGAGATGCAATGCTATGAACAAACAATGGGAAAACAAGCTCGTTTTTATTTGCCTTTCCGGCAGCAGGCAACGGCCGCCATTAAGAATGCATGCAAAGAGCAGAATATCAATGTTGTGTTGTTCAGCCAGGATGGCAGGGCCATCGTCCACAAAACGGAAGAGGAATTTGCACAAGTATTATTTGATCAAATCAAACGGGGCGATTTTATTTTTCTTGATGCTCGGAGCATAAATGTATCTATAGTAAAAGCCTTATATCAAGAGATGGAAAAAAACGGCTGGAAAAATCAAAATATTTCTCAAATGCTCATTGATTGAAAGAATTGGGGAAAACTGGTACTATAAGAGGAACAAAAGAGGAGGACGATCATGTATTTTGAACGAACCTTGGAAAACGGGGTCCGCGTTGTCGGCCAAAAGATAGAAGGATTCCGCTCTGTAAGCGTCGGCATATGGATAGGAACGGGATCTGCCAACGAAGTATTGGCAGAAGAAAGAGGGGTTTCCCATTTTATTGAGCACATGCTGTTCAAGGGGACCAAACGGCGGACAGCGCAACAGATTGCAGCTGAAATGGACGGCATGGGGGGGATCCTCAATGCATTTACCTCAAAGGAATGTACCTGCTATCATGCTAGAATCGTAGATGAAAAACTGCCTCAGACGCTGGATCTGCTTTGCGATATTGTGTTTCATGCCACATTGGATGAAACTGAAATGCAGAAGGAAAAAGGGGTTGTGCTGGAAGAGATCAACATGGTTGGAGACACGCCGGAGGATCTTGTCCACGATTTGTTGGCAGAGGCGTATTTTGGCGATCATCCGCTGGCACGGCCTATCTTGGGTACATCAGACAGCATCACAAACATGACAAAGGATATTATGGTGCGCTATTTGCAAAGACAGTATGTACCCCAAAACATTGTTTTTGCAGCAGCAGGCGGGATCGATTTTGAAGCATTCTGCGACCTGGTGGCCGAGCAGACAAAGCATCTAAAAGCTGCAAGCAATGATCCGTATCGTTATCAGGCTTTCAACAGTGCGAAGCCGCGGTTTTTATCCAAAGTAAAGCCGATTGAGCAGGCGCATCTTTGTTTAAGCATGCCCGGATTCAGCCTGGAGGATGATCGCATGTATGCTCTTAATGTATTTAACAATGCGTTTGGCGGCAGCATGTCTTCCCGATTGTTCCAGCAGATTCGCGAACAGCGGGGATTGGCTTATGATGTCTATTCTCATCCTTCAACCTATGTACACAACGGGGTGTATTCCATATATGCAGGCGTTACGGCCGCCAAGGCAGTAGAGGTTTACCATCTGTTGCTGGATGAAATGCAGGATATTTTGAAAAACGGTCTTGATAAAGAAGAATTTATACGTGCCAAAGAGCAGCTTAAGGGCAATTATATTTTGGGCCTAGAGTCCACAAGCTCCAGGATGAATGCCATTGGCCGTTCTATGGTAATGACCGGAAAGATACGAACAGCGGAAGATACCATTGCCAGCATTGAGAAAGTAACAATGGAGGATATACTGGAAATTTTGCCGATTGTGTTTGACCGTGAAAAGCTAGCGGGAAGTGCCGTTGGAAAGATCGACGAAAAGGCCTTGCAGGCTGTGCTGCAATAAACAAAACGGCTTGTGCTCTCAAAAAGCATCCTTATGAGGATGCTTTTTATTTTTGTAAAATGGCAAAATGAATTGGCATAGAATATAGCTGTTAGGGGGAATGAACATATGAAACCGAATCTATTGATATTGGGCGGGGATCAGAGGAATAGGATGATAATGGAAATTCTAAAAGACCGTGGCTTTTCCGTAGAATATTTCTCTGATATGCACAGAGAGAATACGCAGTCTATTTTGGAGCACATTTCACAATGCGATTATCAGCTTTTGCCAATAACACTTGGAGAGCAGTCTATCTGCGGTATCAGCCGTGAAGACCTGTTGGACGTTTGCCAGGCACACAGCCATTTATTTTGCGGTACGGCCAATGAGAATTGGACAATACATTGCAGGAAGAAAGGAATCAATCTGGTGCAGCTGCTGCAAAATGAAACACTTGCGGCTGAAAACGCATATTATACCGCAGAAGGGGCCATTGGCCTTGTCCAGGAGCTGAGCAAAACCTCTTTGTATCAAGCTAGATGCGTTGTGGTGGGAAGCGGGCGGATTGCAACAGCGCTCTGCCGGATGCTAAGAGTACATACGCCTCATATTACAGTGCTGGCCAGAAACAAAAAACGCATGGCAGAGCTTACTTTGGGGCAAATACCTTGTTTAGAGATTGGACAGCAAAGCAAGGCTTTTGAAAATGCAGAGATCGTATTTAATACAGTGCCGGAAAACATCATAATTCCCGCTGAACTTTGTAAAATGGCAAAAAACGGGATTTACGCAGAACTGGCTTCTGCCCCATACGGATGCCATTGGGAGAGTATTCCAGGCAGCATTCACAAGGTTTTAGGAAGCGGGCTGCCCGGAAAGCGATTTCCGTTTTCTGCAGCAAAAAGCATGGCAAATGCAATGGTCCCTTATCTAAAATAGGGAGGGGTTTACTTGGACAATTTGCAGGGGAAAACAATCGGATGGGTAATCACCGGTTCTTTTTGTACCATAGATGCGGTGCTGCCGCAAATGAAACGATTGAAAGAGCGCGGCGCAAGGGTTCTTCCAATTTTTTCACAGAACGTGAGCATGCTGGATACGAGATTTAATGATGCCGAAGAGGTTAGGCGGAAGGTAACAGAGATCTGCCAAACAGAGATCATAGATACTTTGCCGAAAGCAGAGCCTATCGGGCCAAAAAAACGATTGGATGCTATCATTGTGGCGCCTTGTACAGGGAATACGCTGGCAAAGCTGGCAAATTCTATTACAGATACAACAGCCACGCTGGCGGTGAAGGCACACCTGCGGAACCAAAGACCTGTGATTTT
>CAJLPK010000055.1 GCA_905208455.1 uncultured Bacillota bacterium
GCTGCTATGATGCGATGATGCTGGCCTGGGCCGGCACAGGGGTAGCGATGGGCAATGCCGATGAACGCCTAAAAGCGGTAGCCGATTATGTGACGGATATAAATACACGGGCAGGCATGGCAAAAGCGGTGGATCAGATTGCTTTGGGAAAGAAAAGAATGAGCGGTGATAGGGCCGCGTTTGGGGGAGGAAGTAAAGATGCCTAAAATCAAAATGGTGGTAACAGACCTGGACGGCACCTTCTTTTACAAGGGCGCACCGACGAAGGAAAACCAGCGCGCCGTACAAAAGGCGCGGGCCCAAGGGGTAAAGGTGTTTGCCTGTACGGGCAGAAGCTGGGCGATGTGCAGCTATACCATGCAGCATATCGGCATGGACGATTGGGCAGTCACGGGGAATGGCGCTTCCGTGACCCAGGTCAGCACAGGGAAGCTGCATCATCCCTGCTTTGTAGACCCGCAGTATGTAGAGCCGATTCTGCGCTTTATTGCATCAAGCGGGAAATATAAGCTCAATACCTATTGCGGCGATATGATGTATACCACAGAAGAGCTGCTGCCCTGGTGGCTGGAGGATGCGGACAAACAAAACCAAACGCTGCCCAAAGAGCAGTGGACGCGCTTTGCCGTATGCGGCAGCTTAGAGGAAATGATAGAAAAAAGCCGCAATGTTTGTGAGCTGATCCGCTTGGAAACGGGCTATGAAAGAACGCCGATGCCGCAGGAGATCCAAGCATATATAGATACGTTGGATGAATTTCAAGTAACGACAAGCTTTGACGGCCACTGGGACATCAACCATAAGGAGGCCAATAAAGTACGAGGCGTACGGTATTTGGCAGAGAAATTCGGCATTGCGATGGACGAGGTGCTGGCCATTGGAGATGACATCAACGATATACAGATGATACGGGCAGCGGGGATCGGCGTAGCCATGGGCAATGCGCAGGAACCCGTAAAGCGCGCCACAGAATACCATACAGATCTTTGTGAGGAGAACGGGTTTGCCAAGGCGTTGGAAAGATGGGTATTGAAATGAAAGGGCAGATCAAGCTCATTGTGACGGACCTGGACGGTACTTTTTTGGCAGAGCATGCGACCTTAAGCCAAAAGAATATCCGGGCAGTACAGGCGGCCAGGGAAAAGGGCGTAGTGGTGAGCGCCTGCACGACGAGAAACTGGTGCGGCACGGAGCAGATCGTGCAGGCTGCCCGCTTTGACGGGGTAACGGCCTGCAGCAACGGGGGATCGTACATTCAAACACAGGATGGAACGGTGCTTGGCATGCATTGCCTGCCGGCGGCTGCGGTGAGAGGCCTGGTGGAGGAGAGCCTGGCACTTGGCGCAAAGGTAGCGCTGCATACCTACCACAGCACATATATAGGAGATGCGAGCCTTTCTCCCAAGCATCTCCTGGAGGGCGAATTTGCCAAGCAGTGCTGCCGGGATGCCAATGAAATGCTGGCCCTGGCAGGCGATGCGGTGGAAATGGTGGAGGTCGTCGGGAAGGATGGGCAGCAGATGCCGGAGGTATGGCGGGAAAGGATCAAACCGTATGGAAACGTATACATTGCCAACCAAAACAGGGGTGTGTACCATATTACCATGCCGTGTGCGTCTAAATTGCAAGCCGCACAGAACCTGGCCAAGGCATTGGGCCTTGATTCCTCGCAGGTCATGTGCTTAGGCGATACCTATAACGACAGCGAGATGATCCGCTGGGCCGGTATCGGCGTTGCGATGGGCAATGCAGAGGAGGGGGTAAAGGCAGAAGCGGATTTTGTGGCAAAGAGCAATCACGAGAACGGGTTTGCACAGGCGATAGAAAGATTTGTATTGTAAAAGAAGGGGGATGCCGATGGCGATCAAATTGATAGTAACGGACCTGGACGGCACGTTTTTATCGGATTTTTACCAGGTGAGCGAAGAAAACATCAAGGCGGTCCGCGCTGCCAAGGAAAAAGGCATACTGGTCAGCGCCTGTACGACACGGAACTGGGCCATGGCAAAAGGCGTGGTTCGGTGGGGAGAACTCAACGGGCTGGCGGCCTGCTGCAACGGCGCATCCTTTGTGCGCGTGGAGGACGGGTTTATCATCAACCGGCATTGCCTGCCGAGAAGAAGCCTGGATCGGCTGGTACGCATCAGCCTGGAATACGGGGCCAAAATCGCGCTGTATTCCCACGAGCAGACGCTGATGGAGCCGTCTACTTCGCCTATGCACTATTTGATGATCCGAGAGGATTGGGCAAACCATATCCCGCCGCTGCGCATTCCCGTGACAAAATGCGATACCATCGAGGAAATGGTGATCTTAGGGCGTGAGGATACGCAGTTGCTGGAGGTATTCAGCAAGGATGGAAAGCCGCTGCCAGCCGAATGGGCAGAGCGCATTCATGCGCAGGGCAATTTTCATATCGCAGAGCCGAATCAAGGCTGTTATCATGTTTCGTTTGCAGGCGCTTCCAAGCTCAAGGCGGCCCAGGCATTGGCAAGGCAGCTTCGTTTGCAGCCGGAGGAAGTGATGTGCCTTGGCGATGCATACAGCGACAGCGAAATGATCCAGTGGGCCGGCATTGGTGTGGCGATGGGCAATGCAGAGGAGGGCATCAAGCCGCTGGCAGACTTTGTTTCCAAGCGCAATGATGAAAATGGATTCGCCTATGCGCTGGAAAAATTCGTATTGTAAGAGGAGGATTGGCATGGGCGTAAAACTCATTGTAACGGATCTGGACGGTACGTTCCTGAATACCTACCATACCCTGAACGAGGAAAACGTAAGGGCTGTGCGGAGGGCGAGGGAGCAAGGCATTTACGTGGCGGCTGTGACGGCGCGCAACTGGAGCGCTTGCAGGTGGGCAGTCACCAAAACCGGGTTTGATCCGCTGTGCGTGATCAACAACGGGGCAGCCATTGTGGATGGGCCAAGCGAGACGCTGGTGTTTGAAAACACCATCCCGGCCCCTGCTGTACGCGTGATTTTGCAGGCGGCTGCCGAAGCCGGGGCTTCGATAGACGTATTTGCCGGGATGTTTTCCCTGGAATATGAACCCACCCGCTTATCGACAAAGGACATGGTGCAATGGCGTACGGAATGGGAGAAAAAACCGGCGCATTACCGCCCTGTGGTGGAGGTTTACCAAGACCTGGAAAAAATGATACAGCGCGCTGCCAGTGTTTCGGAAAACATCACCGTACACGGGAAGGATTTAACAGAGTTGCCCGGCTGGTTTTACCGCAGGGTCATCGAACAGGGAGAATTTTATTTGACGAGCAGCCATACAGGATGCATTGATATTATGGCCTACGGCTCCACAAAACGAGAGGGCGTGGAGCGATTGGCAGGCATGCTGGGGATAAAACAGGAAGAGGTCGTAGCTTTCGGCGATAACAGCAACGACATCGGTATGCTGAAATGGGCCGGGACAGGCGTAGCGGTGGGCAATGCGTCGCCAAGCGTGCAGGCTGCCGCTGACATGGTAACGGCCCGCAATGATGAGGGCGGCTTTGCAAAGGCATTGGAAACTTTGATTTTTTAGGGGTGCGGCAAATGGCAGAGATCAAGATCGTGATGACGGATATGGACGGCACATATATGGAAAATTCCTTCCAGGCCAACCAGCAGAACTTGGAAGCGGCCAGGAAGCTGGCACAGCGGGGGATTCCCGTGTGCGCTGTGACGGCGCGGAATCTTGGCCTGGTACGGCGCATGCTGCACTTAGGTGAACTTGAAACCTACTGTGTGAATAACAATGGGTGCTCCGTACACAACGTAAAGACAGGCGAAAGCCTATGGAGCAACCGTATTCCGGAGAGCTGGCTGGTGGCTGCGCTTAAAGCATGCGACAGGATTAAGGATACGGGGATTCAGGTTGAAGTGCATACCGGGGCAATGTCCATCGACTATGGGCCGCTGAAAACGATGCCCAGCCATGCGGACCGCGAAAACGAGCAGACAGAGCCGCAGTTCCGCTGTCCTACGGTGGTAGCCAAGGATATAGACGATGTATTGAAGCTGGCAGACGGCAAAGCGGAGCTGATCCGCGTGTTTGATTACAGGGAAAACGGTGTTTTGCCGGGGACGTTTTACCGGGATCTTATCATGGGCGGCGAGTTCATGCTGACTAGCTCAAACCCGGCAGTGCTGGAGATCATGGCAGCGGGCAGCAGCAAAAGGAACGGCGTGGCACAGCTTGCCAAGATCTTGGGCATTCGGCAGGAAGAGGTGATGTGCTGCGGGGACGGCGCCAATGACATCGGAATGATCACCTGGGCAGGCGTCGGCGTGGCGATGGACAATGCTTCGGATGAGGTAAAGGCTGCGGCGGACTATGTGTCCTGCGATTTCAAGCAGGGCGGTGTGGCCAGGGCCATAGAAAAATATATTTTGAATCGATAAGAAAAGGGATTGGCAGATGCAAGACAAAGCAGCATTGATACGATGCGAGAGCTATGACCAGCAAGAGGTGGACCGGGCGGTGGCACAGGCCTTTGCCTTGGCAGGCGGGCTGGAGCAGTGGATAAAGCCGGGGATGACGGTGGCGATCAAGGCCAATTTGCTGATGAAAAAGAAGCCGGAGGCGTTTACCACCACGCACCCTGCTGTCATTGAGGCGGTGGCAAAGCAGGTACGGGCCTTAGGGGCTTCGGCGGTGATTGGGGACAGCCCGGGCGGCCCGTTTACCCCGGCGCTGGTGCACGGGGTGTACCGGGCCTGCGGGATGGAGCGCGCAGCGGAAAATGCCGGCGCGGTGCTGAACGAGGATTTTGAGCAGGTCACCGTGTATGAGGAAAACAGCGTTGTGCTCCGCCAGATGCAGCTTTGTCGTTATTTGACGCAGGCAGATGCAGTAATCGACTGTGCCAAGCTGAAGACACACGGCCTTACGCAATATACGGGAGCAGTAAAAAACCTTTACGGATGCGTGCCGGGAACGGTCAAGGTAGAATACCATTTCCGAATGCCGGCACTGAAGGATTTTTCGCAGATGCTGGTGGATTTGTGCGAGCATATCCGGCCGGTAGTGAGCTTGATTGATGCGGTAGAGGCCATGGAGGGCGACGGGCCCAGCGGCGGTACGATGCGCAGGATGAATTGCCTGATCGCTTCTCCTTCGGCCTATGCAGCAGATGTAGTAGGCGCCAGGCTGATGGGACTGAGACCTGAAAGCATCTGTACAATACAGCGCGCCGCAGAGCGGGGGCTCGTAGACCCGGAGCAGGTGTCTGTGCTGGGCGAGCGGATAGAGGACTATATAGCAGAGGATTACCAGGTGCCTGTGATTCAGGGGGAGAAAACGCTGCCCCGCATGGCGCCAAAATGCGTCATGGGGCTGCTGGAAAAGTGGATGAAGCCGAAGCCGGTCTTTCTGCATAAAAAATGTGTAGGCTGCGGTGACTGTTTTCGGAGCTGTCCGCCCAAGGCGATTGCAATGAAGGAGGGCAGGCCGCAGGCAGACTTAGACGTGTGCATCCGCTGCTTTTGCTGCCAGGAGCTGTGCCCGGTGCAGGCAATTCGCATTAAGAGAAATAAACTGTTGAAATGGATTGGTTGAAATGATACACATTGTGCTGGTCTCGCCGGAGATCCCGCAAAACACAGGGAATATCGCCAGAACATGCGCAGCAACCGGCTGTGCACTGCATTTGGTAAAGCCGCTGGGCTTTTCCATAGATGACAAGCACCTAAAGCGCGCTGGCCTGGATTATTGGGATAAGGTGACGGTAGGCGTTTATGAGAGCTTTGAAGAACTAGAGCAGCGATATCCGGAAGCGCAGTTTTATCCGGTGGAAACGGAGGGCAGCAGGTTTCATACTGAGATCGCTTACCCTGAGGATGTCTTTTTTGTATTTGGCAGGGAGACAAAGGGGCTGCCGAAAGAGATCATAGAAAAATACGCAGATACCCTGGTAAGGCTGCCTATGAGAAAGGGGCTGCGAAGCCTAAACCTGTCCAATGCAGCGGCTGTGATGGTCTATGAAGCGCTGCGGCAGCGCGGGTTTACAGGATTGGTATAGGTCTGCATAAAAAACAGCCGGAGAGCTGTTTTTTATGATACGGATTTTACAGAATATTAACATTGTTTTTATGCGAAATTTACGCAAATATGGTGAAAGCGGGCAAAAAATCAGGTAAAATATAAGTGATATATGTCTATTTTCTTGTGGGGGAGAACAGCATGACGATATTTGACCTTTTTACGCTGCTGGGCGGGCTGGGCCTGTTTTTGTATGGGATGGACATGATGGGGAAGGGCCTGGAGTCCGCAGCAGGGAACCGTTTAAAAACCATCTTGGAAAAACTGACGACCAACAGGCTCATAGGTGTGCTGGTAGGGATGCTGGTGACCTGTGTGATCCAATCCTCTTCAGCGACGACAGTGCTGGTGGTAGGCTTTGTCAATGCCGGGCTGATGAACTTATCCCAGGCATTTGGTGTAATCCTGGGCGCAAATATCGGTACAACGATCACGGCACAGATCATTGCCTTTGATCTTTCTCAGTGGGCACCGCTGTTTATTATCATTGGCGTCGTGCCGCTGTTGTTTTCAAAAAAACAATCCATTCAAAGCTATTTTACCATCGTAGCCGGCTTTGGTATCCTGTTTTTCGGGATGAATACGATGAGTACGGCGATGGCGCCGTTGCGGGAGAGCCAATGGTTCCTCTCTTTCATCAGCAGCTTTGAGAACCCGATTATGGGTGTGCTGGTGGGCGCCATTTTTACAGCAATCATACAATCCTCCTCCGCATCCATTGGAATCATGCAGGCTTTGGCGGCCAGCGGCATCATTGGCGTAAGCGCCGGGCACAGCGCCGGCCTATACCTGGTTTTGGGCGCGAACATCGGCACTTGTATCACAGCGGTCTTGGCCAGCACCAACGGCAATACCATGGCCAAGCGGGCTGCGGCCATTCATGTGACAACAAAGACGATCGGGGCTGTTTTGTTTGGGCTTTTAATCATCGTTGTGCCGATCCCCGAGTTGGTGGCCACCTGGTCGCCGAACGACCCGGCACGCATCATTGCCAATTTCCATACCATCTTCAATGTCATCAATACGCTTGTGCTGCTGCCATTCTGCGGGCCTATCATCAAATTGGTCAGTAAGATGATCCGGCAGAGCAAGAACAGTGAAGAGGATGACAACCAGCTTTTGTACCTGGATGAGCGGATTGCGGATACACCTACGATTGCTTCCATTTCGATCCACCAGGAGATGGGTCATTTGGCAGACAAGACCTACCGCAATTTGGAACGGGCGCTGGAGTCTTTTTCAAAGCGCAGCGAGGATATAGCAGAAAAGGTATTCAAGGAGGAAAAGGCGATCAATTATATTGCATCGGAGATCGTGCGGTATTTGGTGAGAATGCAGGCCATGACGGAGGTATCGGATACAGAACGATTGGAAATATTCCGTTTGCATGAGGTTGTCAGCAATATTGAGCGTATCGGCGACCATGCAGAGAACATTGCGGAATATACGCTGGACTGCAAGATGAACGATTCCAAATTTTCCAAAGATGCTCTGGAGGATCTATGGGATATAGCAGAGCATGCGCAGCAGGCATATTCTGCGGCGATCAAGGTGCTCAAAGGCGAAGGGCATGAGGAAGAGGAACGGCGCCTTTGCTGGGAAAATGAGGATATGGTGGATAAGCTGCGCGATGAGATGAAGGAAAAGCACATTCGCAGGCTGGCAAAAGGAGAATGCGACCCTCGTTCGGGCATGATTTATACGGATATGGTGGTAGATTTGGAGCGTATAGCGGATCACGCAACCAATTTAGTAGGTGATATATCAGGTGAAGTGAAAATGATAGCAAATTAAAAAGAGCGCACAAGCGCTCTTTTTTTATAATATATCATTGTCCGGTATATGAGATCTCATAGGCGCCTTCCTCTGAAAATGTCAGCGTAATGGCGCCATGCAGATCAGTACGGAATAATTCAGAGCCTTGTTCCAGTATGCGCTCAAAGGCTTTTTCCTGTTTTTTCTGTTTTTTGCTGCTGTATCCTTCTGCATCATCCTTGCTGACAACGCTGACAGAGGGCTGAACGGCTTGAAGAAATGTCGGTGTGGCGGCGTCAATGCCGTGGTGGCCTACTTTGAGAAATGTGGAGCGAAGGGTATCCCCATAGGTTTGCACAAGCATTTCTTCTGCATCCTCTTCCGCATCCCCCATAAAGAGCAGCTTTGTCTGCCCGTACGCCATTTGCAGAACAATGCTGGTGTTGTTGATCTCCTTATCATTGACATCATAGGGCGACAAAACATTGACATCGACAGGGCCAAAGGAAAAGGTGCTGCCTTGTGTTACAAATTGAGGGGTCAGCCCTTTATCATTCATGGTAGACTGTACCGTGCGATACAGATCTGTGTCGTTGCTGCGCGCAGTCGTATAGATCATACCGACTGGATAGGTATTCATCACCCAAGCAGCGCCGCCGATATGGTCTTTATGCGGATGTGTCAGGACCAAAATATCGATATGATCCATGTTGTTGTTTTGCATGGCAGTCTCGATGGCATTTTGCGCTTGGTAGGAGCCGTTGCCGGTATCTATCATCATGGTCTCTCCGCCTGGCGCTTGCAAAAGCATGCAGTCTCCGTGTTTTACGTTGACAACCGTGACCCGCAGGCTTTGGTTTGCCGGCAGGGAAGAACAGGCGCTGAGAAGCAGGAGCAGAGAGAAAAAGAAAACAAGGCATACTTTCTTAAAACGGGACATTGGCATCCTCCTTTTATAGTATTGTACCGAAAGAGAAAAAGAAAAGCAAAAACTTGTTGCCAGAACGAAAAGAAGCCGGTATCATGGAAGAAAACAGCATCAGTATGCTAAGAAAAGGAGAATGCGCTTATGGAAACAGTGGTATTGAAAGTCAGCGGGATGGAAACGGAAAAAGACCCGAAAAAGGTGCGCCGCGCGGCTAAGCAGTTTGAAGGGGTGACCAAGGTAACGGTAAACCAGGAGACCGGGGAGGTAGAAGTAGGCTTTGAGCCGCCGGCCACGCTGAATGTAATCAAATTGGCCATTGAAGAAGAAGGGTTTACCGTTAGCGAATGATCAAAGGACCTTTCATAAAAAAGAGCCGTTTTACGGCTCTTTTATTTTTTATTCGGTGGGATAGGGCTGGGTATATTCCATGATCCAATCCGGATGCCCTGGCTCCGTAAAGCCAAGTTTTTTATAAAAGCTTTGGGCGTCTACTGTCATGAGCAGCCAGCGATGCTGCTCGGCAAGGTCGGGGCAGTGCATAATTTGCTCAATCATCCATTGACCGATACCCATACCGCGCAGGCTGTCCTCTACGACAACATCCTCTATATAGGCGCAGGTCACGAAATCTGTAACGACGCGGGCACAGCCTACCAATGCGCCGTCTTTTAACAGAACGAAGGAATAGGAGTTCTCAAACGCCTTTTTGGTGGTGCGACGTACCCGGGACGGGCCCCAGTACTGTTTTCCGATAAGATCACAGATATCCTCAAGATTTACCTTTGCGGGATCATTGGTCAGCAAAACCCCATTTTTCTCCGCTTCAAAGATTGCCATGAATGTTCCTCCTCGGCTCATTTCTAAAAATCGAAACCATTTTACAGCGTTTTGGATAAATAGGCAACTAGGATTTGCCAGGGGAACGGGGGCACAGTATAATGAAACCGTTGGATGAGGAGGAATGAACATGCGCGTCACGGTAGGAATGTCCGGCGGGGTGGATTCATCGGTAGCGGCCTGGCTGCTTAAACAAGAAGGCCATGAGGTGACAGGCATCTATATGATAAACTGGGAAGAGGAGGATGAAACAGGGGTTTGCACATCCGTAGACGATTATGATGATGTCAGACGCTGTTGTGATGTAATCGATATTCCCTATTATACAGTGAATTTTTCAAAACAGTATAGAGACCGCGTATTTTCTGTATTTTTGGAGGAATATGAAGCGGGGAGAACGCCAAACCCGGATGTGCTCTGTAACAGTGAAATAAAGTTCAATGCTTTTTTAGATTTTGCGATGAAAACCGATGCAGAAGCGCTGGCGACAGGGCATTACTGCCAGCTGGTACATACGCAAGACGGAGTGAAGCTGCTAAGAGGGGCGGATGGGAATAAGGACCAAACGTATTTTCTGTGTGGACTGACGCAGGCGCAGCTGGAACGTGCCGTATTTCCAATTGGTGCGCTGGAAAAGCCAAAAGTTCGGGAGCTGGCACAAAAGGCCGGGCTGCCGACTGCCTCGAAAAAGGATTCGACGGGGATATGCTTTATTGGAGAAAGGAATTTTTCCAGGTTTATTGGGCAGTATATCAAAAAGAGCGTCGGCCCGATGGTAGATATTGACAGCGGCAAGATAATGGCCCATCATGAAGGATTGTTTCATTATACGATAGGGCAGCGCAAGGGGATCGGCCTTGGAGGCCGCGGAAACGGAGAGCCTTGGTTTGTCGTTGGAAAGGATCCGGCGACAAGCACCCTTTATATTTGCCAAGGGAAAAATCATCCCGCGTTGTTCAGCATGGGGCTGTCTGCCGATAAGATGAATTGGATTGCAGGCCAGGCGCCAGCGAATCGTTTTGACTGTACGATTAAATTTCGATACAGGCAGAACGATGTCCCCTGCCATGTTGAAGTGGAGGGCCGGCGTATTTCTGTACAATTCGATACGCCCCAGAGGGCAGTGACGCCGGGACAGTACGCGGTGCTATATCAAGGAGAAGAATGCCTGGGAGGCGGTATTATTGAACAAGCAGTAAAATAGTATTTGCCCCCTTGCATATGCTGGAAAACAATGCTATAATAATCTTCCACTGAGACAAGAAGGACATCGTTAAAAACTTTTTTGAAAATTTATAAAAAAAGGTGTTGACAATGTTGGTTTGTCTTGGTAATATAGACAAGCGCCGTGAGGAACGGGGAATCCGGGAGGCACGGCA
>CAJLPK010000056.1 GCA_905208455.1 uncultured Bacillota bacterium
GGTCCCGTCCTTTTTTATAGGCTCCTTTATGCTTCCTATCCTGCGCGGTAAAATGCCGTCAGCATCGCCGCCAGCGCCGCCGGCGCCGCCGGCGCCTCGCGGTTCACCTCATGCCCTGCGCCCGCTACCCATTGCAGCGAGGCGTTTGCCAGCCTGCCTTGCAGTTGCTCGGCCGCCCTGCGGTTGGCGCGGTCCTTTACCCCGCAAAGCACCAGCACGCGGCAGCGTACCCGGGGCAAAAGGGCGGGAATATCCACCTCTGCCATGGACGCCGCCAGCCCCCGCACCTGCTGCTTTGTCAGCCCCATGCCTGCAAACGACCTCCGCGGCATCAGCGCAAACAGCACATCCTGTAATTTCAACAGCCGCCTGGGCACGGCATACGGCGTACCAATAAGCACCAGCGACGCCATTCGTTCCGGCCTGTGCGCCGCATAGTCCAGCGCCAGCACACCGCCCAGCGAAAGCCCGCAAAGGTGCAGCGGCTCCTGTTCTGCGTCCAAAGCGGCAAACAGCGCATCCCTCAGCGCTTGGTACTCCGCCCTGCCTGCCAGCATCGCGCTAAGGTCCAGGGCCGCGGCGCTGACGCCCTGCATCCGCTCAGCCGCTGCCCGCCAGCTTTCCGGCCCCTGCCCCAGGCCATGCAACAGCACCACCCTCTGCTGTTTTTCCTGTTTTTCCATCATTTCACCCTTTTAGATTCATATACAGCGCGCCGTAAAGGTTGAACATCACGGCAAACGCCCCCAGCAGCAGCTCCCACCGATTGGGCGTTTTACGTTCACAGCGCATAAAATACCACAGCACATACGGCAGCAGGTCCACCGTATACCGCGCGCCGAACTGCCAGCCGCCAAAGGTCTTATGCACCATCAGCATCCCCAGGTTCAGGCACAACGCCGCCGTGATTAGCCATTTTTCCCCTGTCATGCGCTTTTTCGCAATATCCTGCACCAGATACACAAACCATACGATGAAAACCGGGTTGGCGATATAAAACATAAAGCCGTCAAACAGCGGGAAGGAAAGCGTGCCGTCCGCCTGTACCGTCACAGGGCGCAGCAGGATATTGTAGGCGTTCTGCCACAGGTATTTTCCGCCGAACTGCTCGCTGCCCTCGGCGGAAAATTCCGGCAGGTAATTGTGCCCGAATTCCAGGGGATTGCCAAAGCGCGCGTAATTGTACCACGCATAGCACAGCCCGATCATCAAAGGGATGAGCAGGTATTTGGCCTGGCGCAGCGCCGCTTTATGCCACGCAACGCCCGCCTCCCGTTTGTCCTGCATGCAAAAATACACATACGCCGCCCCCAAAAGGCACAGCGAAAACGGGCGGCACCCCACCGCCAGGGCTATCAGCGACAGGCACAGTATTTTTTTGCGGCACAGCATCGCCCAGACCGCCCCAAAGCACAGCGCCAGATTCAGCCCCTGCGCCAAAAACCAAACCCCGCCCGTGGTAGACATCCACAGCATATTGCTGCCCATCACAAAAAACACGGTCCAGAACATCGAAACCGTGTCTTTCGCGCCCATCTTGCGGAAGCATTCGTAGGCGCATACCACAGCCGCCAGCGCAAACACCATGACCACGAGGCTGTTCGGCGTGTCCGCGCCCCAAATAAACGTCAGCGGCAGCATCACCACCGACGGCAGCGGGGGAAAGGATACATACACCTGCCCATTGTACATGGCCAGCTCCAGCCAGCTGTAATTCTGCGAAAGCGCCATGCGCCCTTCCCGCCATGCCAGCGCCTGAAGGGTATAGCTGTCCCATGCGTTGTGCTGGAACAGCGTGCCGCCCAAAAGGTCATGCAGCAGCACATAGCCCGCTATGAGCACGCACAGCGTACCCACCAGCAGCCAGTCGATACGCCCCATCCGTTTTTTCAGCCTTGTCCCATTCATCATAACAAGATTGTAACATATTTCCGGCCGCCTACAAGCTTTCGGTGCCTTTCCCACAAAAAGCTCACGATTTCGCCGTTTTCTGCGCCCATTTGCCAAGCCCCAGCGGCTTTTTCCACCATCCGCCAAAGTACCGTGTCAACAGCAAAATGCAGCGCGTCACGTTGTCCGCTACCATACACAGCCAAACCTGCGGCAGGCCCAGATGCAGCACATATACCACCACGAACGTGCATGCGATGCGGACGCCCCACATCGTGGCCAGCGAAATCGCAAACGGCATTTTGACATCCCCTACCCCGTTGAATACGCCTTCCATGATGATGGCCGCTGCAAAGAACGGCTCGGAAAACGCCACGATGCGCAGCAGCCTGGTTCCCAGCGCAATGACCGCCGCATCGCGGGTAAAGATGGATAGGATAGCGCCCGGCACAAAGAACAGCAGCGTGCTCATCAGCCCCATCAGCATTACGGCGATCACACAAATCGCAGAGGCATACTGCATCAGCTTTTTTTCATCCTTTTCGCCGGCAGAAAAGCCGCAGAGCGTGGCCGCCGCCATCTGCATCCCGTATCCGGGGATGTAAAAGGCCTGCTCTGCCGTGATGGCAATGGAATGGGCCGCCACCGCCACCGTGCCCAATTTGGCAATCAGCGAGGTAAATACCACCTGCCCCAGGCAGGCCGTGATGCGCTCTCCTGCAATCGGCGTGCCCACCGCCACGCATTGCCGCATCACCGGCCCATCCAGCCGCTTTTTCATAGCGCGCAGCTGTAAAACGGGATGGCGCATCACCGCCCAAAACATCAGGCTGCCCCCTACCACATAGGAAACCGCCGTCGCAATCGCAGCGCCCAGCACGCCCAGCCCTGCCGGGCCAATCAAAAGGAAATTCAAAAGGATATTCAGCGCGTTCATGATGGTGTTAAAAATCATCGGCGTGCGCGTATTGCCCGTTGCGCGCAGCACCGAAGCCATCAAAATGCTGCTGCTCCGAAACAGCATCGGCAGTGATACCACGCCGAAATACAGCGAGGCGTTGCGCCGTATTTCCATATCCGCCCCCAGCCAGCCAGGCAAAAATGGCGCGATGGCCACCGTGACAACGCCCAGCCCTACGCCCAGAAAAACCATCAGCCAGACGGCCTGTATGCCCGCCTTGCGCGCCGTTTCCCTATCGCCGCTGCCCAGCGCCCGTGAAATGACGGACAGCACCCCCATGCCAAAGGCAAACAGCGGTGCGTTTACCAGCCACATCATCGAGGTCGTCAGCCCCACGGAGGCCGACGCCTCCGCCCCAATGGCCCCTACCTGCGCCGTATCCGCATACGATACCACCGTCTGCAGGGCCTGCTCCACCACCGTGGGCCAGGCCAAATGCAAGATGGTACGCATCCGTTCCCTGTCTCCCAGGGTCTGCCGTAAACCGCGCCAGCCCTTCATCCTGATCCCCCCATATCCCATTGTCTCTTCCCCAAAATGATACATCGCCCTGGCCGAGGAGACAAGAGGAGAAAAAAAGCGTGCCCGCGGCACGCCTGCATTTATTTTCGGATCGCTGTGGTATGGTTGGCATAGGTGTGCCAGTCCGGCTCATAATCCTCCGTTGCCTGATTCCCCCACATATCCCAATTCTTTCTATCCCCTCTTGCAAACAATTCCAAAAATGGGCCGGCAGAACAGCTTTCAATAAGCGAAATAAATTCATCTGGCTTTCTTGAATGTTCACGCTTCATGGATCTTATTAGGTTAACCTGAGATCTCCCTGCTTGTAAAGTTCGATTTTTATCTCCTTTTATGCCAAAAAGAAGAATCTCTGTTACATTTCTAAAATAAAAACCTACTCCTCTGCCATCTGGCATTCCATCCTTACGTACTTTTTCCCAAATAAGGTTTGTCTTATATTCGAAGCCCCAAGCTTCCATAACTTCAAGACCCTCAGGCAACAGCGCATTGGGCACCCATAGATAAAGATGACACTTTTCATCTGCCACCTCGGAAACAGGTAATTGCTTTATTTCATCTAACTTCATTGTCCCATAGCGCGTTAATCTTTTATGCTCTGGCGCTACTTTCCCTGTTCTATTCTGAAATTGCCAGGGTGGATCAGCATAAATTGTCCTATATCTTTTTTCAGCTGTAAATTGCCTAAATTTTTCTATTGTCAATTCCAGTTCCATTTTCTCCATATATTCAGTACCCCTCTACACAAGGCTTACAGATACCAATAGCCAAAATAGGACATCCACCATTTCTACGAGATCT
The DNA here is from genome assembly GCA_905208455.1 of uncultured Bacillota bacterium. Classification (GTDB taxonomy): domain Bacteria; phylum Bacillota; class Clostridia; order Christensenellales; family QAND01; genus UMGS1975. The sequence continues at coordinate 4,175 of CAJLPK010000056.1, forward strand.
TAGTCTATATTCCAATTTCCCCATCCAGGTTGTGCTTGCTCCATACTTTTGCATCAGCGGCTTCCCTCTATGATCCGTAATCTCCTTAAAAATATCGTTAAGTTCCTCGGCTCTCGTTACAATAATCCCTACATCGATTAATCCACAATCAAAATATGTCCTCATTGCCAGCAAATCTCGATCAAATGTTTGATCCTTACTATTCCACTCAAGGTCAAATGCTACTTTCCCCTTGATAAAGTCAATATTATGTCCATCAATATATCCCTTTAAAACTCTTTCATCAAACGGTTGCTTTTCAAATCGTCCTCTTTGATTCTTTCTTCTCGGATACATTTTCACCAATAAATCCCCAGTAATCCTAATCTCTCGCCAACCAAGAGGATATAGAACATCATCAAATTTTTTTGGAATTGCCGTCTCATTCCCTCCTGCCGCTTTTAGTTCCTCTACTGTAATCTGCAACCGTTGTAAGCAATCCTGAATTTCATTCCATTCTGTTGAAAAAGCTTGCCCCAGAATCTCCATCGCATGCCCATAGTTATGAAACTCAAACTTTTGTAATAAATCGGCTCGTATATACCGGGTCAAACTTGACATCTTATCCCCCTAAATTTTTTTATTTTCTTAAATGTATCACATACGGATAGCTTGTGCAATTTTCTTTCTGATGATTAAGAGCAATGTATCCGTTTTTTTATCCTTACCGCTGCTCTACCGCCCTGCCGTTTTCCAGCCGGATGATGCGGCTGCAGCCCGTCAGCGTGGACATGCGGTGGGAAATGATGAGCACGGTCTTGTCCGCGTATTCCCGCTTCAGCGTATCCAGCAGCTCCTTCTCGTGGAGGGTATCCAAGCTGCTGGTCGGCTCATCCATCACAAGCACATCCGGATCCGTCAGCATGGCGCGGGCGATGCCGATGCGCTGCCTCTCCCCGCCGGACAGCCGCGCCCCCATCTGCCCCATCTGTGTCTGGTAGCCCTCCGGCAGGGTCTGGATAAAGTCGTGGATGCCGGCGCGCTTGGCCGCCTTTGTGATCTCGTCCTGCGGCGCATCCGGCCAGCCCAGCGCTATGTTCTGCGCAATCGTCGTGTTATACAAAAACGTATCCTGCTCCAGCACGGCAATGCGCCGGTGCAATTCCGACAGCCGCGTATTTTGGATCGGCACGCCGTTGAGCTTGATGCTCCCCTCCGTAGGGTTCCAAAACCTCAGCAGCAAGCGCAGCACCGTGGATTTTCCCATCCCGCTTTCCCCTACAATGCCGATTTTTTCCCCTCTGCGGATGTGCAGCGTAAACCCATCCAAAATCTTTCTTCCCTGCTTGGTATACTGGAACCCCGTGTTTTCAAAATCAATGGTTTCAATGGGCCCCATCTCGCAGGGCTCGGCGCTCTCCTTTACCTCCGGCTCGGTATCCTCCAGGATAAACAGGCGCTCTGCGGCGGCATAGGTTTCCAGCAGGCTGGAAATCACCGTCGTGAGCGACTGCGTGGAGGAAAACGAGGCCGTCGCCAAAAACGAAATGAGGATGGTCCCCACCGGGTCGGCCGCGCCGCTGGCCGCCAGGTATGTGGCTGCCACCAAAATCAAAATGCGGGCCAGGTACACGAAAAACGTCGGCGCCGAGGAGACTGTCTGCCGATGCAGCGTGATGCCGTGCGCGGCGCGGTTCACCTGCTTGTTCTGCGATAGGATACGGGCTAGCTGATCGTCCGCCACGCCGAAGATCTGGATGTCCTTGATGCCGTATACGCTTTCCAGCACCATGGATTTGATTTCCCCCAGCCGTTCACGGTAGCGCATGCCGATGGGCCGCCCTGCCTTGATGGCAATCAGCGGCAAAGCAATGCTGACGATAAGGTAAATCGGCAGCAGCACCGCGGCAAACAGCGGGCTGAATGACAGCGCCAGCGCCAGCGTCGTACACGGCAGCAGGATGACGGTAAACATCGGCCCGATGGTATGTGCAAAGAAAAACTCCACCGTCTCTATGTCGGATACGGCGATATTCAGCAAATCGCCTTTTTTCCTTTCCATCAGGCAGGCGGGGGCCAGGCGGCGGATGGTTTCAAACAAATGCACCCGCATGCTGGCCAGCAGGCGGTACGATGCCGCATGCGAGACCACCCCTTCCCCATAACGGCCCAGCACAATCATCAGGCCGCTGAGCCCGGTGAGCACGCCGTACAGCACGGCAGAGCCCCCTACCTTGCCGGCACACGCCAAGATCCACAGCGCACCAAACCCCATCAGGCCCATCTGGGAAAGGTTGCCCACCACGCTGGCGACTGTGGAAAGCGCCAGCATGCCCTTTACCGGCGCGGCGATATGCAGCAGCCGCTTTGTCATGGTCCAGATCGAATAACGGAACCTGCGTTTCATGCTCTGCCCTCCTCTGCCTGCTCTTCCAGCTTTTGCTGCTCTGTGACCAGCCGATGATACAGCCCGTTTTTCTTCATCAACACCTCATGCCGCCCGCTTTCCTCGATTTTGCCACCGCTGAGCACATAGATGCAGTCCGCCTTTCGGATGGTGGAAAGCCGGTGCGAAATGATGACCAGCGTCCGCGTCTGCGCCAGCTCGTCGATACAGCGCCAAATCTCCTCCTCGCTCTGCTGGTCTACGCTGGAGGTCGCTTCGTCAAAGATGATGTACGGCGCCCGGCACAAAAGCGCACGGGCAATGCCGATCTTCTGCCGCTGCCCGCCGGACAGCTTGCCGCCCGCATCCCCCACATCGGCCTGCAGCCCCTTGGGCTGGGCCAGCACCCAGTCCTTTAAGCGCACCTGCTCCAGCGCCTCCAGCATTTCTTCGTCGGTCGCATCCTTCTTCGCGATGCGCAGATTGTCCGCAATGCTGCCGGAAAACAGGCTCACCTGCTGCGGCACCATCGCGATGTGACGGCGTAGCTGCTCCGGCGTCATGCTCAGGTAATCCCTGCCTTCAAGGAGGATGCGCCCGCCATCCGGGTCGAAAAACCGCATCATCAGCCCGGCCAGCGTGCTCTTTCCGCAGCCGGACAGCCCCACCAGCGCCGTGACCTTCCCCTTTTCCACCGTAAGGCTCACATCATCCAGCGCCTTATGCCGCCCGGTGTACCCATAAGAAATATGCTCCATCCGTATGCCGCTGTACGGCGCTTTCTCCTCCGGCGTTTTAGGCGCGTACGGGCGCGTGGTGTCGATCTCCAGCAGGTTTGAAACCTTTTCCGCGGCCGCCACGCCCGCCAGCGCCGTATGCGTGGCGTTCATCAGCTGGCGTACCGAGGAGAAAAAGCCATAGGAGAGCAACAGCACCATCAGCGCCGATGCAAAGGAAAGCTGGCCCGCGACCAGCCCGCCGCAGGCCAACCCTACGGCCAGCACAATGGAGCCGTATACCAGCCCGTCCGTCAATAAAAATGAGGTGAAGTTGACCTTCATCACTTCCATGATCTTGTCATTGAACCCATACGCCTTTTTCCTGAGCACCTTGGTGCGCGCCTCATCCTGTTCATAGAGCTTCAGCGTCGTCAGCCCCTGCACGCTTTCCAGGTAATAGCCCGTCAAATCCTCCATGCAGGCCCAGTATTCCGTTTTGAGCTTTTCAATGTGCGCACGGAAAATGTTGTTGATGGGCAAAAGGAGCATCGCAATGGCGCACAATACAATCGCCACCGTCAGCGACGCTTCCTTCATCTGGAAAAACAGATAGACCGGCCCCAGCACGCTGTATACCAGCCCGGGCAGGTACTGGCTGTAATACGTCTGCATGGACTCTACGCCGTCCACCGCCGAGGTAATGGCGGATACCGGGCCGATCTTTTCGATGTTGCCCACATCCAGCGCCATCACCTTGGCAAAGATGCGCCGCCGCAGGCTGGTGCGCGCCTTGGCCGTGCAGCGGTATTCCGCCTCGCCCGTCAGCAGCTCGGAAGCAAACATCAGCACCGCCGCCAGCAGCGCCGCCAAAATCGCAGAGCCCGCCTCCGTCCAGGTCATATTGGGCGCGTATAAGTTGCCCAAAAATTGCGAGATGGTCTTGGCAAACATCGTTGTCCCTACCAACGTCACCATCTTCAGCCCCACGATGGCCCCCATCCATCCCCAAAGGCCCCTGGCCATTTTCAACAGCGTTCGATTGAGCAGCAGCATCTCCATGATCCTTTCTATGGCAAATCGGTAAATTAGTGTTTGCTAACTTTGCAGGAAAACCCCGCGGAAAAGGCAACTAACATTGTACATTGATTTTATTCTAGCATACTTGGCGTACTTTATCACTGCTCAAAAAAACAAAATCATGGCCCCTTGACAAATTCCCAGGGCTTTTTATAATAAAAACGAAATAGTTATGTAAACAAACAGTTTTTATTCTAAACCATTTGCGACAGGAGGGCTGTTTGCCGCATGTCTCCTCATTATTCCGAAGCCCTGGCAGGCTTTCGCAACATCTTGAAGTATTACGACAGCCTGCGCCGGCGTGTGTGTAAACAGCACGGCCTTTCCCAAACGGAGTTTGATGTGCTCGCCTTTTTGGGCAACAACCCCGGCCTGGATACCGCGCGCGATATTGTCGAGCTGCGCATGCTGCCCAAAAGCAACGTCTCCGTTGCCGTAGAAGCGCTGATCCGCCGCGGCCTGCTGTGCCGCCGGCAGGATACCGGCGACCGGCGGCGCATCCATCTGTCTTTAACGCCAAGCGCCGCCCCGCTGCTGCAGGATGTGCTGGGCGTCATGCCTGCCTTTGCCGGCGATGCGCTCTCTGGGTTCAGCGAGGAGGAAGCGCGGGCTTTCGCCGGGTTTTACCAGCGCATTGCGCAAAATATCTCTCTATGCTTACAGAAAGAAGGAACCTCCCATGAATGAAGACCAAAACCAGCTCGGGTCAGCGCCTGTCGGCAAGCTGCTTTTCCGCATGGCCCTGCCATCCGTGGTGGCGCAGCTCATCAATATGCTGTACAACATCGTGGACCGCATCTATATCGGCCACATCCCCGGCGAGGGCGCTTTGGCGCTGACCGGCGTCGGCGTGTGCATGCCCATCATCATGATCGTATCCGCCTTTGCCTCCTTTGTCGGCGCGGGCGGCGCGCCGCGCGCTTCCATCTTTATGGGCCGGCAGGATCATGAGTCCGCGGAAAAATCGCTGGGCAACTGCTTTACCGTGCAGCTCATCATCTCCGTTGTGCTCACCGCCGTGCTGCTCATCTGGAACCGGCCGCTGCTTTTGGCCTTTGGCGCCAGCGAGAACACCATCGGCTATGCCACGGATTATATGAATATTTACGCCATCGGCACTCTGTTCGTGCAGATCACGCTGGGCATGAATATGTTCATCATCGCCCAAGGCTTTGCCAAGACCGGCATGCTGTCCGTGCTCATCGGCGCCGTTACCAACATCGTGCTGGATCCTATTTTTATCTTTGTCTTTGGCATGGGCGTCAGCGGCGCGGCGCTGGCTACCATCCTATCGCAGGCGCTTTCTGCGGCATGGGTGCTGCTCTTCCTGACAGGCAAGCGGACGCATCTTAGGATCCGCCTCCGGCAGATGCGGCTGGTACCCTCCATCATCCTGCCCTGCCTGGCGCTGGGCACGGCGACATTCATCATGCAGGCCAGCGAAAGCGTCATTTCCGTCTGCTTCAATTCTTCGCTGCTTCGCTACGGCGGGGATATTGCCGTCGGCACCATGACCATCCTGACCAGCGTCATGCAGTTTGCCCTGCTGCCGCTGCAAGGCCTCGGCCAGGGCGCCCAGCCCATCATCAGCTACAATTACGGCGCACGCAATGCGGACCGAGTCAAACAGGCCTTTTGGCTGTTATTAAAAAGCAGCCTGACGTATTCCTCCCTACTGTGGCTGTCTCTGCTGCTTTTCCCCGGCGTGTTTGCCTCCATCTTCACCTCCGATGCCGCGCTCATTGCCTTTGCCACGCCCGCCATCCGCGTCTATTTTGCCGTGCTCGTGCTCTTCGGCGCGCAAATCGCCTGCCAGATGACCTTTACCGCGCTGGATCGTGCCAAGGAATCCATCCTTGTCGCTGTCACGCGGAAATTCATCATCCTGCTGCCGCTGATCTATCTGATGCCGCATCTATTTTCTGCCAACCCCACCATGGCTGTGTATATGGCTGAGCCCTTTGCAGACGCCATTGCCGTCACCTTTACCGTGCTGCTCTTTGCCCGCCAGTTCAAAAAGGCGCTGCAAAAGATTTAAGCCATGCCATATAAAAAAGCGCAGAGCTCTCTGCGCTTTTTTGTTCGTTCTATGCTGTATACATCGGATACTGCGCCTTGGCCAGCGCATAGTCCTCAGCGCCAAAGAGCACCAGCGTCACTTCCATCTCATCAACCTGCAAAAACGCCTTGATGCTCTCCACCGCTGTGCGCAGCGCCTGTCTTTTGGGAAACCCGTACACGCCCGCCGATACCAGCGGGAACGCCACGCTCCGGCAGCCGTGCGCCTTGGCCAGCGCCAGCGAGGCTTGGTAGCAAGAGCAAAGCGCCTGCTCTTCGCCCCGGCTGCCTCCCTGCCAAACCGGCCCTACCGTATGGATGACATACCGGCACGGCAGCCGGTATGCGGCCGTGATTTTGGCATCGCCCGTTTGGCAGCCGCCCTGCGTCCTGCATTCCTCTAAAAGCCCCGGCCCTGCCGCCCGGTGGATACAGCCGTCCAC
>CAJLPK010000057.1 GCA_905208455.1 uncultured Bacillota bacterium
GCGGCGCAGCTTTTTGTAGAATTGGGCGTAGGCAAGGTGATGAGCGGGCGTGTGGATACGCAAAAACGTACCCCGGAAAAGCGGCAGATCACCGCGCGCGTCAGCCGCATCAATCTGCTGTTGGGCACCAAAATGACCGGCGAACAGATGGCGGCCTGCCTGGCACGCGAGGGCATTGAAGCACAGTTGATTTTGGATACCCTTCAATGCTATGTGCCCTATCACCGGGATGATGTGGCCATCGAAGAGGATATTGCAGAAGAGATCGCCCGCATTGCAGGCTATGACAATATCCCGATGGAACCATTGTCCGTAAGCGCCCAGGGCGGGCTGACCTTGGCGCAGAAGCAAAAGGAACGCCTGCGCACCCTGCTGGTGGATATGGGCCTGCATGAAACCATGAGCTTTGCGTTCATCTGCCCGAAGGATTTTGATGCGCTTGGCTATGATAAAGAGGATGAATGCCGCCGCTGCGTGAAAATCCACAATCCTCTGTCCGAGGATTATGGCTATATGCGTACCACGGCCGTGCCTGCTATGGTACAGGCGCTGGCAAACAACGTGCGTAACAAAACCGAGCATGCCAGGTTGTTTGAAATCAGCAACGTACACAATGCCGTGCTGGATCAGGACGGCCTGCCCACACAAAAATCAGTGGTCTGCCTGGGCATGGTCGGCGGAGATTTTATGGCCCTCAAAGGCATACTGGAAAAGGTATTTGCAGAGTATGATGCCGAAGTAGAATACAAGGCCGAAGGCGGTACGCAGTACCATCCGACCCGTAAGGCAGGCTTGTACCTGTCTGGCAAACGCATCGGGCAGATGGGGCAGATGCACCCGGATGTGATGAGGGATCAAGACGTAGAGCAGCCTGTACTGGTCGCGGAATTTGATTTGGCCCCTGTCTTTGCCTGCCAGAATTTACATATCACGTATCAACCGCTGCCGAAGTATCCCGCCATGCTGCGTGATTTGGCGTTGGTGGTGGATAAGGACACAGAAGTAGGCCCCATGATGAAGGCTATCCGCCAGGCTGCCGGTGCGCAGCTTGAACAGGTGCAGCTGTTTGATGTCTATGTTGGCGACCAAGCCGGCCAAGGCAAAAAGAGCGTAGCGTTTGCCTTAACGCTGCGCGATAAGGACCGCACCATGACGGATGAAGAGGCCAATGCCATCTTCGCCCGCATTGTAGAGGCGATGGAGCAGCAGTTTGGGGCGAAATTGAGAGGAAACTGATTGATTTATGCCAAACAGAACGCAGAGAATTCTGGAATATGACAAGATCACAGCGCAGGTGGCTTCGTTTTGCGTAAGCGAAACGGGGCGCCGGCGCTGTCTTGCCATGCACCCATATACAAAAAAAGAGGAGGTTGCGCATGCGCTGGCGCTCACGCGCGCGGCGGAAAGCGTCTGGTTTGCACTGGGCAGCAGTCCGATGGTTGGCTTTGAGGATTGCGGAGATACGGCGGCGCGCTGTGCCATTGGCGCCACGCCCAGTTGCAAAGAGTTACTGGCCGTGGCAAAGACGCTGCAAGCCGTGCAGCATGTGCAGACAAAGCTGAACCAGGCCGGGGCGGAGATGCCGCTGCAGGCGCTCTGCTTTGCGCTGATGCCCAATGCGTTCCTATTGCAGGATATTACCCGTTGTGTGCGCAGTGAAGACGATCTTTATGACGACGCCTCTCCGCAGCTTCGCGAAGTGCGCAGGAAAATACGCGGGGCCGAGGAAAAGGTAAGGGCACGCCTGCAGGCGATCCTTGCCAACCCAACGACGCGCAATATGCTGCAAGACGGCATCATCACCCAGCGCAACGGGCGCTACGTGGTGCCGGTAAAAAGCGAATATGCCGGGCAGATCAAGGGCTTTGAGCACGACAGAAGCGCCAGCGGCGCTACGCTGTTCATCGAGCCGTACAGCGTTTTAGAGGCCAATAATGAATTGAAAGAGCTGGAGGGGAAGGAACAGCAGGAAATCGAGCGCGTGCTCTCTGCGCTGGGAGAGGAGGTCGGGCGGGAAAAGGAAACGCTCATTCAAAACGTAAAGACGCTTTCTGAGCTGGATGAATGCTTTGCCAAGGTAGCATGGAGCCATCGCCATAAGGCTGTCTGTCCTGCTCTGGTGGAAGGCGACCAAATGACAGTCCGCCAGGCGCGCCATCCGCTGATTGATGCTCAGCAGGTCGTTCCCATCGACTATACAGTGGGCGGAGACCTGCGCGCCCTGCTCGTAACAGGCCCCAATACAGGCGGCAAAACCGTAACGCTGAAAACCGCCGGCCTGTTTGTGCTTTTGGCGCAAAGCGGGCTGTTCTTGCCGTGCGAAAAGGCGGAAATGCCGGTTTACCGTTCGGTCTTTGCCGACATCGGCGATGAACAGAGCATAGAACAATCGCTTTCCACCTTTTCCTCGCACATGGTCAATATCGTTTTCATCTTAAAAAAGGCCCGCCCTGGCGTATTGGTGCTGCTGGATGAGCTGGGCGCCGGTACCGACCCGGTAGAGGGCGCGGCCCTGGCGATCTCCATTTTGGAAACAATGGTGGAAAAGGGCGCGGTTGTGGCTTGTACCACGCATTACAGTGAATTGAAAAGCTACGCCATGAGCCATCCCGGTTTCTTGAACGCAGGCATGGAATTTGATGTGGAATCGCTGAAACCTACCTATAAGCTGATGATCGGGTATGCGGGCAGTTCCAACGCCTTTGCCATTTCCAGCCGCCTTGGCATGCCGGAGCGTGTGATACAGCGTGCCAGGGAGCAGATGGACAGCGAGGCGGCCGCCTTTGAACGCGCCTTGTCCGAGGCGGAGCAGCTCAGAAAGCAGGCGGAGGAATCCCGCAAGCAGCTATCTTATGATCTGCAAGCCCAAAGGGAAGCGTTTGAGCGAGAATTGGCACAGCAAAAAGCACAGGCTCAAAAGCTGCAAAAACGCGCGGAGGAAACGCTGGAAAAGGCGCGCCGTACGCTGGAGACTGCGCGGGAACAGGCCGGGGAAGCGATAGAAGCTGCCAAGCAGGCAGCCAAAGCAGAGAACAGCGCAGAACGGGAAAAGCTGCTGCAAAACGCCAGGGCACAGCTGCGCAGCCTTCCGGAGATCCAAGAGAAAAAACGGGAAGTACCGCAGGCGCCGGGCAGCGTCCCCAAGCGGGTGCAGCGTGGGGAAAGCGTGTACGCTTCTACGCTGGATGCCAATGCTACGGTCTTGGAGCCCGCCAACAAAAAGGGGGAGGTGCTGATCCAGGCTGGGGTCATCAAAATGAAGGTGCCGTTGGGTACCCTGCGCGTGCGCCAGCAGCAGAAAAAGCAGGATCCCAAGGCAGTGGTGCGCCGCGATGAGCGCACCGCACCGTTGGAGATCGATGTGCGCGGCATGACGGTGGACGAAGCGATGATGGTCATTGACTTACATTTGGACGACGCTGTTTTATCCGGCCGTACACAGACCACCATCATCCACGGAAAGGGTACGGGCGCGTTGCGGGCCGGCGTGCAGGAGCATTTGCGGCGCCATCCGCATGTAAAATCCATGCGCATGGGCGCGTATGGAGAGGGGGATGCCGGCGTAACGGTGGTAACGCTCAAATAAAGAAAGGCTTTGCCGGCGGCAAAGCCTTTTTTTACAAAGATACCGTTTGATCCACTGCATAGCCCGCTTGGCGCAGGGCGCGGATCGCCTGGGTAAACTGAGCTTTTTTTATAAATATATAGTCTGTATTATAGGTAGAAACGACGAAGATCCCGACCTGGCAGGCAGCCAGTACTGCACTTAGCTTGGATAAGACCCCAATCATAGAAAAATCCAAAACGCCATCGATGTATAGCCCCTGCCAACCATCCTCCCTGCACAGCGTATGCGCCGGCACATCGCACGTGGGGCAAACCAGAGAGAGCTCTTCTGCAGTGCCCGCAAAAAAACAGTATTTGGTATCAAGGGATACTTCGGCAGTGCCTGCAAGCTGACAAACAGAAAAATCATAGGGCAAAGCTTTCAGCGTTACCATCTTTTTCCTCCCTTGTACTTGGCGACCGCCTGTCGGATATCCCCGGCCATATACAAAGACCCTAAGGCACATATAGGCACTTTTTGTGCTTCTGACAGAGCAAAAGCCGTTTGCACGCCTGCGTCAACAGAATCACAGAGCATATAAGGACATGCCAGCGTTGAAAACGCCCGCTCCAAGGCGTTCAACGGCAACGCGCGGGGATTAGAGGGCTGTACGCCGACAAAACAGCGGACATAAGGAGCCAGTGCCTGCAGCATAGCAGGATATTCCTTGTCGCGCATCACGCCGAATAAGCAAATGATTTTCTGCCCGCGCAGCAGGACATCAAACGCTTGGCAGACGGCTTGGACACATTGCAAATTGTGCCCGCCGTCCAATAAAAACAGAGGCGCATCGCAGAGCACCTCCAGCCTAGCCGGCCATTGGGCCTGCCTTAGCCCCTGGGCAAGCGCAGCTTCAGGGATCAAGATCCCTTGGCGGCGCAGACAAGAGACGATTTCCAGCACCATCGCCGCGTTTTGGCATTGATGCGGCCCCAGCAGGGAAATGGAATAAGGCCCTTGCCCTTTGTAGAGAAAAGACTGGCCGGCAAGCCCTTGACTGCGGCTCTCTAGGCTTGAAAAATCCGGCAATGCACAGGGGATTTGGCGTTGCTTGCATACGCTGTCTATCACTTGCTGTGCCTCAGGCGCCTGCGGATAACAGATTGCTTGGCTTCCTTTTTTCAGGATACCCGCCTTTTGAGCGGCAATCTCGGCAAGCGAGCCTCCCAAAAACTGCGTATGATCCAGGCCGATGCGGGTGATGACCGCTGCCAAAGGCGCAGGAATCACATTGGTGGCGTCTTCAGCCCCGCCCATGCCTGTTTCCAGAACAACAAAATCACAGCGCTGCTCGGCAAAGTATAAAAAAGCCAGTGCAGATGTCAGCTCAAATTCTGTTGGCAGACATTCTGGGGGCAGGCCAAGCGACGCGATGCGGGAAGCCAAGCGCGCATAGCCATCCTTGGAGATCATTACGCCATCGCATTGAATTTGCTCTCGTAAATCGCTGAGAAATGGAGAGGTAAACAGGCCGACACGATAGCCGGCCGCCTGCAGGATGGACGCTGTCATCGCGCAGACAGACCCTTTTCCGTTGGTACCTGCCACATGGATATACCGGCCTTGGCGCTCTGGGTGCCCCAAATGGGCCAGCAGCGTTTGCAGCCGCTCAAGGCCGGGCACACTGCCGAGATGCGCTGTGCTCTGCATAAAGCGCAGAGCCTGTGAATAGTTAGAAAACATAAAAATACCGCCTTTGGAAGGAAAAAGGCAGACAAAATGCCTGCCTTTTCCTGGAATCATGCCATGATGGCTTTCATGCGTGGTACAAGTTGCTTATAGAGGATGGGGATGACTGCGATCTCTAGTGCGCTCATGACAGCACACTGAATCACACGCGTACTCAAAAGCGCCAAATAAGGGCTGCCATAGAGCACGGAAATCCAATACGAATCCAAAAGCAGGCTGCCCAATAGCTGTGTTGCTAAGACAGCACAGACAATATGGCCCATGCTTTGCTTTTTTTGCAGCAGTAGGCCGAACACAATGCCTACACAGAACTGGGTCAAGGTGAAGCCGGGGAAGTAAGGGCCGATGGGGAACAAAACAGCGCCTAAAAAGTCCGCCAACGCAGCCAGCACCCCAGCGCCGACCGGGCCGAAAAGGCCTGCGGACAAAACCAGCGGGATAAACGTAAAACCGATCTTGATGTTCCAGGTTGCAATGGAGCAAAACCGGCTCAATATGATCTGCGCAGCCAATAAAAGACCCATCAGCGCAATGCTATGGGTCGTGAACAGCGGTGATTTTGATTTGTTCATAGCATTCTCCTCCTTTCTTTGGGCTATGCGCCCGTATTGCCGGCAAAATATGCTACAGCAAGAAGGAGAACCTCTACGTTGTAGCAGCGGGATGCGAAATTTGTACCGCAAGATCGCCTTTTCGTCCGCCTGACAACTCCCCGTTCAGACGGCACTTAACGCACAAATTCCTACTCTGCTCGTACCCATATTATAAAGAAAAATGCGATAGGATGCAATGGAAAAAAGAAAAGCGCCCCCCCTAAAAGGGAGCGCTGGTATACCAATGCCTATCGGCGGGCAGAGTCTCTATGCTTTCTCCGCTCATTGATCCAATTTTCCCGTACCATATATACGCCGGTAAAAAAAGCGGAAAGAATGGCGATCACAAGCAGAAATTCAAACTCAGGGCCGCGCAAAAATCCCATGGCATCGTTGAAAAGATTGATGATATACAGCACCAGGAGCATCAAAGAGCACACAATGCTCACATGCGGCAAAACTCGTTTTAACATCCCCGATCACTCTCCTTCGCCTACATAGACGATATCGCTGCAGCTGCGCCCGTCCTTGTAGGGCTTGTTGACGACCTTGCCGTCAAATACCATCATAGAGGTTTGGCCGCCGTCAAAGTTATAGGCCACTTTACAGCCCAGATCATACATCAGCTGGGAAAGATCTTCCATGGAAAGCCCCTCGGAATATCCTGTCTGCCGGCCGTCCACAACGATGAAGCAATAATGGCCCGGCTCATAGTATCCGATGGCGGTGCGCGGATTGGCGCGTACTACATTGCTGTTGAATTCCGTCATAGGTTGCCCGTTTTGCAGTAGCATCGGCCCGAACGACCAGCCCTGCCAGGCACCGTTTTGTTTAACGGTATCAATATCAAACGTATCGGCCGTGTAGGTAGCCATGGAACCGTCGTTATTCATGATGAGCACGTCGGCAAATACCTTCTCGCGGTACAATTCGCCATTGCGGATGACGATGCCGTCGTTGCGTGCGCTGTAATAATCCCCGTTGATGCCCAAAATCCCATTGTTTTCTGCCAGCGTATCCGCAATCGAGGCCGCGCCGCCGCCGTATTTGCCGCCGGCAAAGGCGGTTTTCAGATACTTGATATCGCTGACATAAATATCCGCCAAATAGTAGACGGCATCGCCGCGCTGCCCCTGCGTGATACTGATATTCAAATGCTGGCTTTTATAGGTCGTATCGGTTTTTTCCACTTCGCCGCTGGTGAATTTATCCGGGAATTTGCTGGCAAACGGCCCGGCGCTGCTGGCTGTTCCGCCGTTGGAGGGCGTGGTGCCGTCTGCCGGGGCAGAGGCGGCCGGCGACGTAGTGGGCAGCTGTGTGGGGTCCACGCTGGTGGAATGAAGCACACGCTGAAACAGCAAAAAGACCAAAAGCCCTGCAATGGTCAGCGCAATATCCATCAGAATGGTGCGTGTCAGCCTATTTAGGCGAAAGCGCCCGCCGCTGGGCCGCCTATTTGGCTGGCGTCCCTGCGGAGAAACGCCATACCCATTTCTGCGCGGTATGCCTTGCCCGACAGAAGAGGCCGGCCTTCGCTGCGCAGAAGACACGCGCCTTTGCCTGGGTTCTTGATAAAAATCATCATTATATGCCATGGATAGATGAACTCCGTCTCGTTTGAAATCTAATGATCCCGGATCATTGCTGAGAAAGCGCCATAGCCAGCGCTTTGGAAATCTGATCCGGGCAAGAGGTCGCCTTTGGGCCGCAGTGAATCCCGCGAAGCGAGCCAATGACATTCTCTGCCTTTTGGCCGATGCATAGCGCGCGCACTCCTTTTAGGTTTCCGTCACAGCCGCCGGTAATGCGTATATCCTGAATGGTATGGTCTTCTGCCAATTCAATTTGTATCTTCTGCGAGCATACGCCCTTAGGATAATAGGTAAAAGACATCACAAGCATCCCTCCCGATGATTTACAATATACTTTACCCCTTTGCACCGCTGTTGACAAGACAAGAAAGATAAAAATACGACATTTTTTAAGACACCGATTCGTCTCGGTATACAGTATAAGAAATTACAGCGGTATTTTCCATAGAATACTGCTTGGATAAATAATCATAATACGAGCCGGGGGTGATGATGCCGCTGACCCGGATCATATCCAGCCCGGCTGCGCCCAGGATTTGGTCTGCCCATAAAACACAGTTGGTCCCCAGCACGAAATACGTCTTGAACCTGCCCTTGGTTACGCGAAAAAACTGTGCATCTGTCTGTGTATACAGCAGGCTTGCGTAATCGTCATACGCCTCTTTGGGCAGCAGGCCCTGCTCGGCAAGCTGTGCATCTGGATACCAAGGGGCTAAACGGGCGGCAAAATCGCGGAGTTTGCCGCGGACAAATTGCTTTTGCTCTTCTGTCAGACGCAGGCCAAACCCGAAAATGGTTTTTTTACTGTACGAAATGGCAAGGCGTAAATATGCCTGCTTTTGCTCTGTTGTGATCAAGTGTCCTTCCCCCAGCAGGGTGAAAAACCATTTGGTACGGTCGTCATAACAGCCATAGGTATACACACGCCCCTCAAAATAGAGATCAACATGCCCAAATTTGGAAAATCCTTCGTCCGCCGCATGCACAAAAACCTCAATATCCGGCGGCGCGCTGCTTTTTTCCGCATGGAGCGGCGGCACCTGCTTTTTGGCATACATCTCATTGATTTTTTTGATCATCGCATTGGGCATCAACGCAACGAGGAAGGCGGGCCAGCTGAGGTGCAGGCGCCGTTTGCCGGGCACAAAGGCAGAAGGATATACCTGGCGGATAAAGTCCTGCATATAGGTGATGCCGTATACGATCAAATACACGCCGCAGATCAATACCGATGTTTCGCGGTGCATCGCAGGGCTGGCAAAAAACAAAAGGCCCAGCACCAAGGATACCAAGGCGGCAAACAGCGTGATCAAACGTCCGGAAACTTGGTTTTTTCTGTATTCCACATATAAGATGAGCTTTACCAGCCCGTTGAACAGGGTCCAGACCCCAAAACACAGCGATAAAATGGCAAACAGCTTGTCCTCAAAGACCCAGACCAACACAAAGGCCGCAAGATCGCCGACCAAAGAGCCGGTGGATAGCAGCGCGCGCCGTTTCTCCTGTTTAGGATGGCGGGAAAACAGCGCGATGGCATTCAGCAAAAAGGAAACGCCGAAAAAACACAGCAGCAGGAAGGAGACCATGGACATGAACACATCAGGGAAAAAGGTCATAAACCCTCCTGTACAGATCAACAGCAGGCTATATACGAGCAGGGTGCCCGTTTCAATGCGCTTTGAAAGCTCCATCTTCTCCCTCTTTTCTTGAAAATAGTGTATGCTATATATATAGAATGATACACAATCCATTGTTTTTTTGCAAAGCAGAGGGAGAGATCGGTGTGCCAAGCATTGTATATCAGGGAGAGCGCATTGAATATAGCATAGAGCGTAAAAAGGTAAAACACTTAAACCTTCGCATTACGGCAGATGGGACGGTCAGGATCTCAGCGCCCTGGCGGGTATCCAACGCTTTTATACAGGCGTTTGCAGAGGAAAAGGCAAGCTGGATCTGGCAGCGCCTCAAACAAAGAGAGCATGCGTTTTCAAGCCCAAAGGCTCAGCCGGAAGCAAAGGAGGGCGCGGCGCTGTGGCTGCTCGGAAAGGAATATACCCTTGCCTTGGCTACGCAGGGCAGGGGGCTTGCCATCGGTGCGGAGACCTGCACCCTAGCAGTGAAAAGCAAAGGGGATACAAAGAAAAACCAGGCAGCGCTGCATACAGCGCTGCGCAGCCTTTACCAGACCATTTGCCGTCAGCGGCTGCAGGCAGTGTATCCTTCTTTTCATGCGTTTGATATTCCGTATCCGGAGCTGAAGCTGCGCAAAATGAAACGGTGCTGGGGCACCTGCCAGGTACAAACGGCGCTGATTACCATGAATACAAAGCTGATCCATGCGCCGCTGAGCTGTACGGACTATATTTTGGCGCATGAGATGTCTCATTTGGTGGAGCCGAACCACAGCGCCGCGTTTTACCAGGTCTTGGAGCAGGCGTATCCAAATTGGAGGGGCCAGAAGATGCTGCTGAGCGATCAGCATATATTATAACAAAGAAAGCCGCATAGGATTAGGGACCTATGCGGCGCATGCAGAAAGCAGATGGCTTATTCCTTGCTTTCGGAATGCGGCGTCCTTCTGGCTTGGATGGTTTTGCGCAGAAAACGAAAGGTATCCGCCACGCTTTCATGCTGAACGGCTTTGGAGTCGAAATGAAAAATACGAAACATAAGCTGAATCATCGGGCCCATCACCAGCACGTTGACAATGCTTCCAATGCCCAAAAACCCTCCCATTAAATAGCCGACGCCGGCGGTCGTAATATCGATTAGGATACGGCACAGGCCAACGGGCCATCCGCTTTTTTCTGTAAACAAGAGCATGATACCGTCCCGCGGCCCGGCATAAAAGGCAGCGCCCACATACAGATAGGTGGCAAATGCAAGGATCGCGGCGCCAATGATAATGAACAAAACGCCCATATACCAGGTATGCATCAAGGGGATCCAGCCGCTTTCCAGCAGGAAATCGCAGTATAGCCCCAGAAAGATCATATTTCCAATGGTGCCGATGCCGATTTTTTGTTTGAAGAGCAATAGAATGATGATAAGGATAAAAGCAATGGTAATGCTGGAGGTGCCGAAACTACAACCGAAAATGTGACTAAAACCGTTGTTGAGAATATCCCAGGGAGAATAGCCGAGGTTTCCCTGGATACAAAAGACCATGCCGGTGGCATAAATAAAGTAGCCGACCATGAGCCGCAAAAGACGCAGCAGAAACTGTTTCACTGGACACCGCCTTTACGTGATTGATATTTAACTAGAGTATATCATAAAATGAATCAATGTGAGCAGATAGATGGTTGCCCTACATCCTTCGTGTTAGTATAATAAAGGTAATCAATAGAC
>CAJLPK010000058.1 GCA_905208455.1 uncultured Bacillota bacterium
CCGGCAGATGGTACGCCGGCTCAGGCCTGGGGATCTTTTGTATGTGCTGAGCATAGACAGGCTGGGCCGCAATTATGAGGAGATACAAAACCAATGGCGCATACTCACCAAGGAAAAGGCGGTGGATATTTGCGTCATTGATATGCCCTTGCTGGATACCAGACGGGGCAAAGACTTGATGGGAACGTTCATTGCAGACCTCGTCTTGCAGATCCTTTCGTTTGTAGCGCAAAATGAGCGGGAAAATATCCGCAAAAGGCAGGCGGAGGGCATCGCGGCCGCCAAGGCACGGGGCGTTAGATTCGGACGCCCGCCCCGCCCCATTCCGGATAACTTCTATGAGATCCACCAGGCCTGGCGGGGCAAAAAAATAACGCTCAAACAGGCTGCGCAGAGCTGCGGTATGCCGGTTGGAACGTTTTATGCAAAGGCCGTACGCCATGAGGCGGGGCAGTAACGAATATCAAACTGGAAGCATTTTCCATATTTAGGAAAGTGTACCTTTTTGAAAGGAGAAGACGACAAAATTTTTATCATATTATACCAGAAAAACGCGTGGAAATCCAGTAGATGCAGGCTCTTTTGAAGAGTTTGTAAAAGTACACTTATCAAAACCCAGGCAGAAAGAGAGTGAGGACGGCAGGAAATACAGCTTGTATTTTAGGAGGCAAATGAGTTGAAGAAAAAGTGGTTCTCTATTCTGCTTTCAGCGTTGATGGTTTGTGCGATCTTCGCAGGCACTGCCTTTGCAGAGGCTTTGCCACAGGCCCCTGCAGCACAGGAGGATCGGCAGGGCAGGCAAACGGCATCGCCGTCGCAGTCTCCGCAGCCGTCGCCCTCAGCGCTGCCATCCACGCAAAAGGCCAAGATAAATGCGGCCGCCCTCGTAGAGGGCGACGGGTTTACCTGGGATGCCGCATCCAAAACCCTGACCATCACCGAGGACACAGGAGATTATCCGCTGAGCTATGTCGGCAGGCCGTATCAGGACTATCGGTATACAGCAGAAAATCTTGTGGTCGAGGATGGGGTGGAGATCGGGTCGTATGCCTTCCACTCCTTTACCGGGCTCAAAAAGGTAACGATGAAGGCTGCGGGCAATATCGGAGAATATGCGTTTAATTCCTGCAGCAACATAGAGGAAATGTCCATTGAAAGCTGCGGAGATATTGGAAAGTCAGCATTTTCCGGCTGCTCATCGCTTCCAAGCATTTCCATCGGCCAATGCGGCAATATTGGCGACAACGCCTTTGACAGATGCAGCGCACTGAAAAGAATCGAAATTGAAAAATGCGGCGATATTGGGAAAAGCATCGTGGTGAGGACTGATGTGGAAACGATTGCCATCGGGGAATGCGGCGATATTGCAAGCAGTGCCTTCAAAGATTCCGGCAATGTGTACAATCCGCCTTTGAAGACGCTGGAGATCGGGAAGTGCGGAAAAATCGGGAGCAGCGCATGTTATGGCCTGCCGCTGGAAACGCTGAAGATCGGCAGCTGCACCTCCATTGCCGGCCAGGCCTTTGCACAGACACACGAGCTGGAGATTCTGGAACTGGGCAACTGCGAATCCATTGCCTCGCTGGCGTTTATGTCCTCCGGCGCGCCGATTAAGAGTTTCACGCTGGATCACTGCACCATTGATGAAACGGCGTTTTACATGGTAAAGGTCGAGGATCTGACGGTAAAAAATATCGAGGCCATTGGAGAAAACGCCTTTCAAAGCGCTACCATCAACAGTTTGACCCTATCCAATATCGCATTGCTGGGCAATAGCTCCTTTGCCGGCTGTAAAGGGCTGACCAAGCTTACGATAGAGAATGTTCCTAAAATCGACGAGAGCTCCTTTGAGGTATACGACAGCAATTTCAACAATGTAGAGACCATTGTGCTCAGGGATGTGGAATATATCGGCAATTATGCCTTCTATAACTTTTCCAAGCTGAAGCATGTCACCATCGACGGCTCCTGCGGCTATGTAGGCGCGCATGCGTTTTCCGGCTGTGAGTCACTGAATACGGATGGGGCTATCACCATTCAGGAGGAAACAAAGCTGGGATACAGCGATTCTCTTGTATACCAGTCGGCTGTGTACCAGCGCGTGATAAATATCTTGAAGGGTATGTTTACCCTCGATTTGCCGCAGCAGCAAATCGAAGCAATAGAGCCGGAAGGCTGGGCCTCTGTTCGCAAGGGAGAAAACAACGCCGCGGAACAGGTAGGCGATACGCAGCTGACCAAAGAAGCCAAATGGCAGGATGAGGCGCAGACAGTGGCGGACGTGCTGATCCAGGCGTACTATACAGCCAACCCGCAGATGGATTTTATCATCGTGGCGGACTGCTCCAATTCCATGGCAGGCTTTGGCAGCAGTGAAGCGATGAACTCCAATTTCTATAATATGCAGTCCAAAATCATGGATGTTACCAAAACGCTGCTGGAGGACGATACCCTGGATACCCGTATCGCCTATTCCACCTTCGGCAAAGAGGAAAGCGCCGTGTCCCGTTTCTTTGAAAAAGGGGAAGCACAGCAAGCGGAGGCGTATATCTGGAACGAGATCGTAAACTATGAGTCCGATACCAATTACAGCAAAGGCCTGGCGGGCGCGCTGGAGCTGGTAAAGCAGAACCAAGGCCGCAATACGACCGTCATCTTTATTTCTGATGGCCAGCCGTATTCCAGCACAGGCGAGCTGCCGGACTCCTACTACGGAGAGGAAGAGGCCAAACGCATCCGGGCTGAGGGCGTACAGATCATCAGCGTGCTTCAGCAGGTGCCGGAAGCAGAGCTGGCCTCCTCCCAGGCCAATATGGAGAGGATCTCCGATGAGGTTTTTGCCTCCACAGACCTGACGGGCTTTAGCCAAGCGATCAACGATGCCATCGAATATGCCTACACCACATATACCCTGACGGATACCGTGGATCCGGCCTTTGATCTGGATGCAGACAGCATAAAGGCCAGCTCAGGCGAGGTGAAGCTGGGCACAGATGCGCAGGGGAATACCACCATTTCCTGGACAATCAGCGGCAGGCCGTTTGAAAAGCATACCTTGTCCTTCTCCGAAAATCTAAAGGCGGATGAACGGGGGATGCGGCCGACCGGGGCGCTGGATACCAACGAAGGGAAGGCGGTGCTTGATGGCGGCGGCGTAGTGGTCAATGCGGTCGAGACGCCTGTGCTCCCCAGGGGAGAAAGCCTTGCGGTGCTGAAAAAATGGGAAGGGGACAACGATGCTGTGCGCCCGTCGGAAATCGAAGTGACACTGATGCGGGATGGACAGGCATTTGAGACTGTCAGGCTCACGGAGGCGGGGCAGTGGTATTATGCTTGGCCTTCCTTGGACCCTGCATATGAGTGGCGTGTAGAGGAAACAAACATACCGGCAGGATACGCGTCAAAAATAGAGGTAGATGGCGCAAATTGGACCATCACAAATACCTATACCGCGCCTGCCGGGCCAACCCAGCCAACACAGCCGCCGACACCGGCGCCGGGCAGCGATGCGCCCAAAACAGGCGATCCGATGGCGGTATGGCCGTGGGTGCTCATGATGCTTGGCGCCGCAGGCGGGGCAGCAGGCACGCTTGCATACCGCAAAATGGGCAAACGCTCCTAATATAAAAAATACCGGCTGATTTCAGCCGGTATTTTTGTATGTGCTTACAATAGAAAATCGTGCAGCAATAAGCTACTGTCATGGCAGGCGATAAAGTAAAGGGAGGAACTCGGCTTTTGGATATAAGCGATGGATAGCTTAACGCCGCTGTTTTCCTGCGCAAGCGCAAAAATGCTCGTGGCCTCTAAGGAAGATAGGCCCTCGTAATCCTCCTTGGACGGCAAAGAAGCGGAAGGAACGCTGTCGGCATACATGTATGTATCGCCGGAGATGCGGTACCGGTTCCGGCCCTCCTTGAAAAAGGAAATGCCCTGTTCCGGGTCCTCCGCCTCTACATAATAAGCAGCCGCGGCGACCCGGCCGGTTTCATCCATCAAAAAATGCAGGGTAGCCGGGATGCGGCCTTCATACTGTACGCCGTTTTCGTCCAGATGCGGCGTACCCGAAACATAAGGAACCTCCTCCAAGCAAAGGCATGCATATCCTTTTTCCGTTAAAATATCGGAAAAAGGCGCGCTTTCCCGGCATTGGGGATAGGCCGATAGGACATCCTGGCGCGACTGCCCCACAAGGGGAAAAACAGATTCCGGGTCTGCGGAATGGACCACAGACAGTATGCGGGAGGTATGGAGCGTCAGCGTAAAAACCGCATATAACACCAAAGCAAGCAGCGTACCCCACAAGGAGATGCGTTTTCTTCTTGAAAACATCGTCAGCAACCCTTTCCTGCCGGCCGTGCCATGCTGCTCTAGGCAAAGGGGCGGGGCAGACCAAAACCCGCCTAAGCCAAGGATTTTATCGTTACAGCGCCAGAGCGTGCAGACCCGGCCGTTTTGTATGCCCGGCATGGATGAGCCGGCAGATAAATTGCTGTTTAGTATGTCCCCAAACAGCCTTGCGGAACCTAGAACGAAAAGGGGCGGCTGTATGAAGCCGTCCCTTAAAGCGCAGAGATCAGAGCGTATGGAGCGTTTCCATCGCCACACGGATGTTGTGCAGATCCACATCGGAAAGCAGCGTACAGTCCGCGCCCAGGATAAAGCCCTGCTTGGAGCCGAAATCCTCTACAATGCGCCGCACCTCCGCCCGGATGGCCTCATCCGGCCCCTCAATCAGCGGGCCGTCATGGTTTTTCATGCCGCCGAGAATGACCTTGCCCTGAAACGCATCGCGGCCCTGGCGCAGCGTGAGGTCATGCTTGTGCACATCCCAGTTGACCACGGCGCAGGGAAAGTCATAGAAATAATCCAGGCGCATGCCGTCACCGCACATGTGCAGGAAATTGTACGGGCTCAGCTTTGCCAGCCCCTCCATCACATAGCGATCCTCTGCAACGATGAGCCGCTGCGTAAATTCTTCCGGGAAACGGCCGGGCTCTGTGCCGCGCGTGGAAAAATAAATGCCCTCCGCGCCTGCCTTTAAGCATTCCTCGCAGTAACCGATCAGCATATCGCTCAGCGCACGGTAGGCGGCCGCCACCTCCTCCGGGCGTTCCTCATAATGAGCCACGAACTTGGCATACTCCTGCTTCCAGCCGTTGCGGATCATCTTGAGGGTGGAAAACAGCGTGGTAAACACCATCATATCGCTGCTGACGGTGTCGGCAATGCGCTTGATGACGTCATACTGCTTTTCCAGCAGCGGATCGTGCAGGGAAAGCGGCTTATAGTGCTTCCAGTCGTCCGCCGTTTGAAAGTCAAAGGGCAGCTCTGTTTCATCCATGATCTTTACAAAGTCGATATCCCCTTCACGGATGAGCTTCAGATGCGCCTGCACGGCCCTTTCCCCCGTCTTTTCGTCCGGCTGGTTATGGAACCAAAACGAACCGGGCACGCGCTCGGTGGGCCTGCCGTTCAGGCAATCCAGCATCAACTGACGTTTGTTCATACATACACCCCTCCATACCACCTTTTTGCTTATAGTATACCACCGAACCCAGACGCTGTGCGTGTAGATCGATAAAAAAAGGAGACGAACTCAATCGTCTCCGCGCAAAAGGTTTTCCGCATAGTCCTGTAAGCTGGCCATGGAATTGACGCTGTCCGCTCTTGACTGGATCTGCTCCTGCACAAAATCCGGCAGCGATGCAAAATAGTGCCGGGCCGCCCTATCCTGGGATAAGAGCTCCTGCATGGATGCGTAATGCTTCATTTGTAATCACCTCGCTTCCAGTGTCTGCCGGAAGAGGGGGAATTATGCACCGCCTTTTCTGCGAAATTCACAGAAAAAAAGAGGACAAGGCGTCTGCGCCTCGGACGGCGGGGCAGCGCAGGCAAACGAAGCGGACAGCCCGCATCGCTCCGCATAGCCGGACAGCACAGGCAAGCGCACCGGATGATAAGGCAGGCTCTCTTCGCCATAGGGCTCGGCAAAGGCCTGGCAGCATAGCCCATACAGCGCTTCATAGGCCGCGGCGTTTTTGGCCGTGCATAAAAGCGTTCCCTTGGACGAGAGCAGGCGGCCGGCCTGGCTGAGCAAAAGCTGCCGATCCGTCTCGGAATAGCAGGACAGGTCGCGGCAGCATACGATGGCGTCAAACCCAGGAGCAAAGCGGGGCAGCGTATCCTGCCAGGGGCCGCCGTAGGCCTGTGCAAAAAGGCCTTCCGCATCGGGCAGATAGGCGGGCTCTGCTTCGGCTGCGCAGTGGGTGGCATGGATGCCTTTTTGGCGGCACAGCGTCCGGCAGTACAAGGGCTGGGCGCCAAACCGCGGGTCCAGCCACAGCACACGGCATTGCGTTCCTTCCAGGCAGGCGGCGGCGCGCTGTGCCAAATCGGTATCCCAATCCATCGAGCTCCAGGCGTCCACCCCCCATTTCTGCCGATACAACAGGCGGCTTTTCGGCAGTGTCTGCGCCTGAGACTGTACCGTGGAGGCCGTGACAGACCCAAAATGATGCACAAACGTATCCCGCGCCAGCATTTGGCAGAAGCCGGCGCGCCGCAGGCGGGTTGATACATCATCGTCGGCAAATTCTCCGTAACGGAAAAAGGGGTCGTTGGTACAGGCACGCGCCAGTACGGCGGGCATGATGCTCATACAGGGCAGCAGGCGGGGGCGTTCCTCCCATTGCAGAGGGTCCGAATGGTTATAAGCTGTGGCAAAGGCAGCCAGTCCATCCGGATCCTGCCGCGGGTCTGCATAAGAGGCGGCAATGCTTTGCCCGCTGCTCATCGCGTTACAGACCGGTACGGCCAGCCCCATGCGGCTGTCGGAGCGGATACAGCGCAGCAAGCCTTCCAGATACCCCGGCGTTGCGATGATATCGTTGGCAAAATGCACATAATACCGCCCCTGAGCCGCCAATGCGCCCAGAGAGGTAGCAGGGTAGCCCAGCGGCTCCGGCAGATGCAATACCTTGGCCTGCGGGATGGAGGCAAAATAATCGGCAGTACCGTCGTCAGAGCCATTGTCTATCAACAAAAGCTCTGCGTTCAGCGCCGCAAGGTCGGTATGCCGTAGGATGCTTTCTACCGCCAGCTTTGTATAGTCCAGCTTGTTATAGGCGGTCACGGCAATGGTCACCTCATAGGCATACGGCTGCGAGAGCAGCATGGGCATCAGCGGACGCAGACGGCGCAGGCTCTGCACCTGCGCCTGGCCGCGCTGCAAAAGAGCCCGGCCTGTCAGCGCATCGTGCAGATACACCTGTATATCCTCCTCCCAATGAGATAACAGCGCAGGCAGGTACCACCGGGCTGCATGCCTTTGCAAGGCATGCGCGATGCACCGGCCAATGGCGGGCCCATAGGGGCTGTAAGGAGAGAGCAGAGAAGAGACCTCGCGGCAAGCCTCCGCAAGGCCGTCGGGCGGGGATGAGTCTGGCCTGCAAAGCGTATTCCGAATGTCATGGATCAGGGCTGTGCAGCGTTTGTACAGTGCGTCGGCGGACATAGGGCAGGCTCCTTTGCAGATAGGATCTGTTATAAGAGCCTATGCCGAAAAAGCGCAAAGAGTGACTGTATGCAGCTGTCGTTGGTTTTGTGGTATAGTATAGGCAAAACAGGGGGGGAGGGATGGCTGTTGAAAATCGTCGTGCTGGATGCTGCGGCGCTGGACCCCGGCGACCTAACCTGGCAGAGCATGGAGCGTTTGGGCACGCTTGTGCGGTATGACAGAACGCCGGAGCCACTGATTGTGCCGCGCATTGGGGATGCGGAGATCGTCATCACCAACAAAACGCCGCTGACGGCGCAAACCATACAAAGCTGTCCGAATATTCGGTATATCGGCGCGCTGTCTACCGGATACAATGTCATTGATATAAAGGCGGCGGCCGAAAAGGGCATTCCCGTAACAAATGTGCCGGATTACGGAACGGATGCTGTGGCGCAGCATGTGTTTGCGCTGCTGCTGGAAATCTGCAACCATGTGGCCTTGCATGCCGATAGCGTGCAGCGCGGAGATTGGGTGAAAAGCCAAGACTTTTGCTACTGGAAAGCGCCGCTGACAGAGCTGGCCGGCAAGACCATGGGCGTGGTGGGCTTCGGCAAGATCGGGCAGCGCACCGCGCGCATTGCCCGGGCCTTTGGGATGCAAACGCTGGCGTATACGCGCCATCTTAAAACGGAGCCAGCCTTGCAGACGGAAACGGACTATGCACCTTTGGAAGCATTGCTGGCCCGCAGCGATGTGGTGTCGCTGCATTGCCCGCTGACAGAGCAGACGCATCACCTCATCAACGATACAACGCTGTGCCAATGCAAGCCCGGCGCCATTTTGGTCAATACGGCGCGCGGCCCGTTGGTAGACCATGCCGCCGTGGCGCGTGCCTTGGAGAGCGGGCATCTGGGCTATTACGCGGCCGACGTGGCAGAGCAAGAGCCCATGGCGGCGGACGATCCGCTGCTAAGGGCGCCGCGCTGCCTGTTTACCCCGCATATCGCTTGGGCGGCGCGGGAAGCACGGCAGCGCCTGATGGATACAGCGGCGGAGAATATACAAGCCTTTTTGCGGAGCGTGCCGCAAAATGTAGTCAATGGAGGGAAAAAAGATTGAAGACCTGGATACTGATGCCGGATTCGTTCAAGGGAACCATGAGCTCTGCGGAAATCTGCCAGTGTATGCGTGCACAGATTTTGCGGCATATCCCGGATGCAAAGGTCATTTCCATCCCCGTAGCGGACGGCGGGGAGGGCAGCGTGGATTGCTTTCTGCAGGCGATGGGCGGCCAAAGGATAGAAGCGGAGGTTTACGGGCCGTTTGGGAACTGGATGACGGCGCATTACGGAATCGTGTCACAGGATACCGCCGTCATCGAGATGGCGGCCTGCGCGGGCCTGCCGCTTGTGGAAGGCTACCAGGACCCGGAGAAGATGACGACCTTCGGCGTAGGCCAGTTGATGCTGGATGCGGTAAAGCGCGGATGCAAAAAGCTCATTGTGGGGCTGGGCGGCAGCTGCACCAATGACGGCGGGGCCGGCGCAGCAGCGGCCTGCGGCGCCAAATTCTACGATGCGGAAGGGCAGACGTTTATGCCCGTAGGCGGCACGCTGTGCCGCATGGCGCGGGTGGATCTATCCGGCCTAAAGGCACAGCTGGATGGCATAGAGATCATTGCAATGTGCGATATCGACAATCCGCTCTGCGGCCCGCAGGGCGCGGCGGCCGTGTTTGGGCCGCAAAAAGGCGCAGACAGCGCGATGGTCGCCCGTTTGGACGAGGGGCTGCGCCACTTAGCCGAGGTGGTGCGCCGCGATACAGGCTGTGATGCCATGGATGAGCCGGGCGCAGGGGCCGCGGGCGGCATGGGCTATGGCATGCTGGCATGCTTTGGCGCTAAGCTGCAAATGGGCATTGAAACCGTGCTGGATACCGTCTCCTTTGAAACGCTGGCGCGGCGCGCAGACATCATCCTGACCGGGGAAGGGCGGATGGATGGGCAAAGCCTGCGCGGGAAGGTGGTCATGGGCATCGCGCGCAGGGCCAAGCCGCTGGGCGTGCCGGTCGTAGCCGTGGTAGGCGACATCGGTGATGACGTGGCGCCTGCCTATGAGCAGGGGGTCACGGGCATTTTCAGCATCAACCGCGTAGCGCAGGATTTTGAAAAGGTCAGGGCCCGCAGCAAAAACGACCTAGCGCTTACTATGGACAATCTGGTGCGGTTCTGTGTTTCTATGGGCCTGTGATTCGGAATAAAAAAAGCTGCGGCGTCAGCCACAGCTTTTTTGCGTTTTATCAACCCATCACAGGCGTTTTGTCCTTGAGCATTACGTCGTGCGAACCGCCCTCCACGATGCTGGTAGAGGATACCAGCGTGATCTTTGCGTTCTTTTGCAGGTCTGGAATATTCAGCACGCCGCAGTTGCACATGGTAGAGCGCACCTTGCTCAGCGAAGCTGTTACATTGTCTTTCAAGCTGCCGGCATACGGCACATAGGAATCCACGCCTTCCTCGAAGGACAGCTTTTTGTCGCCGCCCATGTCGTAGCGCTGCCAGTTGCGGGCGCGTGCCGAACCTTCGCCCCAATACTCCTTCATGAAGGTACCGCCCACATTAACCTTATTGGTCGGGGATTCGTCAAAGCGGGAGAAATAACGGCCCAGCATGCAGAAGTCCGCGCCCAT
>CAJLPK010000059.1 GCA_905208455.1 uncultured Bacillota bacterium
TGCCCGCCATGCGTTTTTTGCAGCAGCATTGCCACCTGCTTTTTGTCGTTTTTCCATTCGCTTTGCTTTGTCATGCTCTCCCTCAATACTGCACCAGGCTGTCCAGAAAGCTTGCTTCCGCCTGGCTCCGCTGGGCATAGTTCAGCGCGGGGTTTGTGCTGCGCTTTGCCCCGTCGTCGTAGTTCCCCTCTTTGATCTTCTGCCAGTTGGCGGGCTTTAGGATCCAGTCAAACCCGCACTTCCAGCCCCCGGTTTTGCCCGTGAGAAAGCCGCTCCTGCTCACCGCCTGGAATATCGCACGGAAGTCCTCCAGTGTGTTTCCCTCTGCAAGCCGTGCCTGGATCGCTCTTTTTCGCTGGTCTGTCAAATCCTGTACCTGCGGCAGGGCGGGGCAGGTTTCGTTGAACAACGCCACCACTGCCTTGTAGTTCACTCGCTCCCCTTTGGGGGGTTGGGGGGGATCTTCTTTTGTTTTGTTTTTGTTTTGTTTATTTAATGGTTCCGCGTTGTGTTCGCTTTGTGTTCCGCCTTGTGTTTCAGGTTGTGTGCCGTCTTGTGTTTCGCTTTGTGTGTCATATTGGAACACAAGGCTGTTGATTGTATAGACAGAACAGGACTTTCCAGCCCGTTCCCGCCAGGTGATTGCGCCGATTTGTTTCAGTTTGTTTCTTGCCCTATATACGCCCGACCTGCTTAGGCCGGCTTCAAATTCAAGCATTTTAACCGGCACGGTAAATTCTCTTTGCCATCCGAAATCATTGTTGATGCCCATCAATGCGTACCAAAGCGCAATCTCGGATGCGTTCAATGAATTTATTTTCGCCAGATTACGAAACGCTCGAATCTCGCTGATATAGTTCATTTTCTGCCCCCTTAGAACGGCAGCTCGTTGTCCGTTATCTCTTCATATGCCGGGGCTTGGGTTTCTACCTTGCGGCTCAAAAACTCCACCTCGTCCGCAATGAGCTCCGTCACCGTGCGCTTGTGCCCCTGCTTGTCCTCGTAGCTGCGGTTCTGAAGGCTGCCGTGCACCCCTGCCTTGCTGCCCTTTGTCAGGTACTTTGCGCAGTTGTCCGCTAGGCCCCGCCAGCACACGACGTTGAAAAAGTCCGCTGACTTTGCCCCGCTTTGGTCTGTATACCGTCGTTGCACCGCAAGGGTGAACGTACACACCGGTATGCCGCTTTGTGTCTGCCGCATGTCCGGGTCTTTGGTCAGGTTCCCGATCAGCGTTGCTCTGTTCATGTTGCCTCCTCTACATAGCTGCGTCCAAACAGTCTTTTGAAATCCAAGTCCGGGTATCGCTGTTCAAACGCTCGTTGTCCTTCTTGTTCCAGTTTCCTGCGCAAGGCCCGGTTGAAATGCACCCCGCCGCATGGGCAGTACACGGTCGGCGGCTCGTTGTGCCAGTAATGATTGAGCCATACCTTCAAGCCGTACTGCTCTGACAGCTTTCGTCTGCCCTGTCCGTAAAAGATGTGGTGCTCTTCCAGCCAGTCTGTGCGCCCGGACAGGTAGCACTCCTTTTCTGATTGCAGAATGGATTTCATCCCGCCTCCTGCCAGTTGTCCTTCAGCAGCGCAATCTGATCCGGCGGCCATGTTTCCAGGCCCATCTGTTTGCACTCGTCTACAATCCCGTCGATTAAGATGGACATTTCCCTGGTGTCATATTGGGAAGAGCCCACCCAAAACCGATAGTGATAGAACGGTTTGCCGTTCAGCGCTGTCTCCCCTGCTTTTTCGTGGTACGGGAACGCCCGCTCGAACTGCTTGGTCTGATGCGCTTCCAAGCTGACCATACCGCCCTGTCCGTAGCGTTTCAGCATCAAGAGGTATACCTCTTCCTTGCTGGTTCGCAGCGCGTCTGCGATCTCGCCGATCAGCTTCCAGCAGTATGCGTTGGCATCCAGGCTTCTTTTCTGCCGGTATTCCTTGATTTGCGCGGTATACGGCTTGTCCTTCCTGCTGAATACAAAGCTCTGGGCCGCGGGTTCATATCCTTTTGAGATTTTCAAACACAGCCAGATCCCATCCTCCCACTTGCATTTCGCCGTTTCAAACTTCAATTCTGTCATTCGGCCACACCCCCTTCTTCAGACAGTTCGCCAAATATCTAAGCCGAGGTAAATACTCCTTTTTTATGAACTCTGCATCATAGGCCACAAAGTGTCTTGTGATCCGTGCTTTGTCTATGGCACAAAAGTAGTTCTTGTAATCCTCTTCTGTGAGGTGATATGCATCAATCTCCAATGGTTTGTTAGCAGCGTACATTTCCACCTGTGCCTGCCGCCAGTAAGCGGTCGATACGCAGAACGGTTCTTTCCTGTAGGTTTTCACTTCATGGATGATGCGTTCATCCTCTCCGTCTAAATTGACACGCAGGCAGAGCGTTGGAATTTTAATTTGTCTATCCCGTGCCATAATGCCCAGTGCATCCAATATACGGTGCTCATACATCGTGCCTGCCTGCATGGGTACTGTATGGAGGTTGATTTTTGTGAGCCCTAGTTTTTCCGCCCAAAAGGTCTGAAAGGTTTTGGTATGCCATTGTCCCATGATTCGGTTGGTGTCCGATGCTCCGAACCATCCCGATCTGTCTTGGCTATGGATCATAGCTTTCTCAAGCTTCGTTCCATCTGACTCAGCGTGGTAAAGTAGGAAAAATATCCCCGAAGGGTATCACCATCCGCTATACCGATCTTCTGTGCTAAATCATCCAGAGAAAATCCAGTTTGCTGCATCTTTGCCGTAACGAGTTCCTCGATTCTCTTTTTGATGACCAATAGCGAGTGTTTGTTTTTGTTTGTCTGGAACTCGTCTACCTCGTCCTGTTCCCCTTCCTCGCTTTTTACCCACAGATGAAACCCAAGTCCAGTATGGATCGCAATACATTTGACAAACAGCCTTGTTTGGGCGTTCCATACGCGTTGTTGTGTTAGGCTGTTATCCTTGACAGGGGTTTTCCCGTTCATCAAAGGCCCTCGAAATTCCCATGTGTTGTCATCTACGTGTACGGTAACGCCGACCTCATAGCAACGGTTCGTAGGATCGCCCTCTTTCCCGCCGCCAAAGACCTGATCGCTCATAAACAGTGAACTTCCGTGTTCGTTGACCATCGGCTCAAAGTACACTGTTTCAGCGCCGTGCTCGTGCAACAGCTCCACGCACTTGGCCCAGTTTAGGTAATCCATGCCGTCACGTTTTTTACAGTATTTCGTTACGTCTACCTTGACCAATTCACTGTACGGTTTCAGCATGCTGTTTCTCCTCTCTGCATTTTGGACATACATACAAGCCCTCTTCTGTCCTTACTGCCTGTTCGGTCTGTGCATGGCACACATCGCATTCTATCCAGCATTCAAGCCACATGTCCTTCCCCCCATTCGTCCAGTACCACCCGCATGTCCGTCAGGTTGTCCTCTATCGCGCTTTCTTCGTCCCCCAGCACGTCCTGCAAAAGGTCGTACAAGGTATCCATATCCCGCCGTGTCAATCCGCGCTGTTCCATCGCGTGGAACCGCGTTTGTATCGTTTCCACGGTGTCCTGCTCCGCCTGTGCTTTGGCTTCCGCCTCTGCACAGTCTAAGCACAGCATGTCCAGCCCGGTAAAGTACGCTGTGTCTCCCTCGTCCAGCTCTGCGCCGCATTTGTCGCACTGCCGCACGTTTGCCTGGATGCGTTCCCCAAACGGGTCATTCCATATCGCCATGGTGTTCCTCCCATTCATGCGCCAATATCTTTTGGGCCAGCTCGCCTGCCATCAAATACGTTTGTTCATGAATGGTGCCCCCGTGGGTTTCCCTGACCTTGCGTTGGAAAGCCTCCAGACTCCCAAAAAAGCAGCCCGCGCGCACAAAGTATCCTTCTTGCGCTTTGAAAAAATATGCTTTCCTGCTTGCGCTTCCAATCCTGTCAAACGCTGTGTATATGCTGTCTGTCAGTCCTTCATGGCTGCACCACTTGCCAAAGCTGCACCACTCGCCAAAGCTGCACCACTCGCCAAAGCTGCAACACTTGCCAAAGCTGCACCACTCGCCAAAGCTGCAACACTTGCCAAAGATACAATGCGCGCCAAAGCTGCAATGCTCGCCAAAATTGCAAAATGCGTCAAAGATACAGCCATCGTCAAACGCACAGCGTGCCGGGAAATCCTGGATCAACTGATAATCGCCGCGCGGGCATATGATATTTCCGTTTTCGTCTCTCTCGAACTTCTTAAGATCCTCTTCTGTATATCTTTTCACTTGCGTGTTCTCCTTTTCTGTGCTATACTTTCAATAGATACAATCTCTTTGCCGCGTTTTGCAGCTTCTGTTGCTTGCGCGGCTTTTCTTTTGTCCGTTTTCATCTCATCACCGCCCATACCGTCCATGCCATCCAGCGAAACAGGGTAAATCCCATCGCCGTGCCTGCAAAAATCCAGTAGAACCAGGCGTCGCTGTATGTCTCAATCCTGCGTTTCATCACACCTGCCCTTTCTTTTTGTTTGCTTCCCGCAGGTATCCTTGGATCTGTTTGTCCCTGCCGTATTGTGTGTTCGCTTTGTTCTGTGGTATCCTGATCCGTTTTTGCTTTGGTTTCGGATCGTAATATTCGTAGCTTGCCATTGTTCCCTTTCCCGAAAGCCCGCCTTGCGCGGCACTCCATATATATAGGTGTCTGGATTTGCCTTAGTCAGACGTTTGTTTTTTGTTGGTATCTTGCAGGGTCGGAGTGCCGCTTAAGGCAGGCTCTCGTTTTGCTGTCATGCGCTCAGCTCGCAGCTGCATTGCGTACCGTTTTCTACCGGCGCGCCGCAATGCGGGCAGATGGTACGTGGATGGTTTCGTTGCGCGCGTTTCAACCGCCGTTCATACCGCGCTTGCGTGCGCCGTACCATGTCCAAAAACCATTGCTGTGCCGTTGTGTAACCAAGTTCTTGCAGCATTTGCGGTTCCAGCCACTTGCAACACCATTCAGGCACACGGAAGGTCGCTTTGCGCTTAATCCTATGCCCGTCCTTCTTGGCGGTCTTAGACGCGCTCGCACCGTCCAGACAGTGGATCAAGTCGATTTCCGGTTCCGTGTACAGGTCGAGCGGCTTGCATCCCATGGCTTGGCACATCGCACGTAACTGGTTTACCGTCGGCAATGCCGCGCCGGTCTCGATTTTGGAATATGCAGGCTTGTCCAGCTTTATGCCGCTTTGCCCGATGATCTCCACCAGTGCCTTTTGTGTCAGCCCGCATGCTGTTCTTGTTTCTTTGATTTTCATGCGCCTTTCAGCCTTTCAAAATGTGTCACTACGGCAGGCTTCCAAAACTTTGTTCTTTTCCCTACCGTTACAGGGCCTAGATAATCGATACTTTCCCTATCTTTCTTTGCCTGCATCCTAAGCGCCTGCGCATCGCATTCAAGAAAATCTGCCAGCTGTTCCACTGTGATCCAATCTGTTGGTATGGCCTTGATTTCCTCTAATGTCATTTGCCATCCGCTCCCGCTTCTAAAACCTGTGTGCAGGCCACAATCTGCCCTTTTACTGAATGCAGCACCCGTTTCCATTCCTCTTGTTCATCCGCGCTGATCTTTCCATCCGCCAGGATTTCTGCCAGCATGCCGGTGTTCTCGCTCATTTCCTTTGTCGCAGAGATCAGGTGCAGCGCTGAGATGGGAAGCGGTACAAATTCCACATGCGGGAATGTATCCTGCCATGCTTCCATTTCCTGCTGTGCCCGGTACTTTAGCCCGGGATCTCCATACACATCGGACAGCATACAAATCGTGTCCCAGGATGGAACAATGCTTCCGTTTTCATACCGCCGGATCGTACTTACATCGCAAAAGCTCTGCACTGCCGCTGTTTCCTGCGATAGATGCGCCGTCTGCCTGCTTTCCCGTAAAATGCTTCCAAGGTCTGCCATCCTCTTTGCCTCCTTTCTTTGGTATTCTTTTTATGAGGTCATTCCTCATAAAACCGCGTCCAGTTCTCGCCCAGTACTGCTGCCAAACGCTTGGCAATCGGTACTTCCGGGTTTCTCACCCCCATCTCTGCATGGGAAATGGAGCGAACGCTCACATTTGCCTTTGCTGAAAGCTGTACCTGCGTCAGCCCTAGCTTCTTTCTTTTTTCCCGCATCCAGTCTCGCTTCACTCTTGGTTTTGCACCTCCTTTGTGATATATTGTTGATAGGTGTATATGCACGCTGGGGTTTTCCCCTTTGTGCTTTTTACAGGTTGATTATATTTCGAAATATTCGAAATGTCAATATATTTTTCGTTTTTTACGGAAGGAATTTTATTTTGGATATTTCCTTAGAGCGTATCTTGAATCTACTGAAACAAAAAGGGATTAAAGATCAAATCTTAATACAGGCCATTGGTCTCAATAAAAGTGCTATGAGTGATTGGAAGTCTGGTCGCTCGAAATCATACAAAAAACATATAGACAAAATCGCCGACTATCTTGGCGTATCGTCCGATTATCTTCTGGGGCGCAGTGATGATCCTTTGCCGCCGGTTGATATGAAAGATGTGACTATCGTCAAGGAATCATATGTCGGTCCGCTTGATCCGTCTGAAAAGGAATGGCTGGAATCCGTGCTTGCTGCTTACAGAGAAAAGGTCAAGCAGGAAAAAGAATAATACCGCCTTAGCGGTATCAATATAGTGGCTCGGTCGGGGGGGAAATCCGGGTACGAATTTATGCAGGAGGATTTGTTATGAATCCATGGGTGAAATTTATTATCACATTCTTTTTTGGTTTTTTAGGTGTCCATAAATTTATGGAAAAAAAGATCGGAGTGGGATTTTTATATCTATTCACCGTGGGCCTTTTATGTGTAGGGTGGATTTACGACATTGTAATTTCGTTTCGCGATGCAATTAAAGGAGTACCCGAAGATGAAGCGGGCGAAAAGGAAGAGGACACCTCTGAGCCAATCAGAGAATTGACTGTTCTTCCTGTTGTTAATGTAAAGAATATAATTCTAAAGGATGGTGAATATTGCCATTATTGTGGTTCTGCTGAAAGTATAATTACAAAGAATAAGGTGGTAAAATACTCTGGTGGAAGTGCAGGCGTAGGCATTCATGTTGCAAAGGGAATAAACCTTCGTGTTGGAAAGTCAAAAGCTACACCCATTCGAGAAGATGTTACAACTACATATTCAGGCAACCTGTATATCACAAGTAAGAGAATTATACTATCTGCTAATAAGGGCGGTTTTGATAAAAAGATTTCAAATATGACATCTATAACACCATATAGTGATGGTTTCCAGTTCCAGTTTGGTAGTCAATCATTTACGATTATGACAAAAGATGTAGTTTACATTGCACAAATTATTCAAGGCGTAATAAACGATATGCCGATAGCCTTATGAATACCGCGGTATTCATACAGGCTCGGTTTTGGGGAAACTTTGTACAAATTCATGCAGGAGGATTTGTCATGAAAAAAAGATTACTTGCGCTTGTATTAGCGGTTATCTCCGTCTCTGCGCTTTCAGCTTGCGGGGGGAATCCGGACAGTTCAACGGAAAATACGATGGGGAAAAAGGAGTCCCCTGTTCCCGTTGGCACCTCTGTTGAGCTTTCCTATTTTGATGACGGTACAATCGATTTCAAAATTAATGAAGCGTATGTAGGAGAAGAAGCCATCACAAAGGCCGCTACGCTGGATGAGTTTGGATTCAATAAGTTTGATTCTGTGGACGGCAAACAATATGTATTGATTCATTACGATATTGTCGCAAAAGAATTGAAAGGCGACACACTAAATTTCAACTTTTTGTATCTATCTGCTTGGGCCAACAACGTAAGAGGTGAAACACAGATTCTCTATGGTGATGTGAATACTTCTGCAATTATGGCAGGGGGTACCACTTCGGGCTGGAGTATGTTCCTTGTGGATGCATCGGATGATAACCCTCTTATTGAATTGCATTTGGATATTTACAAAGATGGGGAGCGTTGCTGGTTCTCTGTAAAATGAAGATAGGAATAAAAGCCCCTTTTTCAGGGGCTTTTTCTTTTTGCTATTTATTTTATTGCATATAGCTATAAAATTACATATAATATAATTAGAAAGGATGATAAGTATGGTAAATATCAATATTCGCATGGAAGATTCCCTCAAACAGCAGTTTGAAAGCTGCTGCAATGAGCTCGGATTGAATATGACGGCGGCTTTCAATGTATTTGCCAGGGCTGTTGTGCGGGAGCAGGGCATTCCGTTTGATTTGAAGCTCGATACTCCAAACAAGGATACGCTGGAAGCCATGGAGGAGGTTCGCCAAATGAAACGCAATCCCTCTATCGGAAAAACCTATGCCAATGCAGATGAAATGATGGAGGATCTTTTGAGCTGATGTATCGGATACGCCCTACGACAAAATTTCAAAAAGATGTAAAACGATTGAAAAAGCGGGGCTATGATCTTTCCTCCCTTACAAAGGTGATCCAAACCCTTGCGGATGGCAAAAACTTACCGCCCCAAAACAGAGACCATGCCCTCAGTGGAAACTATGCCGGTTTTCGAGAATGCCATATCGCGCCGGACTGGCTGCTGATTTATGAAATATCAGAGGATACGCTGTTTTTGTATCTGACGCGTACAGGAAGCCATAGCGATCTATTCTGAATCAAGGCCCCTTTTCAGGGGCTTTTTCTTTATCTGAAAATTGTTCCAAAAAGTCCTCTTGCATTTCTTGAAATCTCTGGTATACTGGAATCACAGATAAGAACATATGTTCGTATAATGTTAGAGGGAATCAAAATGAAAGAGAAGGTATACTACGCTGCCCGCGTCCATTTATCGGGCCGCGCTGATTTAGTATTGTTTGGTGCGAACATGTGTATCGAAAAAAGACTGACAGACAAACAGGCAAAGTATGCCATACAAAAGGCCATTGCCCATCAGCTATTGCAGGATTCTGATGGGAAAACGCTCCATTTCCGTTATATACCAAGGGAAAAAGACTCCTTTACAATCTTAGTGGAGGTGGTTTCGGATGGGAACTAAGAAACGCGGGAACGGCCAGGGATCTGTGTATAAAATGAAAAATGGGAAATGGCGGGCCGAATGGACGTTGGGATATAAAGCGGACGGAACACGGGTCAGCAAGCGCAAAGGGGGATTCCAAACAAAAAAGGATGCTTTGCAGTTCTTGGAAGGGCAACGAAACGACAGCACCTATGAGGCTATTCAGCTTCAAGAGGTTTATAATCTTATTAAAAGTGATATAGAAATGCTTTCAAAGGACAAGAAGCGAGCTTACGATATTGCGTATCGCCGTCTCCGCCCGCTTTGGTTTCGCCCTATACAGGAAATTCGGCTGCCGGAAATGCAAAGGCTCATCGATCAAATTCCATATGCTTTTTACCCAAAACGTGATGTGAAAGCCCTTCTCAGAAAAATATTCAGATATTCTCTCGCAAATGATTGGGTGGCAAAAGACTATGTGGCCTATATAAAACTGCCTCGGTGTCCAACGCCCAAAAAGAAAACGTATACCGACATTGACATTGCTTTAATGTGGAAAAATTATCATGCTTCTGAAACAGAAAGCATAGATCGCCTTATGCTATCATCCGCCCTCATTATGATTTACACAGGCATGCGCCCTGGAGAACTCTTATCAGCAAAAAAAACGGATGTCAATATTGATGAACGATACATGACATGCGGCATAAAAACAGAAACCGGCAAAAATAGGCGCATACCCATTGCAAAAAAAATCATCCCCGTTGTCACTGAGCTTTTGGAAAACAACAATGCCAAATTGGTTCCTATACAGAAACATAAGTTTTATCAGGAGTACAGCGCTGCAATGAAAAGGTTCGGTATTTCTGATCTTACGCCCGGATGTTGCCGCCATACCTTTAACACCAACATGGCTAGAGCCGGTATCCAGCCTGCTATCATTCAAAAAGCATCCGGCCATAAATCGTATCAAACCACACTTGGATATACCCATATT
Source organism: uncultured Bacillota bacterium (assembly GCA_905208455.1). GTDB lineage: Bacteria > Bacillota > Clostridia > Christensenellales > QAND01 > UMGS1975. The sequence goes on from CAJLPK010000059.1 coordinate 9,962, forward strand.
CAAATTGATGATATATTGTCCGCTGTGGATAAATTATAGTGCTATTACGCCCCTATTACGCCCATGGCCCTAATAAACAATGATTCTTAGGCAAATAACCCTCCCCTGTTTGGGTAGTATCGCAAAACAAGTTTATGAAAACAGCTCTGTTTTTTC
>CAJLPK010000060.1 GCA_905208455.1 uncultured Bacillota bacterium
CTTCGCCTGGAACCCCTCCCTCTCCTTGATATATAATTACACAGCTCAGCTTTGTCAAGCGCAAGAAGAGAGGATGGAATATCCTTTTTTGGCTTCGTCCAGCGCGCGCTGTAAGATTTCAAACAATCGCTGTTCGGTGATTTCCGTATCCAGCCATTGGGTGACGCGAAAAGAATAGCAGCTGGTGGTACGGTTGACCGAGTGGCTGCCAAGTACGGTGTTGAGATTCAAATCGTTGATCATATCCAGCTGTTCCCCTGTGGGCGGCGTCATAGGCCGTACAAGGCACATGACGATCAGGGGATGCATGGCCGAAAACCCGAATTGGATATGAAACCCGTCTTGATAAGTTACGAGCGTAGAATCATCGAAATCTTCAACATGCAGCGCTTTTGAAACCAGCTGGTAAGCGCGTTCAGCTAATACCCGCCGGTTCCTTCGTTCGGCTAAATAAGCGTCCGTGGTCAATGGACGATCACCCCCCAAATGCGTTTGCTTTCGCTATCGATGCCCAATATTTTAACGGTCACATTCGTACCGATGGGCGGACGTCCGCGGCGTGGAAACCGACAGAGGCAATCGACGCCGTCCAGGGAAACAAAGACGCCGGATGTGGTAATCATGCTGACGGTACCAATGTACAGATCATTTACTTTGTAGCGCGCGACAGAAGATAGAAACGATTCCTCGGCCGCGCGTTTGACGGATACAGTCATAGCAAGCGATTCAGCATCGTCGCGGGTAATGGTGAGGATTTGGACGAGTATTCGCTGCCCTACAACAAAATGGTCTTCGGCGTTGAGCCAGCGCCGATAGCTCAGTTCGGATAAAGGAACGAAAATTTCCAAACCAAACAGTTCGACAAAAATACCGGAACGGATGACCGAAACAACGCGTGCTTCCGCCAAATCGTTTTCTTGAATCTCGTATGCGCCGTCATGGTTTGTGCGCAGCAATTCGCGCTGGCGAATGGCCATGGCTTCTAACCGACTGCCGGCCGCGACACCTGTTTCCACGTCGATGCCTGCTACCACATAATCGATTTCCGCGCCCAAACGCTTGGTAACAAGAGCGATTTGCATATGTTCGTTTTCCGGCGTCAACGGGATCATTTCTTCGGCCGGAATGATGACTTTATACGAGCCATGATACACGACTGCATACACAGAGCTGGCATCGCTGTTCAGTTCACGTCCCTGTACGATCCCCGACAGCACGCGCCCGCTCTTTTGGGATTCCACAAGATCAATCAATTCGCTGCGTTTTTGGTCGCGGCTTGTTTGTACGCTGCGCGTTTGGTCGATGGGAATGATCCGCTGGCGGCGCTGCGCTTCGTTGGCAGCGACGGAGGCGCCGGTATCTTCGAGGACGTCTGGAATGTTTTGTTCTGGCATGGGATTACCTCCTTAGAAAATCATTTTGTTGTGCCGGTTGATATAGATGAGTGACAGGCTTGCGCGGAGTAGGAGAAAGTGCAGCGGCAACATCCTGCTCGATCTCCGGAGGAGAAGGATACGTTTGGATGTCGCTGGGTACAAGAGATTGGCCGTCAGGGTGCTGGGCATAGTCATATTTTTTAAGACGGAGCAGATTACATCCGCGCAATGCCAAAAGCAGCTCGTCGTTTGGCAGCCGCAGAATTTCATCTGGCGTCAAAAGCGTGCGGTGCCCCACGGACTCGCTGAGCCGGTATTGCGGAACGACTTGCGTTATCGCTATGGACTGCCGCATGGTCATTTGCGATTGCACATCCACGGTCATTTCGCCGGACCGTTGACTGAAATACTCGGCGGTAAGCAAATCTGTGCATCCGAACAGCATCTGTATGTCAAGATTGCCGAGGATCTCAGCCCATTGATGGTCGGGAAACCGGCTTTGGAGCTGGCCAAGGCTTTGTACGATGCAGCAAACACGGATGGCGCGTGCGCGCAGGACGCTTAACCGACTGGGCAACCGGGGGATGGGGTTGTCACCGATGTTGTTCAATTCCTCCAGCACAATATGGACGGGGACAGGACAACGTCCGGAGGGTTGCTTGTCCGCAAACGTCACGAGATCCTGAAACAAAAGCGAAAAAAACAACGACGACAGGAACTGGAGATGAGGCCCTTGGTCGCTTAGGATGATGAAATACGCGCATTTTTCAGTGGCTGGGCTCGTCAAGTCTATATCGCTGGTGGAAATCAGGCGCTCCACCTCCTTGCTTTGCAGGGTTTGCAGCCGTGTGCCCAATCCAATGACAATGCCGGACTTAACGGAATCGCTTGCTTGCGCGAATAGGTTGTAAGGCGCTTTGGCTGGGTGGGTGATGGGCAGCCGTTCAAACAAAGCAGTGAGCTGCGGCAAAGGCGTGTGCGTCAAAAGATGGTAGGCGGCAGACAAAGTTTTGCGTGTATAATGGGGCGATTGATCCACATAAAGAATCAACGCGCGCAAGAGGTTTTGTTCGCCATTGTCCCAAAACGGGTCCCCATGCCCGTTCCCGGTATTTGCGATGATAATGTCCGTTAAAATCTGGGCGCGCAGGGTATCGCCATCCAGATGCTCCATGCAATTCCAAGCATCGCTATGGGTGGGATCAACAAGGTTCAAAACCTTGACTGTATACCCGCTTTGGCGAAAGGAATGGGCCAGGTCACGGTAATGCTCTCCTTTTGGATCGGTGCATACAACGGATTCGCCGCGCCGTATACACTGGAGTAAATAAGGGCGGACAAATCCCCGGCTCTTGCGTGTGCCGGATGCGCCGAATATCCCGATATGCTTGTTGAAAGGCGTATCGTCCGGCAGAACCACCAGGGAACGGCCTTCCACGCCAAGGATGGTGCCCTTGGGCCGTTCGAGCGGGACGCTTTCAAGAAAGGCTTGACGTTCGGACGCGTCCATCCATCCCGCCGTTCCATAGGTTCCTTTTTCGCTGCGCGTAAAGTTACGCGCATCCACATCGCCGGCAAACCGCTTGCCAAACCAAAAACCAACGCCGCATACAATGGCAGCGGTAAATAAGGTATATTGGAGGCCGGAAAGCGTGCAGGCGTACCGATAGCATACAAACGGGGAGAGCAGAATGGCGGGGGCTGGCTCGGATGGAGAAGCAAAAGCCACATGCGCGCATTGAGCCAAAAGGCCGCCTAAATACGGGAACAAAAAAAGGAGCGCGATGGCTCCTGCAATCAAGCGTGTGCGTTTGGTCAAAAAGCACTCCTTTCCAAAAGAAAAGGCAAGGACCTTACCTTTCGGCCGATAAGGCCAGATACAGCCAGTTTTGGCGTGAGTGAAACACGCGGGCAATCTGGATTTCTTTTTGGACGTCGTCAATGCGATAAAAAACAACGTAGGTGTCTACCGCCAAATACCGATACCCGGTCACCTCATACGTTTCCTTGTTCGGGAAAACAACGCCCAAATAAGGAAAATCCCCAAGCTGTAAGATGGCGTTTTCCAGCTTGTCCAACAATTCTTTGGCCGCTTGTAAGTTTTCTTGGGCGATGTAGGAAAACGCCAAATCCAAATCGTCCACGGCCAGCGGCGTGTACCGTATCCTGTATTTATTCATGCCCGAGACGCTCCCGTAACCGCCCAAATACTTCGTCATGGTCGTGGAGTTTGTTTTCCGCGATCTGTTTGTCCGCCTTGGCAAGTTCGATTTGCAGGCGGTTCCATGCCTCCCGGCGATAGTACGCTTCCGGCGACATGACGATTAAATCGCTGACGCCGTTGTTTGTAACGATCACGGGCTCCATGGATTCATGGCAGTAATCGGAAAATTGTTTGTAGTCCTTGCGGATGGCAGACGACGGTTGTATACGCGGCGCTTTGTCCATGTGCCATCCTCCTTTCCCCAATCTTTGTGTATAGTATAGCATTACGCACCTCCATATATCAATAAAAGTCTAAAATAATATCAAAAATCGGATATGCTCTCTTGAATTTGTTCCATAGGCATCACATGTACGGCAGCAAGGTTTTCCATATACGATTGTACGAACGGCTGCTGCCAGGGATAACAGAGCACTTCATAGCGCCGGTTTGCTCCGTAAAAAAGCGCTGCTTCCTTAAAGCGCAGCAATCTTGCCATGTTGCCGTCAAGGTAAGAGAAGATATATTGATTCCCAATTTGAGCGTCGCATTCAAGCTGTGAGCCGTGATAGCGTATGTTCGGCGGAAAAAGCAAAGACTGCAGACGTGCCTGTATATGCGGAAGACAAAGCAAACGCAGCAGCGCTGCGCCGTTGCGGTCCAAAGGCACAAAATGAATGTTGGGATAGATGCTGTCAAAGCGCTGCGCATCGGATAGCATGAGGCTGTCCGGCGACGCACCGAACAGAACCGCAGAATCGGACGCCCGGCCAGTATTGGCAAAGGAGACGTCACGCAAAAGTTGAAGGGCCTTGAACTCCCCCATCCCATTCCATTTCATCTTGGACTGGCGCGCATTGTACAGCGCGTAAGATTGAGTAGGACCTAACAGCATCCCCGTGATGCGTGTAAAGATGGTCTTGTTCAATCCCGTAAAATCCTGTTTGAGAAAGCGCGCCAAATAAAACGAGGGGGTGGAAATAGAGGGCCGCTCGGACGATGCACACAAAGGCGATAAGAAAGGCGGACGTATTTCAATGCCCGCCGTCATGCACATGGCAGCGGATTCCGCGATGCGGTGGTTGCGGCCGACGTGTTCTGGTCCGCCGGCAAATCGGTGTTGCCGCGTTACGGTCAGATAGGTTTGCAGCGCACCTGGATACAAATGGCACAGCAAGGAAAATGCGCTGCGATGAATCCGTATGGTTTTGTATGCCCCGCGCCCGCTTACGGATAGGATACGGCAGGAAACGGGAGAAGCGTTCGGAACCTGGATAAGTTGAGGCTGTTGCATCGAACGTACCAGCGTAGTCAGCACGCGCCTGTTTCCAAGCAAAGAAAGCGAACGATAAGGATATTCGCCTACCACCGTGAGCAGAGTCAAAAGACGATAGAGATGGGTATCAGGACGAAGGTAAATCAAAGACAGCTCCTTTCATTGCGCCAGGTGATCGCTCTCTTTGGCGCAAAAAACGCCGGTTCCATACAGAAAAACGCTGAAGATCGGGGCCCTTGGAGGGCTGGAAAAAGAAGCCTTTTTCGTGTCGCTGGTTTTTTCAAAAAAGCATATCGTTCAACCATGCGACAAAGGACTTTTGTGGGACGACAAACACACGGGTACATTCTTTTTCCCCTCTTTGGGAGCAATAAAAATGTGAGCATTGCAAAGGCGCGTCATCGTGCATGACGAACATCGCAATGGCGTCTGCCACGGCGTTAAGCTCAATGTTGTCATGGTCACGGTACGCGCGTTCGGGGCGGTCATCTGGATAGATATGAACAAAGCAAAGCACACAATCCGTAAACGCAGGCCGCTCATGCTGCCGAAAATATGTGTTTAACGCATGGTAGAGAGGCCGGCAAAGAAATTCGGCTGAGCCGTGTTCTTTACGGGGCAGAAGAACAGGCAGCGTAACGCAAAACCAGGGGGCATTGGAAACAACGATCCCGTGTTCCTGTGCTGCCTGTGCAAGAACCTGCGCCTTTGCCGCCGGGCGTCCTGTATAACAGGGAAGCTCGCGGGCGATGAGAGCAAGACGTTCACAGGCGCAGCTCAGGTCGAACAAGCGGGAGGCGCTTGTATGGTTCGCATCAATCTCCCGATACAGCCGACAGATCCGTTGCAGCGCAGATTCCATTTGACGCAGTTGATGGGGGAACGACATCGGCAGAATCCCTCCTGGTATAGAAAGTGATTTGGGACGGGGACGGAGCGCAGGCAATCATATAAGGGATACCGTCCGGTACGGCCAGAGGCAACTGTGCAATATCCTCTATGACAAAAATGTATTTGAGATGTTCATTGGGCTCCAACAGATACATAAGGTGATCGCTGTCCGGATGTATCACCATAATGTCCACGCCGAACCGCTGGGAAAGAAAATGGATCTGAGCGGGGTATCGGGCCGGATAATGCGCGTGCGGATCAATGCAATCTAGCTGCGATAGCACCCATCCCGCCAGAACAATGTCCTTGTTGGGTGTAACAGCGGTCGGATCAATCGTAAGAATATTGCCCGAAACCTGATAGACAAATCCGTGTATGAGCAGGTTTTTCAGTATTTTGTCCTGTATGTTTTGCGGTTTGTAAGATAACCAGGTGCGCACCAGTTCAATGGGCATAGGCCCGTACTGTGATAACCATTGCACTACAAGCTGTTCGTCCGATAAAAGATGGATGGTTTTCATCCGCTTCCCTCCCGTTCCCGTTTCTTTTTCTCTAAAAGCGCCTTTAACTCCGTCCGGTCCGTTGTAATCAGTTCGTGTTCTTTTTTGCAGGCAATAATGGACAACGGCACCTTGCTTCCGGCTGTAATCAGCAACGCTTCGCCCCGTCCAAACTGTGTGATGCTGTGCGCTTCCATACTGCTCAGATTCAAAAGACGCTGGGCTTTGCGCGCTTCATCGGTTTCAAGGTTCAAAAGGATTTTGGTCTTGCTGGTATTCAGAATAACGCGGCCAGCGTCGCTATCGTAATCCGTCAAGTTTTGGCTGGCAGAGATAGCGGCGCCGCTGTAAGCACGAATCAATCGGTAAATATCCACGACAAAATCACTGGATTGCTTGGTGGCCGTGGAGCCAATCAACTGCCACAGTTCGTCGATGATAACGGCTTTGCGCTGCGTACAATCTTCTTTGATACAATCCCAGACAAAATCCAACACGATGAGCATGGCCAAGGGCTGCAGCTTGCTGTTGCGCAAATCCGATAGGTCAAACACGGTGTAGGGGTTTCCTAGATCCACATTGTCCTGTTGGTTGAAATACTGAGCGCTGCCGTGGATAAAGCGGTTCAGAATGATGGCAATGCGCTCTGTCCTGGGATTGTCTTTGAGAATTTGATATAGATCCCCCAACACAGGCATCCGTTTTAGAATACATTTCGACATATCAGCATATATTGATTCGTTGTCGTACGTGATACCGAACTGGCGATAGACCTCCATCAGCGCCTCGTCTAAAAGCTGTTCTTCTTCGTTTTTCATGTCAGGGACAAGCAAAGAAAACCAGGCGAGCAATACCTGGATTTTTTTCGAGAGCAAACAATCTTCAGCGGCGTAATCCTCATCGAGCAGTTCCATATCGGGCTTGGTGGTTTTGCGAATCGCCATGATGTTAATGCCGATCTGACTGCTCAGTTTGATAAACGAACCATTGATATTTTTGCAGGCCCTTCGGTATTCGTGGCCTTTGACCGGCACAATGATAAAGCAACGGATGTTACGCAGCCGCATCCTAAGTGCAAGAAGCTGCAAAAAGTAGGTTTTGCCTGCGCCGGTAGTGCCGCTTACAATGGCATTGGCGTTTTTATTGGCCGTTGTATTGAACAAATCAGGGATGCACATGGAATTGTTGAACCGATTGATCCCAAGGAAGATCCCCTCCTTTTCGTACAGCTCAAATGAGGTCAGCGGATAAAAGGCAGCGGCGCTGGAGGTTAAGACATTGCGCTGCGCTTTTTTCTGGAGCGGTAAAAAGTTGAGCAGCGGCAAAACGGTTTTGTATGCTTCCTCCTGGCGATAATTGCAGTCGCCCACCAACACGTCCATGGCTTTTAACTGGTCAACGAGCTGGCTGCGTTTTCGGTCAAGTTCGTGGTAGGTTGACGCCGAGATGGTAATAAAAACGGAGGCGTAGAACAAATCCTCGTTGTGGTTGGCTATCCCGGACTTGATATAGTATCCGGCTTGGATGGCGCTGGCCAGTTCTTCGTAGTCCGTGCTCGTATCCTGCATACTTTTCATTTTTGTACGGTTTAGTCGGATACGCTGTGCGACTTTATCCAAGACTCGGCTTCGCAGTTCACGTTGCAAGAACAGGTCAACGTCGACGCCTTCTCCTGCGTTGATCAGCGTGGAAAGCCATCCGCCCCGCACACGGTTGGGGTATCCGTCTTTTCGTATGTAGAGAAAGCACATATAGGTGCCGTCCACAATCACGTACTGGCGATGGGCCAAGTCCAAGCCGCGCGGGGCAACAAAATGCGCAAAAGGGATGTCGGGGACAGAATCTTTGCCGATGGTTTTCCCCTGTGCGATCATCGTATCCATGACAACACGTTCTACGCGCTGTTCCAGCGTTTCCGTCCGGCTGCTTTTTGGATTGAGATATTCATACAAAATTTCAGCCAACTGTTTGTCCGCATCCTCTGGGATGATTACGGCATTGCCGCACTGTGCAAGGCAGGATTTGACGGTGTGGGTTGCTGTTTCCAGTGCAGCGTATGCAGCTGCATAAGACGTATCCTGCCTGCCAATCGGTTCATACTCAAAAATGAAGAAAAAACGCCGGGATACGGCGTCGCGTGATTCCAAGCTTTGTATGAGCCGAACATATTCTCGGCCCAGGGCGATGCTTTCAGCGTCGGTTTGGCTTTTCAAATCTGCGTCCACAGACTTGATATATTCGCTGCCATTGGCTCTGCGCGATACCGATTTGATTTGTATGCGCACTGGCGCGATTTTCAATAAGCCAGCAAACGATTGAATGATATTGGTTTGCTCCTCTGCAGAACGCAGCGCAAAGTGGATGGGCTTGACTTCCAAGATACGGACGTACCGACCGCCGGACAGTTCAATCACACCGTTTTTGACCGCTTTGACGCCCAGCCAGCTTTGCACGCTTTCTCTGGGTTTTTGCTTTTTTGGGTTTTGAGGAACGCTGTTCCCCTTTTTCTTCTTCAACTTCAATGGCTTGAATCCTCTCGAAATGTAAGACGCGTTTGGCCTTTGCATACGCTGCCATGTGCAGCGCATATTGCAGCAGGGATTCGCCGCCTATCCCCATCAACGCAAACACCCCCAACGGCAACAGGGTGATGGTTATAACGACGACCTTTAACGGCAAGGCAAGATGCAGCCATGCCAGTTCTGGATAGCCAATCAATAGGACAAGAACGGCCGCTTCCACAGTGTTGCGCACTTCGCACAGCCCGCCGAAAAGCCGTCCGCTGTCCGTGTAATTTGCAGGAACGGGATAAAAGCCGCTGTTGTCAAACTCTGACATGAAAAACACCTACTTATAAAAAGTTGCGATGGCGTAGTACCGGCCCTTTCGCAAAGCGGTTTGATGGTCCGTTTCAAAGATGTCCACACGGGCTATATCCGATTCGATCCCGCTGCCGCCTCTGTCTTCAACGGTATATACGACGCCATTGATACTCAGCTTTGTCCCAAATGGGTAGTGACTGGACATGGCAACCATGCCGGGCGCGGCCTGTTTTCCGCTTGCGGTCATGCCGTTGGCGTTTTTGCCGCAGCATTTGGTGCATGCGCAGTAATGCGTCACTTCTACACGCATCGTATAATCGACTTCGCCGGGCGCTTGCATCGTCGGTACATTGTCCGATTCCAAGTCGACGCCCACCGGACGGCGGTAATATCGGACATAACTGGGCGTATTCAAAACGACGCCGCCCGCGGAACTGGAACAGTGTACCCACATCTGTTTGCCGCTGGAGGGATCTACGCCTACATACATCAAAACATGATTGACGCCTGGCTCGCTGGGCCTTGCCTTGAACCCCAGGTCGCCGGGTTTTAACTCGCTTGCAGAAATCTCTACGGAATTGCTCCATTGATTGGCGCTCCCAGCGCCGATGGAAGGCAAGCCGGTTGTCTTGTACACCCAATCGGTAAAACCGCTGCAATCCATCCCATACGGCCGCAGCTGACCGGAACTAGCGGATCCGGCTGAAGTGACGAGCTTGGGCGTCCCCCATTCTTCATTCCAGCCAGGACCGGATTTACCGCCCCAAAAGTAGGGTACTT
>CAJLPK010000061.1 GCA_905208455.1 uncultured Bacillota bacterium
CCATCATTTCCGTACCCGAATCGAGCAGCTTTGCCTCGTCCCGCACCCCGATTTGGCGCAGCTCGATTCGGGTACGGAAATGATGGGCCAGATCCTTGACCAGCTCGCGAAAGTCCACCCGGCCATCTGCGGTAAAAAAGAAGGTGATGTTGCTGCCGTCGAACCCGTACTCCACGCTGACCGGCTTCATGACAAGCGCATGTTCTGCGATTTTTTTTTCAAAGACCGCCAGGGCCGCGGCTTCCTGTTTCTTATTCTTTTCCTGCTGGGCCCTGTCCTTTTGCGTCACAATGCGCAATACATTTTTCAGAGGGGGCACGATTTTTTCGTCCTCCACCTCCATCGGCCCCTGGGCCACACGGGCGATCTCGGCGCCCCGCGCAGTTTCTACTACGACGTCATCGCCTACTTGGCAGGCAATGCGGTTGGGCGAAAAATAATAGACCTTATTGGATTTATAAAACTGAACCCCTACTACGGTTTTCATTCGGTTTCCTCTTTCCATTTTAGCCAAAGCCATTCGGATACCATTTTGGCTGATACATTGGCGTAAACCATTTTATATGCCTGGGTAACTAACTCTGATAAAAGAGCGATCTGCGTATCGGAAGCCCCTGCAAAGGGATGGGGATGCGCTGTTTGATGCAGCATCTGAGAAACGCTGTCCATCCATTGAGCCAGGCACACCAAAGCGGCCTCCTTTTTATCAGGGAACCACTGCTTTGCCTGCTCCAAGGATGACGCCGTGCAAAACTCGGCAATCGAGACAGCCGCTTCCTCTTCATTATACCGGGTTTGCCTGCCATCCCGCAACTGTACACAGCGGGAGCGTACAGTTTCCAGCAAAAAACCAGGGCGTGCACAAAATAGGCCGAAAATTGTGTTTTCCGGCGGTTCCTCCAAGGTTTTGAGCAGACAGTTTTGCGCTTCCTGGGTCATCGTATCCGCCTGTAAAAGGCAAACGACCCTGTTTTTTCCTTCAAAAGCGCGATTGGAGAGCTGATCGATCAAAGCGCGGGCCTGCCGGATTTTTATGGCGGCCCCCTCCGGCTGCACGAGGATGACATCCGGATGGTTATGGGTACGGATGCGAAGAATCACATCCTCATCCTGAGAACCCATAGCGCTGATGGCAAACGATTCTGCAAGCTTTGCCTGCTCCTCTGCGGGCGCGGAAAGGATAAAGGCATGTCCTCCGATTAAACGCATGTGGAATCCCACCGTTCATAGCCTTGGATAACACGCTGATGCACCTGCTCTATGGTGCCGGAGGCATCGATCAGACAATACTGCGAGGAATTTTTCCGGTAAAGCGCTTCATACCCGGCTGCTACCCTATGGCGAAAGGCGGCGCCGGCCTGTTCGATGCGGTCCTGCGCGCCGGCGGCCCGCTGCATAGCCATGTCCGGATCGATGCGGAAATAAAAGGAAAGATCCGGGGCCAAATGATCCGTGGCCAAATCGTTGATGCACCGTATGGCGGCCTCTCCCAGGCCGCGTCCATATCCTTGATAGGCAATGGAACTGTCCACATAACGGTCACAGACGACCCAGGTGCCGCGTGCCAGTGCAGGGCGGATCACTGTACGGACCAGCTCACTGCGGGAAGCAGCGTAGAGGAGCGCTTCGCAGAGATCCCCCATTTGGTTTTCAGGCGCAAGGATCAAATCACGGATTTTCTCCGAAACAGGACAGCCGCCTGGTTCACGCGTTAAAAGAAAGGGGATCCCTTTTGCTTCTAAATATTGGGCAAACAGCTGGATCTGGGTGCTTTTACCCGCCTTATCCGGCCCTTCAAAGGAAAGAAAGCGCCCCCTCATCCTTGCCGCCCCCATAGGATATTTTTCAATTCTTCTACGGAATGGGCGATAAAATCTGCGCCGGAGGAAAGCACCTCCTGCTCCTCAGCAAAGCCAAAGGTTACGCCGATGGTCAGGGTATGGTTTTGTTTTCCGCCCTCAATATCAAAAATACGGTCGCCGATCATCACGCATTGCTCTGCCGGCGTTTTCAAAAAGGAGATGCAGTCGCGTACCAGGGCGGTTTTGTCCACCTTGGTTTTGCTGTCGTAGGTACAGGCAATATGGTCGAATGTATCCATAAGACCTTTTGCTTCAAACAAAGGAAAAAGCGAGCGATTGCTGCGCGCCGTAGCCACCGTCATCCGGCAGCCGGCCTGCTTTAGCTCGGCCAATAGGGCGCCCATGCCGGGATATAATTCTGCCTCGTAAATCCCTTGGCCTAAAAAGGCACGGTTGTACCGTTCGATGGCCTCGTCGTATCTAGCGCCGGAAAGCCCGAACTGGTCTATGAATACCTTGGAAGATTTTTGCCCTACATAAGCAAAAATGCGCTGGTAATTGTCCTCTTGCAGCCCCATTTCTTCACAAGCAGCGCGGTAAGCGCTGGCCATAGCATTTCTTGTATCAATGACGGTGCCGTCTATATCCCAAATAATCGATTTTGTCAGCATTTGTTATCCGTGTCTCCTTAATAAGCGTGTTACCTGCTGTCCCTGCTTGGGGCTGCGGATGACGAGATCAGCCTTGTATCTATGCAGTTCAGGGATAGAGCCGAAGCCATACGCACATCCCAGCATAAACAGGCCGTTTGCTTTGGCGGCCATGCAGTCGAAATCCTTATCGCCGATCATGACAGCCTGCCGAGGTTCAATGCCTGCCTTGGCCAGTTCATATCGGATCACCTTGGCCTTGGTATCGCGGCCTGCGCCTTCATTATTGCCCCATACATCATCAAAATAGGACAGCAGCCCCATTTTTTCAAGCAATGGTGCACTGTTGTACGGATGGCGGACAGAGCACACAATGAGCGTAGCCCCTTCCTCCTTGAGACTTTGCAGCCAGGCAGGAATGCCGTCAAACGGGCGCTGCATCGTATCGGCAAGCACATCGTACCGCTGGCGCATTTGATCGTTGAGCAGCGCTTCCTCACGGCCGCGCACATGATAAAGATCGCGGAAGGCATGAAATTCCGACAAGCCAAGATGCGGCAGGATCTCGGCGTTTGTCTTGGCAGGCAGCCCGTTTTTCTTTGCGACATCCTGGATGCTTTGCATCAGCCCGGGCGCAGAATTGATGAGGGTACCGTCAAAATCAAACAGAAAATAGCGCATGGAAAAACCTCTTCAAACTTTTGTTTCACGCATTTTTGCGGGGATCGTCTGTCACGTAGAGCGACAATGGGCAGCCTTCAGAGGGCGCAGTGCCGCTGATGGACGCGCCCAAACGATGCATAGCCTCTAAATATTCGACCTGCCGGGAGGTAATGCGTTCGCCGGGGCAAAGCACAGCGGTACCGGGCGGATAACAGCAAACAGCCCGGGCGCTGATATGTCCTGCTGCCTGAGAAATCGATATTGTCCTTATTATACCATACTCCACAGACGCTGGCGCAATGATTTCGCCGCTTCGCCCAGGCATAGGCGGCGCCAAAGGCGCAGTGTCGCCGGTGGCGGGGATGCTTGACAGCGCTTTTTGCAGAAAAGAAAAATTTTGGGGCGTATCCTGGGGCGTACAAATCAAAACAAGATGCGAGGCATCTGCCATTTCCACCCAAATCCCCTGTTGAGAGAGCTGTTCGCTGACCGCAAAGCCGGAAAGCCCTAAGCCGGAGACATCCAGTACCAGACGGGAGAAGTCCTTTTGATGAGGACCGGCCTGGATACAGCGCACGGGAGAGCGCCGGCATAGTTCCGTTTGGAAGGCGTTTATCAGATGCGCTAGCCGCTGGTAATCTGCCTCCCCCTGCGCGCAAAGGCGGGCGCGCGCGGTGTCCATTTGCGCCAGCAGGGGCCAAGAGGGGCTGGTAGATTGAAAACGGTGTATATTTTCTTCAAGGCGGAACGCATCCAGCCGGCTTTCCTTTCCGCGGAAAATCATGCTGCCTTGGTTGGAGACACATAATGTCTTATGGGCAGAAACGACCCAGCCATCCGCCTGCACAGGCTGTGCAGGCAATAGCGGCGAAAATCCGAAATGCGCACCGTGGGCGGCATCTACCAGGAGGGCCACATTTTTTTTGCGGCAAAGGGCGGCAATGGCTGGTATATCTGCACAGAGGCCGTAATAATTGGGGCTGGTCATGACAAGCGCCTTGGCCTCGGGATGCGCAGAGAGGGCCTCTGCGGCCTTTTGGCAGGAAAGCGGCTGCGGCAGGCCTTGCGCTGTCTCGTCACAGGAAATAAGGCTTACGCGGTAATGTGCCAAAAGAGCGGCATGAACGGCACTGATATGGCAATCGGAAGCAAGAAGAATCAAATCATTTTCCCTGGCACAGGACAGGATAAGCGCATAATTCCCCATGGTAGAGCCGCAGGTGCCAAACCAGGCTTGCCCTGCCCCATAAGCCTCTGCCAAAAGGGCTTGAGCTTCCCATAGAGCCCCCTGCGGATGCAAAAGATTGTCCATATCGCCGGCCTCTGTGATGTCGCGATGGCCCAGCAGCCCCTTATGGCCTGGCATACAAAAACGCACCTGCCCTTGATGGGCCTGTTGGCGCAAAAGCGAATCGATCGGTGTTTGCATGCTGATCTCCTTGTCTTTTTTTCTATACTACTGTTTTTTCAAGGGGAATACCAGTTTCTTTTGAAAAACTGCATGGCAGCCGTATTCACTTATTGCATGGCCCATTGGAAAAGAGGTAAAATGATAAAAAATATTTTGTTAAGGGGGCAGGGATTTTCACTATGCACACAGTTGACTTAATCGCTTTTGCACCGCACATGTACACCATGAAAGGAGAAGGTGTGGGCTATGAAGCGAACCATGCCTTGGTCGTAGACGGCGGAAAAATTTTAGCCGTAATGGAAAAGGAAGAGGCGCTTCGCGCTTATCAGGCAGAAAAGGTGCTGGATCTATCGCATCATGTTTTGCTGCCAGGGCTCATTGACGCCCATATGCACACGGGCAGCAATATCCTGCGCGGCTTGGCGCAGGATACGGGGTATTGGATGATGTACGGCGTACAGCCCTTTTCGCTGCAGCAGACCATCGAGGACTATGAAGCGGGCAGCAAGGCAGCCATGATAGAGGCAGTCAAGGCAGGCACCACCACGCTGGGAGATTATCAGAAGGATATGCAGGGCCGATGCGCTTTTTTAGCAAAGCTGGGTGCGCGCGGGGTGATTACGCAGACCATCCGCGATGCGGTAAAGCGCGTGTATGAGCCGGGAGAGCTGTATGAATTTTCAGAGGAGCTGGGAGAGCAGAGCCTGGGAGAAAACCTGGCGCTGTACGATAAGTGGCACGGCTATGACAATGGGCGTATCCGCGTGATGTTTGGCCCGCAGGGAGCAGATTTTGTAAGCAGTGATCTGCTCAAACGCATTTTTCAGCTGGCTAAGGAAAGAAATACGCGCGTCCATATGCACACCCAGCAGGGGGATCGGGAAACGGCGCAGATGGAAATGCGCTACGGCATGCGTCCTGTGGCATGGCTAAAGCAGGAGGGGCTACTCAATGAAACGCTGCTCGCCGTTCATTTGACGGATTGTACGGACGAGGAGGCCGAGATGGTGGCCAAAAGCGGCGCTTCCATGATCGTCTGCCCGGGCTCCATCGGCATCATCGACGGGATCGTGCCGCCTTCTTTGGCATTCCAGCGCGCGGGCGGCGCTGTGGCGCTGGGGTCGGACCAGGCCTGCGGCAACAACTGCCATAATGTTTTCAATGAGATGAAGCTGGTAGCGCTGTTCAACAAAATCAAGGAAAAGGATCCTGAGGTATTGCCGGCCTGGTGGGCGCTGCGCATGGCTACCATAGAAGGGGCCAAGGCCTTGGGCATGGATCAGGAGATCGGTTCCTTGGAGGCAGGCAAACGGGCGGACTTTATCGCGGTGGATACCCTGCAGCCGTCCATGATGCCGATCTATACGCATCCTATGCGCAATATAGTGCCAAATTTGGTGTACAGTGCGCGCGGCTGTGAAGTGGATGTTTCTGTGGTAGAAGGGCGCGTGATTATGGAGCACCAAAAGGTGCTGGCCGTGGATGAAAGACAGGTCATGGAGCAGATGCAGGCGCGTGCGCAGGATCTGGGGCAGCGCGCTGCAGAGATGTTTGAGAAAATACACGGCACCAACGCCGTATTCATGGAGGAAGGAAAGCTGTAAGAGAAAAACCCGCCAAACGGCGGGTTTTTTTGTATAAAGGGATAAAAAAACAAGAGAATGTACAAAAGGGTATAGAAATATAGGGGCTGATTGCTTTATTATAAAAAGAAAAGCATGGTTTGGCCAAGTGAAGGCGGGAGGAGCGTCTATGAAGGAAATCAAACTCATTGTGACGGATTTGGACGGTACATTTTTAAGCCATACAGAGGAAACGGATGGATCGTTGGAAAAGAACATGCGCGCCATGCAGGCAGCGCAAAAGGCAGGCATTCCGGTATTTCCTTGCACGGGGCGCTCATGGCTGCAAAGCGCTGCCCAGGTGAAGCGGTTTGGGTTTGATAACCTGTGTGTTGTCAACAACGGCGCTTCCATCGTGGAGATAGACAGCGGGGCGCTTCGCTACCGCAACCGCATTTCGCCTGATTTGGTGGAGCCGCTGCTGGCCATTGGGGAGAAATATAAGGAAAACAATATCATCATACAAAGTTCCTGCCAGGAATTTATTGGATTTTTGGCTTCGGATGAAACCAAAAGACGGGATATTTTACAGCGCTACGGCCCGCAGATGCAGGGGGATGAAAACATTCGCATCTTCACAAGCGTAGAGGAAATGTACCTGGCCAGCCGAGGGTCGGCGGAGATGGTGCGGTACATTGCCGACCCTAAAAATGTGCCGCCTGCCATGATGAAGGAGCTGGATGCGCTTCCCGGCGTGGAAATTGCCTGGTCTTGGACGATCCATTTGGATGTGATGGCAGAAGGGGCCAATAAGGGGTCTGTGCTGCCGATTTTAGCGGATATGTATAATGTAGGGCTGGAAAACGTCATGGCCCTGGGCGACCAGGACAATGATGCGCCGATGCTGAGCATGGCGGGCTTTGGCGTAGCGATGGGCGGCGCCAGCCAACGCTGCAAGCAGGTGGCAGATCATATTGCGCCTGCAGCAGAGGAAGCGGGGTTTGCGCAGGCCATCGAGCAGTTTGTGCTTGGCAGACAGAACTAGCATCCATAGGAAAAAAGCGCATCTCAGTACCGGGATGTGCTTTTTTGCGAAAAGGGCATGGCTGATTTTTATAGGAGGATACAGTATACTAAAAGAGGACTGAAAAAGCATGGATGGAGGGAAGAAGGATGGAAGCCTTGGTATATTCTTACCGCGGGCCGCTGAAGGATCTGTCTTATTCTGGCAGTGCAGCGGTGGTAAACAGCGAGGGGACGCTGTTATGGTACTGCGGCGACCCGCAAAGGATCGTGTACCTGAGATCCTCGGCAAAGCCAATGCAGGCGATGTGCGTGCTGGAAAGCGGCGCAGCAGACGCTTATGGGCTGACGGAGGAGGAGCTGGCGGTAATTTGCAGTTCACACAGCGGAGAAGCATTTCATGTAGCGGCTGTTCGCAGCATTTTATCCAAAGCAGGGCTGGGGGAAGCGTCTTTGCAGTGCGGCGTGCATGCGCCCCTCAATGAAGCGGCGGCCAGAGCGCTGGCGCAGAGCGGCCAAGCGCCTGGTCAGGTCCATAACAACTGCTCGGGCAAGCATACCGGGATGCTGATGACAGCCAAATACCTGGGGGAGCCGCTGGAAGACTACTACAAGCCGGAGCATCCTGTGCAGCAGCGCATTTTGGGAATGATAGCGGACATTTGCGGGTATCAGCGTGAAAGTATCATTCTTGGCATAGATGGGTGCGGGGTGCCTGTGCATGCGCTGCCGCTGTATCATGCCGCCTGGGGCGAGGCGAGGATGGCCTGTCCGAAAACATTGGGGAGCAGGGCTGGGCATGCGGAGAGGATTATTTCCGCCATGACCGCCCACCCCAAAATGGTTTCCGGGACAGGGCGGTTCGACGCGATGCTGATGGAGGAATTTCAGGGCAACATTTTTTCAAAAGCAGGGGCAGATGGCTATGAAATCGTTGGCATCAAGGATCAGGGTTTAGGCATTGCCGTCAAAGCGGACGAT
Source organism: uncultured Bacillota bacterium (assembly GCA_905208455.1). GTDB lineage: Bacteria > Bacillota > Clostridia > Christensenellales > QAND01 > UMGS1975. The sequence continues at coordinate 8,093 of CAJLPK010000061.1, forward strand.
GGGAATACGGACATTCGCAGCATGGTGGTCGTAGAGATTTTGCGGCAGCTGGGCTATCCCATTGAGAAAAACCGCAGCGGTATGCAGAAATACATCCGCAAAGAGATATATAACCATAAAAAAGAATTGGTGGGGTACACAGTGCCGGAATTCACGCTGCATAGGGCTTGATAGGCAAAGAAAAGGGACTGCCTTTGCAGTCCTTTTTTTTTATTTTTCTGCCAGCCATTGCAGGGCTTGGTCCAGATTGCGGTTGATAAAATCCCAGTCATGGACGCCCGGCACGATGTTGGCAGTATAATCGGCCTTGGCTGCCTTTAGATGCTGTTCGATGGTCCTGTGCACATCGGCCAGGGTATCGTCCTGCCCGGTAGCCATATAAATTTTAGGAAGCTCTATGCCCTGTGCTCTCAGATGGTCGATCAGCCAAAGCGGGTCTTTGTCGTTGTTTCGGCAGGAGGGAAGATCCGGGCCGTAATGAGCCTCGATAAAGCTGCGGTTCATCAAATAGTTATCGGCGTCATAGGTGCTGTCCATGGTATATTCCAGCTCCAATGCAGGCGCAAAGCAGAAGATTTTGCCATACTGCTCATGATGCTTTAGGCCGTTGCGCAGCGCACCAAAGCCGCCCATGGAAAAGCCCCCGATAAAGGTATCCTCCCGCCGGGCAGAAAGCGGGAAGGAACGCTGCATCAGCAGCGGCAGCTCCTGGCAAAAAAAGCTTTCCCAGCATTCAAAGCGATCCTCGCGGTTCATATAAAAGCTGTTTTCCCCGCTGGGCAATACGACGCATAGGTTGTATTTTTCTGCCAATTCATACAGGCGTGTATTGAGCAGCCAGGCCATGTTGTTATCCGTAACGCCGTGAAAAAGATACAGGGTGCGAAAGCGCTCCCCGGCCGGGTGCTGTGCATGGCTGTCTACCGGCAGCAATACGTTGACGGATACCTTGCGATGCACTTCATTGGAGCGCAGGTTTTGAATTTGAAACAATGCCATGGGGTAAACCTTCCTTTCTTTAGGAAATAAAATCGAAAATAAAAATACAATTCTATTGTAAGGGAAATAGTGGGACAAAGCTAGGTCTTGCTTAGGGTCACAAAAAATGCTTTTATGGCATAAGGCAACCTTTAAAAACAATGAAAAAGGGCTTACCATGGTAAGCCCTTAAAATTAGAATCCGGCAGTGACCTATCTTCCCGGGCCGTTGCCAGCCAAGTATTGTCGGCGCGTGGGAGCTTAACTTCTGTGTTCGGAATGGGAACAGGTGTGGCCTCCCAGCCATTACCACCGGAAATCTGAAACATTGTCTTGCGTAAGTACCTTCACAACTGCATAGGAACCTTACTCCAAAAGTATAGCAAACCTTTTTGTTTTGATCAAGCCCTCGGCCTATTAGTACCAGTCAGCTACATGCATTGCTGCACTTCCACATCTGGCCTATCAACCTTGTAGTCTACAAGGGGCCTTACTCCATAAAGGAAGGGAAATCTCATCTTGAGGGGGGCTTCACGCTTAGATGCTTTCAGCGTTTATCCCGTCCATACTTAGCTACCCGGCTATGCCCTTGGCAGAACAACCGGTGCACCAGAGGTATGTCCATCCTGGTCCTCTCGTACTAAGGACAGCTCCTCTCAAATTTCCTACGCCCACGATGGATAGGGACCGAACTGTCTCACGACGTTCTGAACCCAGCTCGCGTGCCGCTTTA
>CAJLPK010000062.1 GCA_905208455.1 uncultured Bacillota bacterium
CGATAATGGAGTGATTCTGTCGACGGGGCTTCAAATGCTTGCCATTGCACTCGTAGGGGCTGTGTGCACCATTGCCGCAGGCTTTTTGGCCTCTAGGGTAGCGACAGGCTATGCACGTGACCTGCGCAGTGCAGTGTTTGAAAAAGTGGAGAATTATTCTCTGAGCGAGTTTGATAAATTTTCAACCGCTTCATTGATTACGCGTACCACCAACGATGTGCAGCAGGTGCAGATGGTCATGATTATATTTTTGCGAATGATTGTATTGGCCCCTATTATGGCCATTGGTGGGCTGAGCAAGGCAATCGCTAAAAATCCAAGTATGACATGGATCATTGCTGCCTCGGTGCTGTGCTTATTTGTGCTGATGGGCATTTTATTCTCAGTAGGCCTGCCTAAGATGAAACGCATGCAAAGCCTGGTGGATAAGCTAAATCTTGTAACAAGAGAAAATCTGACAGGTATGCGTGTAATCCGTGCGTTTAATACCGAGCTTTATGAGGAAAAGCGCATTGATGATGCGAATCGAAATCTTACGAAAACCAGCCTATTTGTCAATCGTTTGATGGTCATTATGCAGCCTGTTATGATGCTGCTCATGAATCTGACCACGGTGCTTATCATTTGGGTAGGCGCCAATGCGGTGGGTGCAGGCAGTATGCAGGTAGGCGATATGATGGCCTTTATGCAGTACGCAATGCAGATTATGTTCTCTTTCCTCATTGTTTCGATGATTTTTATCATGATTCCGCGTGCCTCGGTATCGGCTGGCCGTATTGCTGATGTATTGGAAACAGAGCCTACCGTTTTAGACCCTGCAAGACCTGCAGAGCAAAGCGGTGCAAAGGGCTTGGTAGAGTTTGATGACGTTACATTTTGCTATCCTGGCGCGCAGGAGCCGGCGCTGGAGCATATTTCCTTTACAGCAAAGCCAGGGGAAACAACGGCGATAATCGGCAGTACAGGCAGCGGAAAGTCCACAGTCATCAACCTGCTGCCCAGGTTTTATGATGCCACTGAAGGGGAGATTCGCATTGATGGCGTGCCGATTCGGCAGATGACACAGCACGGCTTACGCGATAAGATTGGCTTTGTGCCGCAAAAAGGAATCCTCTTTTCCGGAACGATTCGATCCAACATTACCTATGGCGCACATGGCCTTTCAGAAGATGAGATCTGGAAAGCGGCGGACATTGCCCAGGCCACGGAATTTATCTCCCGTTTGCCGGAGGGACTGGATACGCCTATATCACAAGGCGGCACCAATGTTTCAGGCGGACAGAAGCAGCGCCTGTCCATTGCAAGGGCATTGGCAAAACAACCAGAAATCTATATTTTTGATGATAGCTTTTCCGCTTTGGATTTCAAAACAGATGCGGCGCTGAGGAAGGCGCTGAAGGAAAATATAGACCAAGCCACAATGATCATTGTGGCACAGCGCATCAGCACGGTGGTGGATGCAGAGCAGATCATTGTACTGGATGAAGGAAAAATCGCTGGCAAAGGAACACATGAGCAGTTGATGCAAACCTGTGATGTGTACCGGGAAATTGCGCTGTCCCAGCTTTCAGAGGAGGAATTGGCATGAGTAATCGTCGTCCTCAAAAGGGGCCTATGGGCGGAGGGCCGGCAGCCACCAGGCCCGCAGAAAAGGCCAAGGATTTTAAGGGAACTTTCAAAAAACTGATGCGGTATATCCGTACCTATTGGTTTTCCTTGATTGTGATGCTGGTCTTTGCCGTCGCCAGCACGGTATTTACCATCATTGGCCCAAAGATTTTGGGAAATGCTACCAATAAGCTGGTGGAAGGTATAAGCCAACAGATGGTTTACGACAAAGTGACAGAACAGCTTCCACAGGGGCTGACGCTGCCGAAAGGCACCACAGGCGCTGACCTGATGGATCTAATGCCGCAGGAGCAGAAAGAAAAGCTTAGTGAATCTCAGACGGAAATGCTGATGGATATGAGCTTTGACCAAAGGCCCTCCATTGATTTTTCCGGCATTGCCTATATCCTGTTATGGTTGGTAGGGCTGTATATTTTAAGCTCCATCTTCAATTATATCCAAGGATTTGTGACGACGGGCGTTTCGCAGAAGGTGGCTTACAGCTTAAGGCGGGATATTGCCGCAAAGATGAATCGAATGCCGTTGAAATATTTTGACCGTACCAGCCATGGCGATGTGCTAAGCCGCATTACAAATGATGTCGATACCGTGGCGCAATCGCTGAACCAGTCGATCTCTCAGCTCGTAACAGCGGTGACTACGATTTTGGGCGTATTGGTTATGATGCTAAGCATTTCCTTTACAATGACAATTGTCGCTGTTTTGGTGCTTCCGATATCCATGCTGGTTGTCCGTATTGTTGTCAAGCATTCGCAGAAAAATTTCGTTGGCCAACAAAATGCACTAGGGGATCTTAACGGACATGTAGAAGAAATGTATGGCGGCCATCTGGTAATGAAGGTATTCAACGGTGAAAAGGATTCACTGGATGAGTTTCACGAGCTGAACGATACGCTGTATCAAAACGCTTGGAAAGCTCAATTTCTTTCCGGCCTGATGATGCCCGTATTAAACTTTGTCAGCAATTTAGGCTATGTAGGCGTCTGTGTGCTGGGCGGGTATCTTGCGACCAAGCAGGTTGTGGAGATTGGCGATATTCAGGCATTTATCCAATATGTCCGCAATTTCAACCAACCCATTACGCAAACTGCCAATATGGCGAACCTGCTGCAGTCCACAATGGCAGCAGCGGAACGCGTCTTTGTATTCCTCGATGAAGAAGAAGAGCCGCAGGAAAACGAGCATCCGGTAAGGCTGGATCATGTGGAAGGCAAGGTCGAATTTGATCATGTTGTCTTTGGCTACAATGAAGATAAAATTGTAATCAAGGATTTCAATGCGACGGTGAAGCCTGAGCAAAAAGTGGCGATTGTAGGGCCGACAGGCGCTGGCAAGACCACTATGGTCAATCTGTTGATGCGTTTTTATGATGTTAACAGCGGAGCCATTCGCGTGGATGGCGTCAATATCCAGGATATGAGCCGGAAAGATCTACGGTCATTGTTTGGCATGGTTCTCCAGGATACCTGGCTGTTTGGCGGGAGCATCCGTGATAATATTGCGTATGGCCGGCTGGATGCTACCGATGAACAGATTGAGCAAGCGGCAAGGGCGGCGCATGTAGACCATTTTGTGCGCACGCTTCCGGAGGGATATGATACTGAGCTGAATGAGGAAGCCTCTAACATTTCACAGGGCCAAAGGCAGCTTTTGACCATTGCGCGTGCGTTGTTGGCGGATCCGCCCATCCTGATTTTGGATGAAGCAACCAGCTCGGTGGATACGCGCACAGAGGTTTTGATACAGAAGGCCATGGAAACGCTGATGAAGGGCCGTACAAGCTTTATCATTGCTCATAGACTATCCACGATCAAGGATGCAGATATGATCCTAGTGATGAAGGAAGGCAATATTGTAGAGCAGGGAACGCATACGGAGTTGCTGGATAAGGGCGGTTTTTATGCTGAACTGTATAACAGCCAATTTTCAGAAGAAGCGGAGTAAATAAAAAAGCGCAGCTTTTATAGCTGCGCTTTTGTTTACAAAAAATTCATACCTGATTGCTATCTGCGCTTTTTGCGTATTTCTTCATCAGCCATTTTGCAATAAAGGCAGGCCAGTAACGGCGGAAAATTGCATAGTCCTCCTGAAAGCGTTGCCCATCTGCCTCCAGTTGCTTGGTTGTCTCTGAATCCTCGTGGATCCTATGGAGCATTAAAACCTCCGGAACATAAACAAAGGATCCTTTTTTCTGTGCCAAGCGATTCCAGGCATCCCAATCCAGGCTGCAGGCCATGGATTCGTCAAAAAGAAAATCGGGATAAGCGGACTTATGCAGGCATACAGAAGGACAACAAATAGCGTTGCCTATGGAAAGTGCCCGGTTTCGCATGAATTTACTATGCCAAAATAATTTAGGCTTAATCAGCGCATTGATCATGCGCTTAATCTTTAGATTTTTATTCTCCGTTATAACAGCGCCGTTTCGCAGCTCGCCATAGTCCGTAAATAGGATCAAAGGCTCTTTGGCTCTTTGACAATATTCCTTTAATCGCTTTAGATAGTCCGGTTGGTAAACATCATCCTGGTGCGCGATGGTTACAAAATCAGTGTTGGCGCAGGAAACTGCAAAATTCCAGTCCCGCCCAATCCCGCTTGGTTTATCACTGATAAAGAGCGGCACACAAAACTCCTCTGCTAAAGAACGTATCGTATCGTTAGGCGTTGAGGTTGCCATTAGAATACGAGACGGCACTGTTTGCTTAGCTAGGGAAGACAGGCAGTCCCGCAAAAAAGGGCTTTCCTTATAAGCGCAGACAACAAACGTATGGGAAAACTCATTCATGATTTTGTGCCTCTTTTTCAAACTCATCCATAGCAATTTTTTGAGCCATCTGATTGGTTTTTTGCTGCCACTGGGAAATCCGAATGGTAATCCAAAATTGTTTTAGAGAAATCATCCCAATAAAGAACAACAATAAAAAGCTAAACGGAGTTTCAAGCCCTAAAATACGAGAGAAAAAGTATGGGATCTGCGGGAAGATACTCAGAATTAACAAAAGGCCCGAAAATACCACCCAGTAGATAGAATCTGTGATATTCAATTTGGATTTTCGTATTTTATATAGAATATAAATGAGAATCAATAAAGAAACAACAATCAATACAATACGAAGCTTTAAGTCAATCATGCGGCTTCTTCCCTCCGCCTACGAAATAGATTGATAAAGGAGATAGAAACGAACATACGGAGCATATAGCGCATAGAGCTCATCAAAGTAAAATAGCTTGTCCCAGCTTCGCGTTCGTTCATTTCAACTTGAACCTCGGCAAACTTTGCACCGTTACGGACAAAATATGCCCAGGTATCAGGCTCGGCACCGCAATTCATATCAAAGGCGATCTGGTGCATGATTTTACGGTTTACCAGCCGCATACCACTGGTAGGGTCAGTAAACCGTTTGCCAGTGGTTAAACGAAAAATGGCACTGATAATGCGAGAGCCCATCATACGGAGGCTATATCCCTTTTTTTTATCAAGGAATCGAGAGCCAATGACAATATCGTAGCTCTCCTCTTGCATTTTTCGCAGCATAGGAAGAATATATCGGGCATTGTGCTGTCCATCGCCATCAAAGGGCATAGCAGATTGATAACCGTTTAGATAAGCAAATTTGTTCCCCGTCTGAAAAACGCCGTCCAATCCTAAGTTTACAGGAAGCGACATACAAGGAATCCCTTTTTGATGGCATATTTCTGCGGTACGATCCGTAGACCCATCATCAATGACAAGGAAATCAATCTCTGGGACATTGGTCCGCAGATCATTGGCCACCTTTTCTATGTTTTCCTCCTCATTGTGTGCAGGGATGAAAACAAGCAACTCCTTTTGATTCATAGAGATTCCCCCAAAGCTCTCCATATGATACCCATTTTATATGTTACCCTAAATTTTAGCATATTTGTGCCTAATTTACCAGTAATCTTCGAGAACCCCTATTATACACGTTTTTTGAAAGAAAGCTCGTTCACAGAAACAGAAAATACGCAAGTTTTTTGCAGCATGGGACGTGGAAATTCCCAGCTTTGGCCAGGTGCATAATGGGCCATCAAAGCATCCAATGCAATGCGCTTTTCATCCAGATCCTCTATCAGCTTAGCCTGTCCGGTTCCTATGATGCTGGCATAACGCATACTAAACCCACAGGCCTGTGCTGCCGGCGCAACCTGTACATAATCATCCATTTCAAAGCAGACCAGAGGGTTAGCAGAGAGATAGGAAAGCTTGCGTCCCTCCTGCGCACTGTGGAAATACAAGGTGTTCAAGCGCCCTGTATCATCAAAATGCATACCATAGGAGAGGGGAACAAGATATGGCTGGCTGCCGTCACAAAGTGCCAAACGGCATACCTGACAATGTGTCAGGAAATCCCGGATATCCTGGGGATCCTTTACTTCAAATTCACTCCTGCGCATAATATACTGTCTCCTTTCCAAAGATAAGCCTATTATATATGATTTTTAGCTATGAGGCTATCTTTAGCCGGAATAAAAAAGGGCCCGCAGGCCCTTTTGATACGCTGTTAAGAAAGAGCGCCGCGCTGCCACAAAGCCAAGGTTTGACAAAAGATACGGACATGCTGTTCCTCATCCAGGATAATACGTTGGATATTTTGCTGTACAGACACATCATCAATGAGGCATAAATGCCGTCGATAATTCTCGATTGCCTTTTTTTCTCCTTGGATATTTTCATAAATCAGCGTGGGGAAGCTGCATTGATAATCGACATTTTGGCCGCTCCAAAAGTGCCCCATTGTGGGATTGGAGTGGGCACGGTAACGCGGATCACCGCCTAATTTGAAAATCAGCTGTGCCAAAATGTCAAGATGATGCATCTCTGTCATGCCGATTTTAGAAAGCTCTTTGGCAAAGTCCGGAAAAGCCTGCATGAGCACAACAGATTGATATTCATACTTTGTAATGGCAGTGAGCTCACTGACAATGCCTGCATAATCCTCCATTAAGATTTGTGCATAATGCGGATTGGGCTTAGGGTCAATGGGGGGATAGGGAGGAAGAACTGAATGATGCTCCTTTGTATGCTCCATATGTATTTTCTCCTTTCTCGTAGATGATTGCATAGCGGAATATGCTATACTAAAATAAACTATTCAATTTAGGTGAAAGGGGAAACAGAGATGGATCTAGGCTTACGCGGGAAAACGGCAATTATCACTGGCGGCGCCAGAGGCATTGGGGCAGGGATCAGTGAAGTATTGGCCCAGGAGGGGGCCAATTTGGTCATCAATTATCATTCTGCGCCGGAAGAATGCGAGGCGTTTGCAAAAAGCTTGGGAGAACGATATGAAGTGCAGACGATTGCCATACAGGCGGACATTCGTTATCAAGAGGAAATTGATAAGGTATTCAAGCAAGCGATTGAGCGATTTGGCGGGGTGGATCTTCTGGTGAACAATGCAGGCGTTATGGGAAAGACACCAGTCGAGAAAATGCCTAAAACGGAATGGGATCGTTTTATGGATACCAATTTAACGGCTTTATTCCTGACAAGCCAGACATTTATACGCCACTGCCTAAAAGAAAACAAGGGCGGAAGATGCGTCAATGTTTTGAGCAAAGCTGCTGTGTCTACCAATAGTACGGGCAATGTACATTATATGGCGAGCAAGGGAGGGGGCCTTATGCTCACCAAAGGATTGGCCAACGAAATGACAAGACACGGCATCTATTTCAATGCTATCTTGCCGGGCTATGTCATTTCGCACGGCACGGACTATGATAAAGGCACAGAGGAGGCCGAACGCAAACGTCTGATGATTCCTACTCAGAAATATGGAACGCCAATTGAAATGGGATATGTAGCGGCATTCTTATTATCGGATAAAGCCTCGCAGATGGCAGGGTCTATTGTAGACTGCACGGGCGGTCTGCTGTTGTAGATTGATTGTATGTATAAAAAAAGCACCCATCAAGGGTGCTTTTTACTATACGCTTACATATTACGGCACGTCACATGGGAAAGAATTTCCTCTACCAATGCGCGCGGGGGAATCTCCGTACCGTCAGTAGAGGCCATGGCAGAACCAAAAGCCGCACCGGTACAGATCGCGTCCCGGAATGATTTTCCCTGCGAAAGGGCCATCAAAGTACCGGCAACAACACTATCGCCAGCGCCAACCGTAGAACGCACTTGAATCTTAGGTACATCTACCTTGTACGCTTCCCTGGCACTGATCCCCAACAATCCGTCGCCGCCCATGCTGATCACGACATACTCAACGCCCTGCGCAACGACTTCCCGAGCCGCTTGGATCAGCGCTTCATATGTATCCAGAGGGCGTCCCAGCATTTTGGAAAACTCCAGCTCATTGGGTTTGATCAGGGTAGGGCCGAGAGCCACAACCTCCTCCAGGGTAAGGGACTCAGAATCAACAACAATTTTTGCACCGGCCTTCTTTGCTTTCAACAGCAAATCAATGGTCATTTTGCCATCAATACCGGGCGGATTTTTACCAGCTAACACAACAAAGCCGCCTTTTTGCGCTTGCTCTAACAGCATACGCTCAAAAGCCTTACATTCTTCTGTGCTAATCTGGGGGCCTGCTTCGTTGATTTTAATGGTTTTGCTGCCTTGCTCAACGAATACGGTAACATTTTGCCTTGTTTCACCTGCAACAGGGGTAAGCTGGGCGTCTACGTTCGCTTCTTTCAATAAGGAAAGAAGCAGCGACCCATTCGGGCCGCCGCAGAATCCCATCGCTAGGGTAGGGCAATCCATCATCGTTAAAAAACGAGAGATATTGATGCCTTTCCCCCCCGCATCGATTTTTTTGCCTTTCAGGCGATTGATTTCCTCTTCATCAAACGAATCAAGAAACCAGGTAGCATCGATGGCAGGATTGAGGGTAACAGTTGTAATCATGTAATTTACAAACTCCAGTCTATTGCTGAATTAGAATACACGACGTGCGGAACGCAAGTTCTTCTGCCAGTAAGAGGTTTGGATACTGGAAATGATAACCTTGCCCTGTCCGGAAGAAGCATGAATCATCTGGCCATTGCCGAGGTAAATGCCGGTATGCGTAATGCGGGAACCGCCGTCGCTGAAGAACAACAGGTCGCCGGCCTTCAAATTAGAAGTGCTTACGCTTGGCCATTTGGTGGTGTTCGCATATCCCTGCGCGCTCAAACGGCCGGTAGAAACACCCACGCTGCGCAGGCAGTAATACACAAAGCCAGAACAGTCAAACGAATTGGGGCCTTCAGCACCCAACACATAACGCTTGCCTTGCTGAGCCTTTGCCACCTTCAGGAAGTTGGACACATTCGCGGACATAGAAGTATCATTGTCATCCTTGCTCGGAGTAGAAGGCTTCTGTGTCGGCTTCGGCGTAGAGGACGGCTTCGATGTTGCAGGCGCCTCAACAGCCTTTTCAGAATACAGACGCTCACGCGTACGCGTACCAACCACACCATCAGCAGTCAGCTTGTTTGCCTTTTGGAATGCCTTAACAGCCGAGGTCGTTTCGCTGCCGAAAAAGCCGGTTACATTTCCGTCAAAATAATTCAAGGCCTTCAAACGACGCTGCAAGCTAGAAACATCAGAGCCGCTGTCTCCAGGGAAAATGGTATACTTTTTCGCATCGCCGGAGAACAACAATTTCAATGTCTCTTCGCCGGCTACCCCATCAATTTTCAGCTTATTGGTACGCTGGAAGTACTGAATGGCCTCCTTGGTAATGGATCCATAGAAACCAGTCGGCAGATCGCTTTCCATGTAATTGAGCTCCATCAGGCGTTCCTGAAGGATTCGTACTTCTTCGCTGGTCGTCCCCGGCGTCAAAGTATTGCTCGTGATTTTGGTGGTCGCTTCGTCAGCCTTATCCTCATCGTCCACGGCAGGGGTTTCCGTCGGAGCAGGAGTCTCGGTAGGCTCTGCAGTTGCCTCAGGAGTTTCCGTCGCTTCCGGGGTAGAGGTGGGCTCCGTCGT
>CAJLPK010000063.1 GCA_905208455.1 uncultured Bacillota bacterium
GGGCTGGCGCCCCGCTGGTTTTTTAGGCCTTGATTGCTGTTATCAATGCTGCGATTGCACTTAGCGCCTTGATAATTATTTCAGCAATATCCTTGAGCGTCAGCCCTTTTTGTTTTGCCCATTTTTACACAGGGCTTGGAGGCAAGCAATGAAGGTATTTTATAAATGCGACCCAAAGAAAAACAAGCTGTGCACAAGAAGGACAGGGCGAGGGTTCGGCAGATGCCAGGAGCAATGCTTTGCCACCGCGCTGCTGGAATATGCAGTACGGGACAGGCTGGGCAGGCCCGTTGTGCTGTTTGCCTCGGAGGGACAGGAGGAGAACAAAGTGGTGGTGCATGGCGGGCCATGAAGGACTTTGCAAAGGGCTTTTACAGATCCAAGGCATGGCAGAGGACAAGGGCCGCCTATATATCCAGTGCAGGCGGGCTGTGTGAGGACTGCCTTGGCAAGGGACTGTACAGGCCGGGGGAGATCGTGCACCATATCATTCCGCTGACGCCGGAGAACATTGGAGATCCGAGCATCGCCCTGTCGTGGGACAATCTAAGGCTGGTATGCAGAGACTGCCATGGCGAGGAGCACAGGAAAAGCAGGCGGTATCGGGTGGACAGCGCGGGCCATGTATGGGCGGCAACGCAATGAAAAGGAAACGCAACGAGCTTTTTCGCGGGGCAGGCCCCCCCTTTCTGCTTGAAATACAAGCGCCTGGGAGACCGATGGGCGGGGCTGGAAAAAACCAAACAGGGCATATAAGGGGGGTGTTGCTATGCCGGCTTTAAGCAAAGAAGCCAGGATAAAACGAGAGCTGAACAGATTGAAAAAATTTTATGCGGCATTGCCGCAAAACAAGCGCGCGATTGTGATGCCTCTTTTAGAAAACATGGCGTTTATGAAAATAACATTGGACGATCTCCAAAAAAGCATCAACGAGCACGGGTGCAGTGACGAATATAAAAACGGGGAAAACCAATATGGACGAAAGGCGGCAGCCGATTTGCAGGCCTATAACAGCCTTGTGAAAAACTTTCATACAATATCGGACAGGCTGGAAAGGATGCTGCCGCCTGAACAAAGAAAAAGCAAACTGGACGCGCTTGCAGATGAATAACTATATTTACGAGTATTACCAAAAGATACAGGACGGCACCCTTGTGGTTGGGCGGTGGGTACAGGTTTGGTACGAGTATATCGTCAAAGGCTTGGAAAAGGGCCTTTTTTCTTTTGCCCCCAAAAAGGCAGGCAAAGCAATTCGGTTTATAGAAACCTTTTGCAGGCACCATGAGGGGGCGCTGGCGCCGCAGCTTATCAAATTGGAGCTTTGGCAAAAGGCGTTTTTATCCGTTGTCTTTGGCATTATGGACCAAAGCGGGAGCAGACAATTCCGGGAGGTTGTTTGTATTATGGGCCGCAAGAACGGAAAAACGTTGTTCGCGGCCGGTATCGCAGCATACTGCACCTTTTTGGATGGAGAATACGGCGCAAGGATCTATTTTGCAGCGCCCAAGCTGGAGCAAGCGGCGCTTTGCTACGACGCCTATTACCAGATGATAGAAAAGGATGCAGAGCTTTCCGGGCTTGCCAAGAAAAGGAGATCAGACCTTTATGTGGCAGAGAGCAACAGCAGCGCAAAGCCGCTGGCGTTTTCGGCCAAAAAGTCTGACGGGCTAAATGTGAGCTTGTGTATCGCTGACGAGATAGCGAGCTGGCCGGGGGAACAAGGCTTAAAGTTTTATGATGTGATACGTTCGAGCTTTGGCGCCAGAAAACAGCCTTTGCTGATTTCCATTTCTACCGCGGGATACTTGAATGAGGGCGTGTATGACGAGCTGATCAAGCGGAGCACCCGGCTGCTTTTGGGAGACAGCAAGGAAAAGCGGCTGGCTCCTTTTTTATACATGATAGATGATTTGGAGAAATGGAACGATATAAACGAGCTGAGGAAAAGCAACCCGAACCTGGGCGTGTCTGTCTCGATAGATTACATGCTGGAAGAAATCGCAATCGCGGAGGGCAGCTTATCCAAAAAGGCGGAATTTTTGACCAAGTACTGCAACATCAAGCAAAACAGCAGCCAGGCTTGGCTATCGGCACAGGATGTGGAAAAGGCAAGCGGTGCCCGCTTGTCCCTGGAGGCGTTTAAGGACTGTTATTGTGTGGGCGGCATCGACCTATCGCAAACAACGGACCTAACGGCCTGCACGGCAGTCATAGAAAAAGACGGCCGGCTTTTTGTGTTTGCAAAATTTTTCCTGCCGCAGGAACGGCTGGAGGAGGCAGCGCAAAGGGACAACCTTCCCTACGGCGCCTACATAAAGCGCGGGCTGCTTGTTCCGTCCGGGGACAACTATGTGGATTATAACGATTGCTTGGCGTGGTTTAGAATGCTGGTAGAGGCATATCACATTTACCCGCTGAAGATAGGGTATGACAGATACACAGCGCAGTACCTGGTACAGGAGATGAAGCAATACGGGTTCCATATGGACGACGTATTTCAAGGGACGAATCTAACGCCGGTGATCAAGGAAACAGAAGGCCTTATCAAGGACGGCGCTGTGTGCATCGGGGACAATGACCTGCTGAAGATCCATCTGCTGGACACGGCGCTGAAAACGGAAGCGGAAAGCGGGCGGTGCCGGCCGGTGAAAATCAACGCATCGGCGCATATCGACGGGGCAGCCGCGCTGCTGGACGCTATGACGGTACGGCAAAAATATTATGCAGAAATAGGCGAACAGCTTAAGAATAGGGGATAAAGCAACGGAGGGATACAATGGGACTATTTGAAAAAATTTTCAAGCGCCCGGCTCCAAACGAACCGCAGCAGGGATTTTTTCAGACGCTGACAGCCTACGCCCCGGCCTTTACGAGCTGGGACGGCCAGATATACGAAAGCGAGCTTGTAAGGGCGGCGATCAACGCGCGGGCGACGCATATCAGCAAGCTGTCTGTTCAGATCCAGGGAAGCGCAAAGCCGACATTGCAGACCAAGCTCAGGACGGGGCCCAACGAATGGCAAACGTGGGGGCAGTTTTTGTATAGGCTGTCTACCATTTTGGATGTGAACAACACGGCGTTCGTTGTTCCTGTGATGGATGACTATGTAGGAATAAGCGGGATCTTCCCCGTATTGCCGACCCAGTGCACGCTGGTGCAATGCGGCGGAGAGCCCTGGCTTCGCTATCAATTCCAGACAGGGCGGTTTGCTTCTATCGAGCTAAAATACTGCGGGATCATGACCAGATACCAATATAAAGACGACTTTTTCGGCTCAGACAACCATGCGCTTACGCCGACTATGGAATTGATAGACATACAAAACCAGGCGATCCGCGAGGGCGTAAGGTCCGCTGCAACGTTTCGATTCATGGCAAAGCTCAACAATTTTACCAAGCCGGAGGATCTGGCCAAGGAGAGAAAACGGTTTACAAGAGAGAATTTGCAGGGGGACGGCGGCGTATTGCTGTTTCCAAACACATACAGCGATATTCAGCAGATCAAGAGCAGCCCGTTTGTGGCGGATGCAGAGCAGATGGAGCTGGTACGAAAAAACGTGTTTGATTATTTTGGCGTCAACGAGGACATTTTGCAAAACAAAGCATACGGGGATGCGTGGAGCGCGTTTTACGAGGGCGCCATTGAGCCGTTTGCCATACAGTTTTCAGACGTGGTGACCAAAATGCTTTTCACAGAGCGGGAGCGTGCCTCCGGCTCTTTTTTGATGGCGACGGCCAACAGGCTGCAATATATGAGCAACGCAGAAAAATTGAACGTATCGGCCCAAATGGCGGACAGGGGCATTATGAACCGGGACGAGATCAGAGAGATATGGAATCTTCCGCCGCTGCCCGACGGGCAGGGGCAGGCATACACGATACGCGGCGAGTACTATTTGCTGAAGGGGGACGGCACAGCGGTGCAGAAGGGAGACGAGACGGCAGGTGGAGCTAACGAATAAGCAGATCAAAAAATTGGAAAACGGGCGGGAATACAGGGCAATGGCGATAAGGGCCAGGGCCTTGGAGGAGGATGGCAGCATGATCGTCGAGGGATATGCCGCTACATTCAACCAGCCTTATTTGCTGTACGACGGGCGCTCCTGCAGGGTGATGGAAAGCATTGCGGATACGGCCTTTGATGATTGTGATATGAGCGATGTCATTATGCAGTACGATCATGAAGGGCGCGTGTTTGCAAGGAACAAAAACGGCACGATGGCATTGCAGACAGACGCCGTTGGGCTGAAGGTCACGGCTGATCTGAGCGGGACAGAGATCGGCAGGCAGCTATACCAGGAAATCAAGGGAGGATATACGGACAAAATGTCCTTTTCCTTTGTCGTTGAGGAGGATAAAAGGGAAACAAGCGTGGAGGGAGAGGCAGAGACCATAACAAGGACGATAACAAAGATCAGCAAGCTGTACGACGTTAGCGCCGTTTCCTTGCCGGCAAACGACATGACGTCTATCAGTGCCCGGAGATTTTCCGACGGAGTGATCGGTGAAATCAAGGCGGAGCGACTGGAACGGGCAAAGAAAAAACTCAAATTATTATTGGAGGTATAAGATGAACAGGCATGAAGAGATCGAGGCCAGGCTGTCGGCCATTGCAGGCGAAATCGATGCGGACGGCGCAGACATCGACGCGCTGACCCAGGAGGTACGGGCCTTGAAGCAGGAGAAACGGGAAATCGAGGAGAACGCGGAACGGCGGGCCAAGCTGCGAAAAGAGGTGGAAAGCGGCGGCGGGGAGGTCATCAGACGCTTTGCCCCGCCGGAGCAGCGTGAACAGCGCCGGATGGGCGCAGATTCCAAGGAATACCGCAGCGCGTTTTTGAAAGAGCTGCTGGGGCAGGAGATGACCAGGGAGGAACGCGCCGCGTTTGTGCATACCACGGCGAACACAGCGGCGGTGCTGCCCACGACGATGCTCAACACCATTTGGGATCTGGTTTCCAAGCGCCATGCCATCATGGGCGACATCACCATTTACCGCACCGGCACGATTTTGGAGGTAGTCAAGCATACGGCCGTGGCCCAGGGTGCGGGCAAGACGGTGGCGGAAAATGCGGCCAACGACGATGAGCAGAATACGTTTGTCAAGGTCACGCTTTCCGGGAAGGATTTTTCCAAGCATGTGGACATTTCCTATGCCATGGAGCGCATGAGCATCGACGCCTTTGAGCAATATCTGGTGGATGAGATCAGCGCCAGCCTGGGCGACGCGCTGGCAGCCGACGTCATCGCGCAGATCGGAACGGACATGACGGCGGGCAACAAGGTGGAAAGCGCGGCCAAGGGCGCCTTGACCTTTCAGGAATTGGCAGCGCTGTTCGGCAAATTGAAGCGTGTGGGCGCCGTATCGGTGTATGCAACGCGCGCTACCATTTATAACTACCTGGTGGGCATGGTGGATACCACAGGCCGCCCGATCTTTCAGCCCTCTGCGCAGGCCGGGCAGGAAGGGGTGATCCTGGGCGCTCAAATCAAGGTAGAGGATGCTGTGGCGGACAATGTGGTGCTCATTGGCGACGCGCAGCGCGTTGTCTACAACATGGTGCAGGATATTATGATCGAGAGCGACAAGGACATCAAAAAGCATGTGACGACCTACTCCGGCTATGCACGCGGGTCCGGCGCGCTGATCGACCCGGATTCCTTTGCGCAGCTGACTGTGACAGTGGGGGAATGACGGCCCCGCTTGAGAGCGCATCCATCAGCGGGACAGCTCAAGCAGGGGCAACCATGACCGCATCGGCAGAGCCCGCGGGCGCAACGGCCGCCTATCAGTGGCAAAGCGCTGCTGAGCAGGAGGGAAGCTACGCCGATATTGCCGATGCAACCGACAATGCCTATCTGTTGACCGAAGCGGAAGCCGGAAAGTACATCAAGGTAAGGGCAACGGGAACGGGGCGATATACCGGAGAGGTGCTGAGCGCAGCGGCAGGCCCTGTCGCTCCTGCGGCCAAAGCTGCTGTTAGGGCGAAAAAGAAGGGCTGATGCCATGCTGGAGAAGGTAAAGCTTGCACTGCGCGTGTCCACGGACGCCTTTGACAGCGAAATCGAGGATCTGATCGCCGCTGCGCTGGCAGACCTGGGGGCGGCCGGCATAGGCGGACAAGAGGGGAACGACCCGCTCATTCTGCGCGCCGTGACCACCTACTGCCGCGTATATTTCGGCGAGCCTGCTGATTTTGAAAGGATGAAGTCCGCTTACGATGAGCAGAAAGCGCAGCTGCAAACGGCAACGGGATATACAAGCTGGGGGGAAGCAGATGGACAGGAGTGATGTGGTTTCGCTGATAGCCCAGACGTTTGCCCAGGACGAAATCGGGCAGGAGATCGCCGGGGAAACAAAGCGCAATGTATTTTGCAATGTATCCGGCATTACGAGAAACGAGTGGTTTGAAGCCGCGAAAAGCGGCTTTCAGCCACAGCTCCGCCTTACGGTGTTTCGGTATGATTATCAGAATGAGCGCATTGTGGAATACCGGGGCGCCAGGTATGCTGTATACCGCACCTATGAGAGCCAAAAAGAGCTGATAGAGCTGTATTTGGAAGCGCAGGCGGGGGTGTAGATGGCAAAGACGATCAAGGCGCAGGCGCTGGCGGCGGCGGTGGAATACGAGCTGCGCCATTACAGCGAGACGGTCGCGGATGCGATCAAGCAAGCGGCCAGGGACACGGCCGACGCCTGTGTACAGGACATCCAGGCCAAAGCGCCCCGGCATACGGGGAAATACC
Organism: uncultured Bacillota bacterium; assembly: GCA_905208455.1. GTDB lineage: Bacteria > Bacillota > Clostridia > Christensenellales > QAND01 > UMGS1975. Next base: position 6,747 of record CAJLPK010000063.1, read on the forward strand.
GGCGCGGCTGGAAAACCAAGACGCTGTTTGAAAGCGAGGAGGACATCCGCCTGGTCGTATACAACCAAACCGCGCCGCAGCTAACGCACCTATTGGAATATGGGCACGCGAAGCAAAACGGCGGCCGGGTAGAGGGAAGCGCGCACATCGCGCCGGCCTGGCAGAGGGCGGCCAAGCGCCTGGAAAACAAAGCGAAAGCGGCGGTGAAGCAACGGGGATGACACTGGAGGCCTTGCACAAAATACTGCAAACAACGGGCTATCCGGCAGCCTATCGCTTTTTTGCAAAGCGGCAGGAGCCGCCTTTTCTATGCTATCAGGTAGCCTATACCCGCAACCTGGGGGCGGACGATGCAGTTTGGCAAAAAATCAACCATATACAAATTGAGCTGTATACAAGGAAGAAAGACTTGGCGGCGGAGCAGAAGCTGGAAAATGCGCTGACCGAGGCAGGGCTTTTTTTCAATGCGGAAGAAACGTATATCGATACGGAAAAAATCTATCAACGAATCTATGAAATAGAGGTGTAAACATGGCGACAGCTGAAAAACTGTATTACGGCCTGGACAAGGCCGGCTATGCTGTGCTGACGGACCAGGACGCCGGCACATACGAAGACATTGTGATGATGCCGGGCGCGGTGAGCTTAACGCTGGAGCAGCAGGGCGAAGTGACCAAGGTATACGCAGACAATATCGTTTGGTACCAGACCGCAAGCAACAACGGGTACGAGGGGGATCTGGAGATCATGGCGGTCCCGGATTCATTTTTGACGGATGTGATGGGGCAGACGCTGGACGATACGGACAAGGTATTGATGGAAAAGGATACCGACCAAACCAAGCCGTTTGGGTTTGTGTTCCGGGTGAAAAACGACATCAACAATACCTGCCATGTGTTTTACAACTGCACGGCCACACGGCCCAGCGTGGGCGGCGCAACGCAGGAGGAGAGCTTTGAGGCGACGACACAGACCATCACGATCTCGGCGGTATCGCTGCCGCAGGCGGGGCTGGTAAAGGCCAAGACAACGGCAGAGACCGAGGAAGCAAAGAAAACGGCGTGGTTTACGTCCATTTGGAAGCCGGGCGCAGGCGCATAAGGGAGACAGAATGGAAAAGACAATCAAGATCGGGCATCAGGAGGTAACGCTGCGGGCGACCGCAGCGGTGCCCTACCTGTATAGAGAAGAATTTGGGCAGGATATGCTCGTGGATATGGCGGAGACGAACAGCAGAGGCAATACGGCGTTGTTTACACGCCTGGCCTATATCATGGCCAAGCATGCGGACAAGGCGCAGGTGCCGGAGAACATTGTGGATTGGCTGGATGGATTCGAGACCTTTGACATTTACCAGGCCATCCCGGCCATCATGGAGGCCTGGGGGCTAAACCAGCAAACAACGGCAAAAAGCAAAAAAAAAGCAGGCTGACCACACGCCCCTATACCACGGGGCTGTTTATGCTGCGGTGCGTGCAGCTCGGCCTGTCTGTCAGCGATTTGGAAAAGCTGACGCTGGGCATGGCGTATGACATGATGACAGAATACAACAACGACGATGTGCAGTACCCTTACATCGCTACGCAGGAGGATATGGACAGGCTGTAAGCTGGGATTGTCAACAGGCCGGTCCACCGCGTATAATTGCCATAGAATGGTTAGGGGGGCGATGTATATGAGTGGTATCGATGATTTTGAAAGGAGCATGATACGCAGCAAGGTGTTTCATTCCCTGTTTCCGTTTTTAAGCGGCTGCATCGTGCTGTTTGTGGCCTATGTGATCCTGTTCGGCGGAGGCGACAAAACGCCGGATAAAACGCTGGACAAAGCGCCGTCCGTCGGGACGACCTACATAGAAACCACAGAGGAACGGGAGCTAACGGATGCGGAGGTCAGCAGCATCAAGGCAAGCACGCTGGATTGGATCCAGGATGCGGTGGATACCGACGTCCTTGATTTTGCAGCGGCGGACTGGTCCGGGGATGTCCAGGCAGACGGAAGCATTTTGGTGGTGGCCCTGGATTTTGACACCTTTGTCGCCTGCGGGATCTCGCTGGTAGAGGTAGACGGAACGCTGACGCCCTATTATGTGTCGCTCACGGAGCATGGGAAAGAAACGGAGACCCTATACGAAGATTGGGATTTGAAAAGACAAAGCGAGAAATAGCGAAAATAATGAAAAAGCGCCCGGACAGGGTGCTTTTTTCATGTGCAAAAGGCGGGAGAAGAGATGGCAGGAAGCATCAAGGGGATCACCGTAGAGATCGGCGGGGATACCACAGCGCTGTCCAAAGCGCTGAGCGGCATCAATAAGGAGATCAGCGGCACGCAAAAGCAGCTCAGAGAGGTGGAAAAGCTGCTGAAGCTGGACCCGAAGAATACAGAGCTGCTGGCGCAAAAGCAGCGCTTGCTGGGCGAAGCGATTACGGAGACCAGCACCAAGCTGGACGCGCTAAAGCAGGCGGAGGCCAAGGCGCAGGCGCAGTTCAAAAAAGGAGAACTGAGCCGGCAGGAATATGAGAAGCTACAGCGCGAGGTCATTGCCACCGAGCAAAAGCTGCAAAGCCTGGCGAATCAGGCCAGCAAGAGCAAAAGGGCGCTGGAAAATATCTCAAGCGCGGCAGGGAATGTATCGGATAAGCTGGGCAAGGTGAGCAGCAAGCTG
>CAJLPK010000064.1 GCA_905208455.1 uncultured Bacillota bacterium
GATGTACTTGGGTGGAAAAACTGTGCGGCATTGCCCTCCTGATGCCAATCAGCGGCGTTTTCCAATACATATCCCAGCGCGAGATTGGATTTTGTCTGGCTAGAGGAAAGGGCTTTCCATTCTTCATCCGTAAAGGCAGATTCTTCAACAATGGCCGGTGCGTTGTCTTGGGCTGCGATGGAAGAAACTTCAAAAGACAGGGGCGCATTGCACAGGTTGTTGAATTTGAACGTCGGGGAGGTAAATGCGTCGCCGGGCGTTTCAGAATAATTGGCCGCTTGGTTGGGATCGATGGCGAACGCGATATTTGTGGGAACAGCAGCTTTTAGCTGCACGGGTGTAATGGTGCCCGTGATGGTCGTGGTGGTACTGGTTGCCTCTGCATCGCCGGTGAGGTCCGTTTGGCCTTCGGCTGCAAAGGCGGTGCCACACATGAGCGACAGGCACGCTGCAGTGGAGAGTAGGGCTGACAACAATTTTTTCTTTTGGATCATGTAGATCCCTCCTTATGGATATTTTGGCGCTTGGCCAAATTTGGAAACAAAAAAACGGCTTATAAAGCCGAAAAAGAAAAACAAAGCTGCAATGTAAAATCAATCGTATGGGTAACGGCGTTTCCGTGGTACACAATGAGCTGTACAACGGATTGTGTACCGCCGCGTATCGTGCCAAGGTAAGCCCGTTCCCCTGGAAGAAGGGGGATGACACCAGGGACCACAGCTTGCCAATTTGTATCGTCCTCAATTTGTAGCGCCAACGCGAGCTGTGATTCAGAGGTTTGTTGGGAAAGCGTTTCCCATTCAAGGGCGTCGGGGGGTACAAGTTGTATTGTACCGGGCAGAAGCTCTATATTGTCTATGTATACCGCGAGGGATTCTTCCTGAAGGTTGTCTAAGGTCAGCCCCACGTTTACCGGCCCTGGCTGAGTGTTCGGATCAATCGTAAAGGAACCAGGAGCGCGGACGGTCATTGTAAGCGGCTGGAATACGGAAATGGCAGATTGCTGGCGCACATACGTCAACGGATGATTGGCAAAATAGGCGAGCTGAGGATAGCCAATGCCGGAAGCAACAAAAGCACCCGTGAGTTCCGGCATTTGATTAAGGGCGTTCGCTCCTTTCATTTCTGCCGTTGTCAGAGGCGATCCTGTGTGTATGTTAGAAGCTGTTTTGCATCCGGACGCCTCTTGATCAAAATAACAACCCGCGCCCTCATCATCGGTACAGATTCCATATTTATGGCCGGAACCAGCGAAGTAACAATTTAGTATAGGGTTCTCGGATCCGCCTGCGATTCCGGCACTATACAGCGAACGAGAGGAGGCTGAACCCGTATTGTAACAGTTTCGGATGGTATCGTCAGTAGGCGATTTGTAATCCCCCATATCTCCGACAATGCCACCAACATTATCGGTCGTGCTTAGATATCCGGTTGAAGTGATGGAGCCAGCATTAAAACATGTATCGATTGATCCGGATTTTAAGACGCCGACAATTCCCCCTATATCGTTGCTCCCAGATATATCTCCCATATTGAAACACTGATGAAAGCAAGTGTTTTCACCATGGGCAACAAGCCCTGCGGCAGTATTTTTTCCATCAATGGTATTGTTGGCATAACAGTTGATAAACTTAGCGTCATACGCTTTACCAGAGAACGAAGCGAGGTAAGTGGAATTGGAAAATGTACCGTCTACGATACCAAGGTTTTGTATTGTAGCGCCCTTGACAACGCCAAATACCCCTGTTTCTCCGCTTGAACCAAAATTGCCGTTGGACACGATTTCAAGAATCTGATGGTTTTGTCCGTCATAGACGCCGGTAAAAGGAGCGGTTTGGCTGCCAATGGGATTCCAGCCCTTGGAAGTTGAATAATCTGATGCTGTAAATACAATATCTTTTGTCTGCTGGTAGTGCCCATCTAACGGGTAAGCGGCATCATTTCCGATCTTTGCCAAATCGGACGCGGACGTGATGGCAATGGTGGTTTGCACCGCAGCAACTTTGGGCATAGACGCGCAAAGCATGAGCAGCGTGCATAGAAACGCGGTCGTGGCTTTTTTGGGTGACAGCATAATTTCTTGGCCTCCTTATTCGTCGTGAATCGAAACTTTGAATATCATCTCATATTCAATGATGCAGCTGCTGGGCCAAGCCAACCCGTATTTGGCCATCAACGAAATATTTGTCCTGGCGTGTTTTGTCAATGTACCTATTTTTACAGGCGTATCGCTGGAGAGGAACACGCAGTCGTCTTCGATGTATTTAGGATGCCATGCGTCAGGCGAGAGGAGAACAAGACCAATGGCAATCTCGCTGGCAGTTTCGGTCGCAGTCAGATTTTCCCATTCTTCGTCGGTATGTGTGTCCGGTGGAACAATGTCAGGCGCTCCATTTTTAGGGGTAATGGATTGAACGGTGATATCCAACGGAACAGTGCCGTCATTGCGAAACTGTCCGTAGGAACAGATAAATCCTCCTTCGGATACGGTTGAATAATTTGGTTCTTGGTTAGGATCAATTTGTACAGATAGGTATGAGGGAACCAACGCTTTAATCTGCGGAGACGCCACTTGCATTTCAACCGTAGCGGGAACGTCTATGTCCGTTTCATCAGGTTCTCCTTCAATCGTGGCTGCATGCGCAACGGCATAGGTCATGCAAGTAAATAAAAACAATAGATAAAGAAACCATTTTTTGTGCATGAAAAATCCCTCTATTTTTCTATGGTAATGGTGATACCGGCGCTGGCAGAGCCCATATATTCATGCGGTTCGTCCAACGCATAAGACCGAAAAAAAAGCGGTACATGGATAAGAGCCGGCCGGTAGTTTAGCGTCAAGCGTGTCGTTCTGGATATGCGAGTCAGGGCGTAGGTAACCCTTAGTCTGATAAATTGGCGACGAAAGATCGCCTGCGTCCACATCGCTGTTCAAATAGATCTCTACGCGTAACAGCCGTTTATTGATTGCAAGATTTTCAATTTGCAGATTGCCCTGACTGTTTGCATCGGCAAATACAGGCGTCGCGTTGATGGAAATAGCAATCATAGAATCGTCCATCATCTGCTGCAATTCTTCCTGGCTGACGGTATCTGAGACAAGCGCTCCGTTTTGAGGAAGAACGCTGACGTCTGATTCAGATGGATGACAGCGTACCAATAAAAGCAGCAAGAACAAAATAAGCAGAAAAAATAGGGTACTATAAACAATTCTCTTTTTGGTTTTTTCGTTCATGGGAATCCCCTTTCAAAAAATGAGGTCCCCCTGGAAAGGGACCTCAAAATATGTATTTGGCGATGATGGCATTGCGTGGGATAAACGGATCGCTCCATGACCGGGAATCAACGGACACTGTACGGTTATCCCCCAGCACATAGTAGACGTCGTCTGGCACCGTGGCGCCGCTGGGAAGCGTATCGCCTGGACCATAAGCAATGCGCTTTGTAAGCGTTTGCCGTCCGTGGCGAAAAATGATGATGTCGCCAGGCGCCAATGAGCGGATCAGCCGCGTTCCGAAGATGTAGCTTCCCTGCAGAATCGTAGGTTCCATGGATGCACTGGGCACATACCCCAGGTAAAACAACTGGTGAAAAAGCATATATACGATAAGGAACGAACAGACACACAGCCCCATTGTTTTTTGCTGACGACTCATGCGATCTCCCTTTGAAACTGTTGATTTTGCTTCAGATGCTTTCGCGCGACGGATATGTATGCGCGCAAACTGTTAACGGATACGCCAATGGACCGTGCAATATCCGGGCGAGGAACGCCGCGCGCTGATTGCACGATGGCCTCTATACCTTTGCAAACCATTGTATCAGCGCCTTGTTTGCTCCGTTCGAGGGATTCTAAAATCGCTTGACTGGATGCAGTATCGTCCATGTTCTCCGTCCCCCTTCCCTGCATGGCCTCTATGTACATGTTGTGTGTCCGCCGCGCGGCATAGATTAAGGCATTGTAGATTTCGTTACGAATGACCTTACAAGCATACGTAGAAAATTTGCCTTTCCCCGTAGTGGTAGCCGCTGCTTTACATAGGCCTATACAGCCAATTTGATACAGGTCGTCGTAATCGTACACGGATTGGTTGTATGGCAAGGAAACACACGTTTCAATCACATGAGAGACAAGCCCCAGGTTTTGGGTAACAAGCGTCTGTTGCGCAGGCGTCAATGCGTTCAAATTACACACCTCCCGATACCATACGGTATTGATTCTCCCGTAAGACTTTCTGCGCCTGACGGATGACCTGCTGGCAGTAGTAATCCCCGAAATATCCGATGTGGACTTGTTGGCGAGGCAACTGAAGCACATCAGCCAACCACGCATACGCCTGTTGTTTGCTCATAATGCCGGTGATATGGAGTTGGTCAAAGTAATGGTGCGCTTTCTTACGCAGATAGCGGAGCTGTTTATCCGCCATTGTACCGAGCGGAATGGTCGTGCCGGGAATCACGCGCACATAGGCGTCACAAACGGGATATTTACTGCATACATACAACTGCGCATGCTGCGGGTTGGATTTGTAGATCCCGTCTGCGCTGCGAAGGACAACAGGACTTCCGCAACAAGGACATTTTTCAGGTCGGGTTACTTTCTTATGGCGCTGTTTGGACAACGCAATACACCTCCTTTTAGAATGAAAAAAGCCGACAGACGTAAAAAAATACATACCGAACCAAGGGGTGCTGGATATTCGATCTCACCAGCATTGATTCTGTATGTATGAATCTACGCCTATCGGCTTAGAAATTGTGAACAGCATTCACAAGTGGAGCTGTGTACCAACAGCCCGTTCCCAACGGGGGCGTTGGGAAGCCTAATGCGAATATCTGTTTATAATAGGATAATAGCAAAAACAAGAGAAAATGTCAACTATATCCCATTTATTTGCGTTTTTTGGAGAAATACAGCAAAATACCGACGCAAATGAGCAATCCAGAAAGAAAGAGGAGGATGTGCGGCAGGGGGATCACATTGGAGTCTACTTCTTGCAGCACGGCATCTGAAACGGGGGCGGAAGCTGGCGGCAGGGATGGAAGCGGCGTAGAGGCAGCGGTAGTACCGAGGTTGGTCAGCCGATAGAGTTTGTTTTGGCCGAGTTCCATAGTAAGCACGCCCTCTGAAGAAACAACGATTTTGCCAGGATATGGGCCGACCTCTGTTTCCAATGAGAACTCCATGTCCGCCCATTGTTCCCCTAAATCGATGATAAGCTGCCCTGGGGAAGCATCCAAAGCAGGATCCGGATTGGCACTGGCTGTTACGATGCACCCTAAAAGCAGACAGGCGAACATGATAGGAGCAAGCAATCGTTTCATGGCGTTTACCTCCTATTGAGTTTACGATAGCGGATGAAAACAACGACGGCGGACAATGTGCATAAGGCAGCCAGAACAAAGAAAGGCCAGGGGGAGCCGCCGTCCGCACCCGTCTGGACAATGGGGGTGTTCTCGACAACAATGGGATCGCCATTGACATAATCCGAACCGACTTCGACGGTGATGACTTTTCCGGACGGAGCGTATCCATCCAGAGCAGAAACCTCGATGATTTGCCAGGTCCCCTGTTCTACAATGAACTCCGCAACACCCTTACTGTTGGTTTTTTGGATTTGCAGCTGCTCGCCGGCCTGATTGTAGAGACCGAACGAGACGCCGGCAAGGGGTTGTTTGGTGACAGCATCAATTTTCAATACCCTGATTCTGGACACGTCATCGGTAAACTCCGTAACCCCAGATACAGTACCGTCCGGTAATATGTCAAAGGAAAAGGTGTTGGGATTCAACGCGTGACCGTTTGGGGATAAGGTTTCCCGAAAAGTATAATGCGCATCAGCAGGGAGCTGGAAGGCGTGAACCTGCCCCGTTTCAGAAGTTACGTCTGTGAATACAACGTTTCCTGCCGCATCATAGATTTCAATGGTAGCGCCTGGAACGGGTGCGCCAGTTGTAAGATCTGTCTTGGTGATGAGCACTTCCGTTGGTTTGTTTTGGAAGGTAAAGGTAAGCGTTTCGGTTGTGTTGGCGTCAATCGTTGCCACTTGCCGCTCTTCAGAAGGCAGGTATCCGGCTGCCGGTTCAGCTTCAAAAACAACCCATTCCCCACAGGGAACCAAAGGCGATTTTGCAACCCCTGTTTCATCGGTGACCAACTCGAACGACAGCCCCAACGCTTCGTTTTGGATGATAAACTTTGCGCCTTGGATGCGATAAGAAAGGTCGTCTTCCGGCCAATCTTCTGGTTTTCGGGCGTCCTCTTTAATGATCTGAATATCCCCAACAATCAATTTGTTGAGAATAGGCTTGCCTTGGTTGGCCTGAACGATGATTTTTGCTGTATCGGACCCCGGATAGCTAAGATCGACAGGATATACAGCGTCGTTTGGATAGTATGAGAGCGGAACATCCAATTCACGGAACTCATAATGACCATAGGGAAGCGCGCTTGTGATGGAAAGGCGCCCTTCATTGTCTGTGGTTCCCACGGCAACAAGGTCGCCCTTTTGCAGCACCGCTTGGCCGCCGCCATAAATATCTTCCGCAGCAAATAATCCAAAGACAAATCCCGCCCCTGGTTTGATCTGGAGGCTGGAATCATCGGGGTGATACACCTCCGCTTGCTTTTCCAACAACAGCTCGGTAGCGGGCCGGTCGTTGTAAACGTCAAGGCGCTCTGTGATAATGGGCGTTGACTGATCCTGATAGGATAAGGTGACGTCATACACCGCAGCATCCAAAAGCAGCTCGTTATCCCCAACGGAAACTTCTTTTACCTGGTATTCGCCTAAGTACAAAGGAATGGAAACAGCATCTTTTTCAGCCTCAGTCACCAACGTGTCCGCGAGCTCGCCGGCGCGTAGACGTACCGTTCCATCCGGCGTAACAATATCGTTTTTCGCACGGATTTCAAATACACAGCCTGCTATCTTTTGGTTTTGAAAAATAGGCCGTGTGATCGTACCGAATTTAGTTTCCTCGATTTGAACGCCAGCAAATACGGGACCTTCTTTGTGGATTGTGATTTGGCCCATCGCCGGTTCGTTCGGGAATTTTACCTCTATCATGGGGCTATCGTCTGTGACTTCAAAGAACACGGGCGTTTGATTGAGAAGGTAACCGCTGCTCGCCTGTTGCTCGTGCAGGGAATACCGGCCGTACGGAAGCGGTTCCGGCAACACGAACGTACCGTCGTCGGCTGTCTCGAATACATCAATGTCTTGGGGGACAGGATACCGCTGGTGCATGACAACCCATTCTCCCGTGCTTTCATTACGGATTTTGAATTTGTTGCCCGTTGCCGGAATGGTGTTGCCGGTAGTAGCGTCTACCTTTACGACCTTGATTTCGCTCTGATACACGAAATCTTCCAGGATATAGGCATACACTTTTTGGTCGGTATCAATAACCACCTCAAAGGGGGTGATCGGCGCAATGGAAGGATCGCCTGTATCCGTTTCGGTGACGATGACGGTCGAATACGGCAGCGGCTTGCTGATGCAGTACCCATTTTCATCTGTTACCTGTGTATCCAACACTTCGCCGGTGGATTTCAAGGTAAAGGTAAACGTACGGCCTTCCAAGGGAACCTTGATGTTGTCGTCTGGATCATCGCCTTGAATAAACTTAGTCAATGCAATTTGCCCTTTGATAACGGTATTGCCAATGGTCACGGGATAAATGTCCGTAGAAGGATTCTGTAAATCAATCGAAACAGGATATTCCTGGCCGTTGAGCAGATAACCGCCATCCCCCGCCTCAACTTCCTTTACGATGTAATCGCCCAAAAGCAAGTCTTTTGAGGTGGCCGTGGTGGCGTTTTCCAATGAAAGGGTATCTACAACCGTTCCGTTACTGTCCAAAATTTCAAATTTCGCGCCGGTCAGTGTAGCGTCGCCTTGGGGTGTATCGGTTCCGGTATCCGCATCTACCTTGTGTATCCGGATTTTGCCGGTAGCGGGGGTGGTCATCTTCAGCGTGCTGGTGGCAATGGGCATCATCAGACTGTTATCTACCAGTACCACTTTTTGGTCGTCGTTGGTAGGCGCGTACCAACCATAATTGGCAGTATTGCGGTTGTCTTTTCCTGTAAACGTAATGCTGATGGTTTGGTTCGCCATAGACAGAGGCGCCGAGATGGTCAAGGTATCGCCGCTGTTTCCCGTGTACCCTGAAACGGTTATATTGGCAGGGGCTGTATAGGTGTACCCTCCGTTACAATTTACCAGCGTTATGGTCGTTTGTCCCACAAACCGATCCCCCTGGCGTTCCATTTCCATATTTGGATTGGATACGTTGACCTTATGCGCAACGGTGGCCTTGTTACGCGCTTTGTTCACCAGGTCCATACAATACGCCCACATTTTCTGTGCAGTGGCGTCGCCTTGCTTGGCTCGCGCACGGTTGCGTGCCAGCTGCGAAAAGTTATATTGCTGAAAGTCCATCCCGTGCTTGGCCTGCTGTTCGGCCAACCAGTAACGAATCGCGTTGGCGGTAGCGTACCGCGCTTGATCGTCGGTTAAACCGCCGTTTCCGCCTGCGGGATATCCAAAGGTCAAAATGGAATAGAGCCCCGCGTAAGTTTCCGTTGGATAAGTTTCTGTCGGATCAAACATAGAATAGGTGTCGTTGTTACGTGGATTGCCTTTTTTATGTTCGAGACAATACACGACTTTGTTTTCATCCACATTGAAGTGTTGCGGGGTTTTTGTTGCTTCCCAAGTCCCGCTTCCGGATACGTTTTCAAACAAACGAACGGACGCGGGTTCATCTTTTGAAGTGATGCGGGAAGTGGACGCCAAAGCGGATGCGCTGAAAGGCAGCGCAGTAGCAAACAATATCAGAGAAAAGAAAAAAGCGCCCGCACGGGACGCAATGGATTTACGCAAAGCAAACACGCTCCTTTGAATCAAAAAGAGCGCTTTAAGCGCTCTTTTATTGACCAATGATTGAATAATAATATTTGCCGTCTCGACCGATGGCTATGCCGATTCCATACTGTGCACATTCAAGCAGCTGCCTGTTATGCATGGTAACACACACGTATCCGTTGTTGTATGCACCGCCGGTACTGGTCATACGGCCGACCGCTTCCGGATAGCCGCTGCCGATATGAGAGACAGACTGGTTGGCCGCCATTTGGCGCGCACGGTCCTGCGCAACGCTGTTTAAGCTGCTATTGGTAGAAGCGTTGTTGTATCCTTCTTCCGAACGCGCAGCGTTGATTCCCTGCATCATCGCGCTACGGCATGAAGTGGCGTCACGATAGGCAGGGGGTTCTGGCGTCGGCGTTGCGGTGGGTTTGGCCGTGGCTTGAGTCGTCTGGGTAGCAGCGGGTTTTGGGGTTACCTTCGCAGTGACGCTGCCAGGTTTTTGAGTTGACTTCGCCTGGAACCCCTCCC
>CAJLPK010000065.1 GCA_905208455.1 uncultured Bacillota bacterium
TCCTCATTGCCGAGGGCCTGCCGCTGGATGACCCGCAGCTTTGCCTAACGCAGGACAGCATCCACCAGTACGGCTACGCCATCCAGTGCCGCGTCACCACGGAGGATCCGCGCAACAACTTTGCGCCCGATACCGGCAAGATCACCCTTTACCGCAGCGGCGGCGGCAACGGCGTCCGCCTGGATGCCGGCAATGCGTTTGCAGGCGCTGTGATTTCTCCGTATTACGACAGCCTGCTGGTAAAAATCACCACCACGGACCGCACCTTTGTCGGCGCAGCCCGCAAGGCGCTGCGCTCTTTGGCGGAGATCCGTGTGCGCGGCGTCAAGACCAATGTGCCGTTTTTGATGAATGTCTTGAAAAACAGCACATTTTTGGCCGGCCAATGCGATACGTTCTTCATCGACTCCACCCCGTCTCTGTTTGATATCGAAGTACCAGAAGACCGCGCCTCCAAGATGCTGACCTATATCGGCGAACGCATCCTTGAAGAGGATCGCCTGCCCAAGCCGCAGGTCACCGTAGCGCTTCCACCCTATGTCAAGGAGGAAATCCCGGAAGGCGGCTATAAAAAGCTTTTGGATGAAAAGGGCCCCAAGGCCGTCGCCAAGTCTGTATTGGAGGAAAAAAAGCTGCTCATATCCGATACCACCATGCGCGATGCGCACCAGTCTTTGCTGGCCACGCGCGTGCGTACCATTGATATGGCGTTGGCTTCCTATTCCACCTCGCAGATCCTATCTCCCGCGTTTTCGCTGGAAATGTGGGGCGGCGCCACGTTTGACGTTGCCTACCGTTTCCTGCATGAATCCCCGTGGGAGCGGCTGGATTCCCTGCGCAGCAAGATCCCGAATATCCTATTCCAAATGCTGTTCCGCGGCGCCAATGCCGTTGGCTATAAAAATTATCCGGACAATGTCGTGCGCGCCTTTGTCAAGGAAAGCGCCAAGCGCGGCATCGATGTGTTCCGCATTTTTGACTCGCTGAACTGGCTGCCCGGCATGGAGGTGGCCCTGGAGGAAGTGCTCAATCAGGATAAGATTGCCGAGGCCACCATCTGCTACACCGGCGATATCACCGACCCCAAGCGTGATAAATATCCGCTGGAATACTATGTAAAGCTCGCCAAGGAGCTGGAGCACCGCGGCGCGCACATGCTTGCCATCAAGGATATGAGCGGCCTGTTAAAGCCCTTTGCCGCCAAAAAGCTTGTCAAGGCCTTAAAAGACGAGTTGACCATCCCTGTGCACCTGCATACCCACGACACCTCCGGCAACCAGATCGCCGCCTATCTCATGGCCGCCGAGGCTGGGGTGGATATTGTGGACTGCGCCATCGGCAGCCTTTCCAGCTTTACCAGCCAGCCTTCGCTCAACAGCCTGTGCTATGCCCTCAAGGGCACGGAGCGCGATCCCGGCTTTGATTTGGAAGCGCTGGATAAGCTGAGCAGCTACTGGGCGGATGTGCGCCCCATGTACGCGCAGTTTGAAGCAGGCCTTCAATCGCCGGATACCGAAATCTACAAGCTGGAGATTCCCGGCGGCCAGTATTCCAACTTCAAGCCGCAGGTCACGGCGCTGGGGCTGGGCCACCGGTTTGAAGAGGTCAAGCAGATGTATTCCACCGTCAACGAAATGCTGGGCGATATCGTCAAGGTAACGCCTTCCAGCAAGATGGTAGGCGATTTGGCCATCTTTATGGTGCAAAACCACCTGACTCCGGAAACCGTCGTTTCTGAGGGGATGAATTATAATTTCCCGGATAGCGTGGTCTCTTACTTCTCCGGCATGATGGGCCAGCCGCAGGGCGGCTTCCCTGAAGATCTGCAAAGGGTCGTGCTCAAAGGTGAAAAGGCGATTACCTGCCGTCCCGGCGAGCTGCTGGAGCCTGTAGATTTTGAATCCGTGCGCCAAAGCCTGCCGGAATCGCATCGCGATGATGCCAGCGTGCTGTCCGCCTGCCTGTATCCCAAGGTGTTTGAAGAATACTTGGCCCACCTCGAAGAATACGGCGATCTTTCCAAGGTGGAAACGCCCGTCTTTATGCGCGGGATGGATCCGGGCGACCTGCATGCGGTGGTCGTTGAAAACGGCAAGGTGCTGACCATCAAATTCGTCAGCATGGGCGAGATGAACGACGACGGCACCCGCAACCTCATCTTTGAGCTCAACGGCATCCAGCGCGTGGTAGCCATCAAGGTGCCCAATGCCGAGGTCATCACCGACCACCAGACCATTATGGCCGATCCTACGGATGAGCGGCATATCGCGGCTTCCATCCCCGGTTTGGTCAGCAAGGTGCTGGTACAGGTCGGCGATACGGTAGAGGTCAACGATACGCTGTGCGTCATCGAGGCGATGAAGATGGAAACAAACATCGTCGCCAAAAAACCGGGCCGTGTCGTGACCAGCCGCGTATCCGAGGGCAGCGACGTAAAGGCCGGCGAGCTGCTGTTTGTCATCGAGGAATAACCCGCGTTATGCGGCATGTAAGGCTGCTGTGCCAATAACACAGCAGCCCTTTTCATCTGCGAAATGGCGAAATAGCGCATCCGCAAGGCTTAAAAACGCCATTACAGCAAATGAAAAAGCGTTATGGTCGGTCTTGTGCAAGGGAAACGATTTGATGGTGAACCCACCTTCTCTTTGCTGGAACTAAAATGGCGGGACTGGCCGCCGGAAAAGATATTCCTAAATCTCGAAGCTCTATGCAGCGGTAATGCGAAGCAGGCCTGAAGCGTTTCTGAAGTATAGCTGCGCAGCAGCCAATTTCAAAAATCCGGCAAGACAGCGCCAGCCTCCAGACTATCAAACAATACCGCCCAGCCTGCTGTCAAAAGACAGTTCCCTTTGGCAGCTTAGGAAACGCATAAACAGGAGTTCCGTTCCTGCAGGCGGGCAGCGGATAGGATAGGGGGGCAGGTTCAAAAGAGCATTTTCCCCAGAGAAAATGAAATAGGAAGCAGAAAGACCGTTGATTCCCAAAGAGAAGCCGATTGTCCTTTTTTCTAACGAAACGCCGCATGGATAGAAAACCCGCCTTATGCCGCCTATAAATCCAAATATCATGATTTTATGATATATGTTTGACTTTCCACTTGTGTTTTGTTACACTTCGCTTAGGTCAATTTGAATTGCTGGATTTCTCTTAGGCAGGCTGATAAGGAAATGGGGATTGCTTGCATCCGTTCTTTTTCTCTTCGGGCTTCTTTTTTTATTGATTTATAAGGGGGTATTGTATGGAGCGTTCTCTTTCGCTGACAGAAGGGCATGTCCGCACTACCATGCTGCGCTTTGCCCTTCCCTTTCTTTTGGCCAATCTGCTGCAGGCGCTGTACGGCGCGGCCGACCTGCTCATCGTCGGCCAGTTTTCCACGCCGGCGCAGCTTTCTGCCGTGGCCACAGGCAGCCAAGTGCTGCAAACCGTGACCTCGCTTGTCTCCGGCCTGACCACCGGCGGTACCATCCTTTTGGGGCAATATATCGGCATGTCCTCAGAGCGCGATGTCAAACAAACGGTCTCCACCATGATGACGCTGTTTGCCATTGTGGCGCTGGGGCTGATGGTGCTTTTGTTTGCCGCTGCCATTCCTCTTGTTTCTCTGCTGCAAACGCCGGAAGCCGCAGTGCCTTATACGCGGGCCTATGTGTATATCTGCTCCGGCGGCGTCTTTTTCATCTTCGGCTATAATGCCATCAGCGCTATGCTGCGCGGTATGGGCGATTCCAAGCGCCCGTTGTATTTCATTGCCGTTGCCTGCCTGTGTAACATCGTTGGCGATCTGATCCTCGTCGGCCCGTTTGATATGGGGGCCGCCGGCGCTGCCATCGCTACGGTTTCCTCCCAGGGCATCAGCATGCTGCTGGCCATCGTCTACCTGGTCCGCAAAAAATTTCTGTTTGATTTTAAGCCCAAAAGCTTTCGCCTGCATCGGGATAAGGTCTCTACCCTGCTGCGGTTGGGCCTTCCCGTGTCCTTTCAGGATACGCTGGTCAATATCTCCTTTTTATTCATCACGGCCATTGTCAACCACATGGGCGTAATCGCTTCCGCTGCGCTCGGGGTCGTCGGCAAAATCAATACGTTTACCATGCTGCCCCCTACCGCTTTTTCCGCTGCCCTGGCCGCCATGGTCGCGCAAAATATGGGGGCTGGCAAACAGGATCGGGCCAAGCAGTGCCTCAAGCATGCCATCATAATGTCTCTGTGCTTCGGCGTTGCCTGCTTTGCGCTGGTACAGCTCTGGCCGTCCTTTTTTGCGCATATCTTTACCAGCGACGCTGCGGTCATCGCCGGCAGCGCAGAATATCTGCGTTCCTTCAGCTTTGATTTTATCATGGTCTGCTTTATGTTTTGCCTCAACGGCTTTTTCAACGGCTGCGGGCGTACCGTCTTTTCCATGGCCAACAACCTCTCCTCTACCTTCCTGATCCGCGTTCCCATTGCGTTTCTCGTATCCCGGGTCGCATCAGAAAGCCTGTTTGCCATTGGCTTTGCCGCCCCGCTGGCTTCGTTGTTCTCCATCATCGTTGCGTTTGTTTATCTGCGCACCGGGCGCTGGCAGCGCAGTGCTGTATATACGGCGGCAGAGGGCCGGGCATCGTGATCCGTTATCGTTCGATTTTAGAAGAGGATCTGACCCCTTCTCTATTTTCTGCGTTTATCCGCAGGCAGGCTGTTACCCAGTGCTGGCGCAAGCGCAGCGGAGTGTGGCGCATAGAATCCGATCCGTTTGTTGATGATTGGAATGAAGCGGACCACCAGGCGTTGATCCGCAGCCTTCGGCGCACCTTGGAAGGTCAGGGCGCCGTGTACGGCGCGTTTGACGGGCCTTTGCTCAAGGGGTTTGTCTCCCTTGAAGGAACCATGCTGGGCAGCCGGGCACAGTATATGGATCTGTCCCATCTCTATGTCTCGCAGGAACTGCGCGGCAGCGGCATTGGCAGGCGGCTGTTTTCCTTTGCCAAGCAGTTTGCGCGCAGCCGCCATGCTGAAAAGTTGTATCTTTCCGCCCATTCTGCTGTGGAAAGCCAGGCCTTCTATCATGCCATGGGCTGCGTAGAAGCAGAGGAATACGATGCAGCGCATGTGAACGCAGAGCCCTACGACTGTCAGCTGGAATACCGTCTGTCATATATGTGAAACCAAAAAAGAGGGCCAAGCCCTCTTTTTTCTTATATCTTATTCGTTCTTTACAATGGCAAACGCACGGACCGGCATGCCGTTGGCGTCCTTCACCTTGGCCGCCTGCACTACAATCACAGCCCCTGTCGGCGGCACCTGATCCAGATTTGTCAGCATCTCCACCTGGAATCTATCCCGCTGCAAAACATACCGCTCGCATTTCAGTCCTACGTCCTTAGAGGAAATGGGCGCATCCGTATCCAGTGTTTCATGCCCGATGGCCGCAGCATTGCGCTCATCAAAAAGAAATTGCAGCGCCTCAAAGCCCCAGCCTGGGAAATGCTCATTGCCGTCCTCTCCGATGTTGGACAACGCCGCCCCGTCCGGCCAACGCTTGCCCCAGTCGGTGCGCAGTGCCACAAAGCATCCTTCCGGGATTTTGCCATGCTCGCTCTCAAACGCCAAAATATCCGATACCGACAGTTCAAAGTCCGCATTTTCCTTTACCTGCGGCGTAGCGTCTATCACGACCAGCGGCAGCACCGTATCCATCACGCTGAAATCCTGCAAAACGCGCCCGCCCGGCACAAAATGAGCCGGATAGTCAATATGCGTGCCGAATTGGCCGGGAAACTTAAACGTCTGGATCTCCAGATCCATCGCCTCAAAAGGCACAGCGATCTCCCCCAGCGCCACAGAGCCCTGCGGGATGCCCTCCCAATACGGACTTTCATTGGTCAAGGTATGCGTCAGATCCACCCAGCGGTATCGTTTTACCTCTGCCAGCTTTTCCCATAAACCAGCCATTGCATACAGCTCCTTTCCATTGCTTGTCTGCTTTTCAGTGTATCATACCGGCCGCTGCAAAAAAAGCCCCCTTGCGGAGGCTTTTCTGCTCTCATCTCTCTTTATGCAAAATACAGCACGCCGGCACGGAACAGCTTTTGATCCTTTTCCCCCGGCACATTCTTTGCAATGTTTAGCCCCAGGCGCTCGCTGTGGCCCATCTTGCCGAATACGCGCCCATCCGGGCTGGTAATGCCCTCTATCGCGCTGGCAGAGCCGTTGGGGTTAAAGGCGATGTCCGCACTGGGCCGGCCCTCAAAATCCACATACTGCGTAGCGATCTGCCCATTGGCCGCCAGCTGTGCAATGGTTTTTTCGTCCGCTGCAAAGCGCCCTTCCCCGTGGGAAATCGGGATGCAGTGCACATCGCCCGCCTCTACCAGGCTCAGCCAGGGCGAAAGCGTGCTTGTCACGCGCGTAAGCACCATGCGCGAGCTGTGCCGGCCGATGGCATTGTATGTCAGCGTCGGCGCATCCGGCCGAATGGTCTCAATGCGCCCATTGGGCAGCAGCCCCAGCTTGATCAGCGCCTGGAACCCGTTGCAGATGCCCAGCGCCAGGCCGTCGCGCTGCTCCAGCAGCCTGCTGATGGCCTCCGCAATGCGCGGGTTGCGCAGCGTCGTCGCAATGAATTTGCCGGAGCCATCCGGCTCATCGCCCGCGGAAAACCCGCCGGGCAGCATGAGGATCTGCGCATTGTCTATGCCCTTTGCGATGCGCTCTATCGTATCCTCGATCCCTGCCGGGGATAGGTTGTTGACCACCTGTATCTCCGGCACAGCGCCCGCCAATTCAAACACACGGGCGGTATCCAGCTCGCAGTTTGTACCAGGCCAAACGGGAATCAGCACCCTGGGCCTTGCTATTTTCGCACAGGGACGTTTTTTCTGGCGTTCGGTATACAGCGGTACCTCCTGCATGGGCGGCACAAACGGCGTTTCTGTCGGGAACACCGTTTCCAACGGCGCGCGCCAGGCCTTTTCCAGCGCCGTCATCGGCACTTCCACGCCGTTGACAGCCATCACAGCCTCCTCGGTGGTGCGGCCTACCAGCTCTGCCTGCGGCAGTAACTGCAACAACGCCTGCTTGTCCTCAGAGGCAAGCAGCAAATCGCCGACCCGCCAGGCAAACAGTGCTTGACTGTCCAAGGCCCTTTCAAAGGCAAAGCCCACGCCGTTGCCAAAGCACATCTTAGCAATCGCCGCAGCCAGGCCGCCCTCCGCCACCGTCGATGCCGCGCAAATGACGCCTGCCTGGTGCGCTTTGTACACCGCCTTGAAGTTCTCTGCACACGCCGCAAAATCCGGCAGGCCCTGCGCATCCACAGGCAGCGGGATACGCGCCACAAACTGCCCCTTTGCCAACGCCGCCGAGCATAGCTGCGAAGCCTTGGTCTTGGCAATGGCAAAGGCCACCAGCGTCGGCGGTACGTTGTAGTCCTTAAACGTGCCGCTCATGCTGTCCTTCCCGCCAATGGCAGGCGTTCCAAAGCCCATTTGCGCCATCAGCGCGCCCAGCAGCGACGCCACCGGCTTGCCCCAGCTATCCGGGTTCTGTTTTAAGCTTTCAAAGTATTCCTGCAGCGACAGCCTGGCCGAAAGCGCGTCCGCGCCGGACGCTGCAATCTTGCACAGCGCCTGCGTCACGGCATACGCCCCTGCATGCAGCGGGCTTATTTCCGCAATGGCGGGCGTAAAGCCGAATGCCATCGCCGTGGCGTCGTCCGTCTCGCCCGGCGTTGGGAACTTGGCCGCCATGACCTGCTCCGGCGTCGTCTGGTTCTTGCCTGCAAACGGCATGAATACAGTCTTAGCGCCGATGGTGGAGTCAAACCGCTCTACCAGGCCCTTTTGTGCACAGACATTCAAGTCCTTCATATTTTCACACAGCGCCTTGTCCAGCGGCATGTCCGCCAGGGCTTTCGTCACCGCAGTGCGAATCTCCTGCCATTGCGGCGCCTGTACATGCGCCACAGCATGCTGCGTTACGCCGTTGGTGTCTAAAAAGGCCCGGTCTATGTCCACAATGGATGCGCCGCGCCAGCGCATCACCAGCCTGTTGTCGTCCGTTACCTCCGCTACGACTACTGCCTCCAGGTTTTCCTGACGGCACAGCTCCATAAACCGCTCAGCATCTCCGCGGGCCACCACGACTGCCATGCGCTCCTGGCTTTCGCTGATGGCCAGCTCCGTGCCGTCCAGCCCCTCATATTTTTTGGGAACTACATCCAGGTCAATGCGCAGCCCGGGCGCCAGCTCGCCAATAGCTACGCTGACCCCACCCGCGCCAAAGTCATTGCAGCGCTTGATGAGCCGGATCGCCTCCGCGTTGAGCACCAAACGCTGGATCTTGCGTTCCGTAGGCGCGTTGCCCTTTTGCACCTGGGAGCCGCATTCCGTCAGGCTCTTGGCATCATGTGAAACAGACGAGCCCGTGGCCCCGCCGATGCCGTCGCGCCCGGTACGCCCGCCAAATAGGATGACGACATCCCCCTTTTGCGGCTCCTCGCGCACGACGTTTTCTTCCTTCACCGCGCCGACCACCGCGCCAATCTCCATCCGCTTTGCCACATAGCCGGGATGGTAGATCTCCGCAACCTGGCCGGTCGCCAAGCCAATCTGGTTGCCGTATGCGGAAAAGCCGTGCGCCGCGCCGGTGGTGATGCGCCGCTGCTGTAAGCGCCCCGGCACGGTATCCTCCAGCGGCGTATTGGGGTCTGCGCAGCCCGTGACGCGCATCGCCTGATGCGTATAGGCTCGGCTTGCCAAAATATCGCGGATCGCCCCGCCCAGGCAGGTGGCCGCGCCGCCGAACGGCTCAATCTCGGTCGGATGGTTGTGCGTCTCGTTCTTAAATTCCAGCAGCCATTTTTCCGGCTTGCCGTCCACCTCAATATCCGCCGTTACGCTGCACGCGTTGATTTCTTCGCTCTCATCCAGATCGTGCACCCTGCCCTGGTTTTTCAGCGCCTTGGCGCCTACGGTGCCCAGATCCATCAGGGTATGCGGGCGCTGGGTGCGGCCCGCCTCGCGCCTGGCCTGCTCATACACGGCCAGCGCCTTTTCAAACGCCGGGCGCGTCTCCCCCTCCGGCAGCACGATTTCATCCAAGATCGTGGCAAAGGTGGTATGCCGGCAGTGGTCCGACCAATAGGTATCCAGCACACGGATCTCCGTCATGGTGGGGTCCCTGTGCTCGGTATCGCGGAAATAGCCCTGGGTAAACTGCAAATCCTCCACGCTCATCGCCAAGCCCAATTCCGCATGCAGCGCCCGGAGCTCTGCTTCGCTCTTTTGGCAAAAGCCTGTCAGCACCGGCACTGCCTGCGGCACAGGCATCTGCATTTTCAACGTTGCCGGCTTGTCCATCTGTGCCAAGCCCGCCTCGAT
>CAJLPK010000066.1 GCA_905208455.1 uncultured Bacillota bacterium
GTGGTGCTGCTCACCAGCTTGGGGGCGCTGGGTATGCCGCATATGATCCACAAATTCTATGCCATCAAGGATAAAGGCGCGATCAGAAAAGCAACCTACATCTCGACTGTATTTGCAATGCTGATTGGGTGCGGCGCCTACTTTTGCGGCGCTATGGGCCGTGTCATCCTGGGCCCGGAAGCGTTGGATCCTAATGTGAACATCATGACCGAGATGCTGACGGATACCGCGATTGTACCGGAGCTTTTGATGGCGGTTGTGCTGACGTTGCTGCTCTCAGCAAGCATGTCCACGTTGTCGGCCCTGGTACTATCTGCCAGCTCCTCATTTTCTGTGGACTTAGTGGCAAAGCACATCAAGACAAACAAAGAAAAAAAGACGCATGCGCTGCTGCGCGGTATGTGTGTCTTGTTTATTGCGTTGTCTTTGGCTGTCACGATCTTCCACATTCCCATTGTCGATTTGATGAGCTATTCTTGGGGCATCATTGCAGGCGCTTTTTTGGGGCCTTATATTTGGGGGCTGTTTTACTCAAAAACGACGCGGGAAGGTGCTTGGGCTGGTATGATTTTGGGCGCAGGCAGCTCACTGGTCATGACGGCGCTGGCTTTGGCCGGTGTGCCGGGATTTGCTGGGCATGCTCCTATGATTGGGGTAATTGGTATGCTGGCTTCTTTGATTGCGGTGCCTGTCGTCAGTCTTTGTACAGCCAAAAAAGGCCATTTTGGAAATTTAACGGGCATAAAGGAGCATTAAAATAAAAAAAGGCCCAGGCCTTTTTTTATTTGCGCCATGCTCAGTGATGCGCGGTTTGAAATGCTCCTTTGCCTATTATGCCTCCCGCAGCATATCGCTGCAATCTGATAAAAGGGACGGGAAAAGGAAGACCGTCTTTTTAAGCGGCATACGTATTTTTGCCGGATGGGAGCACGGATTGGCAATCGCGCTGCCGGCATAGGCGTCACCGGACGCTGAATACAGCGAGGTATGCTTGTGCCTTCTTCAGAGCGTTGGCATAATAGGGGTCTCTGGTAAATGCACAGCGTTCAATCAGGATACACCATTTATGCATTGCCGAGCAGAGCATATCTAAGAAGGATGCATGACGCGCCTGTTTTTCTATGCAGTGGATATTTGGAATCCTCTCCTCCATCTGGGCAAAGAAAAAGCCACCCAAACGGATGGCTTTTTGAACAAGGTTATTTTTTCATAGCGAGCATTTCGCCAAGGGTCAATGCGCTCAAAGCGATGCAATAAATGCCGATCATGGAGGTAATGATCGCATTGACCTGCATGATATGCGTAAGTACGACAATGGCTAAGATAAAAGAAATTACAGCAGTGACCAGCGGCAGGTACCAGTTGGTCACACCGGCATTTCGCATGGCCATAGCCTGCGTGACGCGCTGGAAGGCAATGAAAACCATCCATACGGCAAACACAATCGGCAGGGCGCCTAGGATTAGCTGCATCTTAAAGATTAAGAGCAAAATACCAGCCACAATGGATACGATGCCTAAAAGCAGCGGGCGATTGGTATCGGTACCATTCTGCGTGGCGCGGTAATAACAAAACAACTGCCATGCGCCGTATACAAACGCTGCCACAGACAATATGGTGACAATGGTAGGCAGCGCTGTATTGGGGGCTGCTACAAAATAGATTCCCAATAGAAACAGGGCGATATTCACAACGATACTGTATCGAGAATTTTGAAACATAGAATGTCCCTCCTCTTCAGACGAATAGGGTTCTCTCTATTCTTTTATAGGATAACACGTTTATATTTCCTTGTAAAATGGATTCTCTGAAGATTTTCTTTGACTTTTTCTTTATGAAAGTCTATCATAAATTTTAGAATCTAATCTGTAAAAACAGTGGAGTAAAGGAGGCATTTCCCATGAAAAAAGAGGAGATGAAACAATACATCGACCAGCAGGTAGAGGCCATTGGCCCGGAACTGATGGAGATTAGCCAATATATTTTCCAGCATCCGGAGGTAGCGCATACCGAGTATAAGGCCTGCGCCAAGCAGATAGCGTATTTGAAAAGCAAAGGCTATGAGATTACGGAAAACCCTGCGGGGGTAGATACTGCCTTTGTAGCGACGTATCGCAATGGAGAAGGGCCCCATATTGCGGTGCTGTCGGAATACGATTGCCTGCCGAATGGGTTGGATCATGCCTGCGGGCATAATCTGATTGCAGCAGCCAGCATGGGGGCCGGGGCTGCCATGATTGAAGCGATGAAAAAATTTGATATCAAGGGTACGTTTTCTGTCATCGGCACCCCTTATGAAGAAATAGACGGCGGAAAGATCGACCTTTTGAAAGGCGGCGTATTTGATGATGTGGATGCCTGCATGGCTGTGCATCCTACCACGGCAATGAGCCGTGTGGCTGGTGAATGCCTATGCAGCAGCCATTATGTCATTGAGTACCGTGGCCAGACGGCCCATGCCTGGGCGCGTCCCTGGAAAGGGAAAAATGCGTTTGATGCGGCCATTGTGTGCTTTAATGCGGTGGCAATGATGCGCCAGCAAACGGAAGACGGCGTTCGCATCGACTATGGCTTTGTAGAGGGGTATGAGCAGACAGGCTCTGTGCGTGACTATGTGAAGCTGACGCTTGGGCTGGCGGGCCCTACGCCGATGATCGTAGAGGATGTCCGGAAAAAGATCGAGGGCTGCATCGAGGCGGGTGCCGCGGCGACAGGCTGCACCGTAGAATACCATGGAGAGATGGGATACAAAAACAGAATCCCCAACAGTGTACTGGGCGAACTGTTCCGCGAAAACTGTTTGGCTCTGGGCGAGCCTATGCAGCCTGGCATGCCGGCGGACAGCGGCGGGGAGGACCTGGGCAATGTTTCGCATGTCATCCCGGCCATCAACCCGCATATGACGATTTTGCCGGAGCGCAAGATCTCTAACCACACGGTAGAGTTTCGCAATATCGTGGACAGCCCGGCGGGGGAAAAGTTTATTATGCTGAACAGCAAAACCCTGGCGGATACTGTGGTGGATTTGTTGATGAATCCAGAAGCCGTGCAAAAGGCAAAGGAAGAATTGCAGCAGCGCCTGAAAGAGCTCTATGGCGACCAAGTAGAAAAATACGCAAGATCATAAAAAAGGCCGCATTTGCGGCCTTTTCTTTTTTGAGGGGATTTCTTATTTCGGACAAACATACCGAGGCAGGCCTCTGCTATGCTTGCCATATTCTATGGCCTCCGTCGGGCAACGGCAGATGCAGGACATACAGTGCGTGCATGCCTTGCCCCATACTGGCTTTCCCTCCTTCATCTGGATATTATGCAGTGGACATAGGCGGGCACACTGCCCGCAAGAGATACAGCTTTCTGTCACGTAAAATTTCTTTGCCCTCACAAACATCGGATAAAACAGGTCATTGACAATGCCGCTGCTCAATCGATCTTTCCAATGAATAGTGGCCTGCGGGAAATGCTTGCCGAGCCGGAGCATTTCCGCTGCCTTATCGATCTCACCATCTGCGCGGCTGATTATCTCCAATGCCTCCTCTTTTCCGGGCGTAGTAAACAGGGCAATATAGTTTTCTGGCATTACGATAGGAAAACACCCGCAAAAATCCATTTGCTTGAAAGCACATAATGCTTTCAAGCTTTTTTCCGCATAGCCGATGTTATCGCCGCAAGTCATGACAAAATATATCAATGAGCAGCCATTCAGCGCTGTTTTCTCCAGCCATTGCTGCAAAATGCGCGGGATTCTCCATGCATAGGTGGGACATACAACAACCCAAGGCCTGTTTGACTGCAGCGCAGTGTAATCTTGGCTGCGGATCCGTGCGAATACATCGACGGCCTCCTCCTTCAGTTGCAAACTGAGCTGTTTTGCCACATAGGCACTGTTGCCAGTGCCTGAAAAATACAAGATCATAGCTTTAGACTCCTTTTATTGAAAAGCGCTCCTTTGAGCGCTTTTGAGAGAGATGAACCAATCATAGATCAATCCAATATTAAATTGGCATATCCCAGCGAATCCGGCATGGATAAGGCGCAATCCTTAGCCAGGCGCAGCATACCAAAGGGCGTATGGCCCGGCAAACGCAAATGATAAGACGAAGCGCCCAGCTCTGCATGCAGTGCAGAAAGGGCCTCTTTTGACAGCGCCTTTGGCACACACCATTCTTTAAGCTGCATGCTTTCCCCTTGCGGTTCGTAAAATACATATCCTACGGGCGTATCCCCAATATAAAAACCATATACACCGCCCAGGGCCGCCTTGGCTGCTTTTACGGCATAGGCAAGCGCCTCTTGCTCCCAAGCAATGTAGGAAGGGAGGGAAGCAAACGCTTGATTGCGCAGCGAAACCAATGCTGAGAGGGGCATGGGACGAAGCTTTACTCCGGAATGAATACAGGAGGGTATCTCAGAGGCGGAAAACGAACGGCTTTCAATACCGAAGGCCGGGACAAACCCGCGCTGGCCATAAAAATCAAACAAGGAAGAGGAAGCAGGAATCAAAAACATCCCAGCTTCCCCCAGGCGCTGGCACAAGGCCGCCGAAGCATCCAATAACGCCGTGCTTAATCCTTGACCGCGGAATCGAATGTCTGTTCCCACTGCATATACATAGCGGACGGGCGCCTGTTTTGGCCCTATGACAAGCCGCGCAGGCAATAGAGAAAGCATAGAAGTTACAATATCTCCTTCCATCGCCAGAAGCATTGTTTTGTCCTCATAAGGATGGTGGTCTAAATAAAAGGAGATAAATTTTCTGCTATCCCCAAAGCACTGCCGCCATAACTCTATGATCTGCTGCGTGTGCTCTGTGTCTGCAAATCGAATATGCATAGCTTATCCTTTGTAAAATGCAATGTGTTTATCCAGAATTTTTTCCGGGTAATAAGACATTTTAGCTTTACGGAGCCCTTCTTCCCCCATATCGTCCTGACGGTTGATCCACTGGTAGCTATCCCCGATATGCTGGATAAATTGCTGGTTGATCATGGGATAAGCGCCTTGGATTTCTCCGAAAGCTTTTTCAAAATGCACCATATAGGTATCGGGTGTCAGCCGTGAACCAATGGTATAGGCGATTACCTTATCGCCCAGATACAAAAGGCCGCCGTCAAACCCCAATTCATCGTAATGGGCAAAGGCTTGGCGTACTGCGCATGCCTCCTCTTTCAAATCTTCATTTTCATCGCAGTTTGACTGCTTACACCATAGCTCATTCATCAAAAGGCAATCGGCGATGTTGTCTTGGGTGATGGGCTCATAATGCCAGTCTGGATTGTTCTCCAGAAAACGGTTGATATGATTGCGCTTCGCATGCATTTTTTTGCCGGAAAGCGTGCGCAGCTTTTCCGCCGCGTAGATATAATCTGCATAATCGCGCTGCAGCTCATAGGAAAACTGCCCGGGATATATCGATTCCAGCAGCTCGATTTGTTCCGGCATCAGGCAATGAAGCTGAAGCTGGATACCCCTATCCTTGGCATCCTGAATAATGGCATCCAGCACCGGCTTTAACGGCCCTTTGCCGCAAGGGAATAAATAACTGGGCGTTGGCTGAGAAGAAAAGACAAGTACGTAATCTCCCATACGGGTAGCAGAAAGGCCGTAGGTCTTTCGCCAAATATAAGCGAATACAAAATTGTATTCCTCCGAAGGAGCGCCGCCTGTTTCAAACAGTTCTGTCATCCAATCCTTGTCTGATAGATCGATGGGTAAAAAATCCAACATAAAAACAAAGAACTCCTATCTAACTTAGTAAAGTCATTTTGTCCTTTTATTGTACCATAAATTGTCAAATGATTTGAGACAATCAAGAATAGCTCCTATTTATTTTTACTGTGGTCATCGAAGACTCTCCTCTTCAATGAGTTTGACCAATTCATGCGGATATAACCCAAATGCGTTGGCCAGGCGCCAAATTGTTTCAAAATTCGGCTGCTTATCTCCATTTTCTATCATTGCCAAATGGCTGCGTGCCAGGCCGGCAAAGCTGCTGACAACCTCTTGAGAAAGCCCGCGCTCCTTTCGCAGGCGGCGAATGGCCCGGCCTATAGCTTGCTTATTAAATTCTAACAATCCATACACTCCTTTTTGTTTAGTGTATGGAATGGAGAAAATAATAATGTCTACTAAGATAGACAAACCTAAAAAACTCTGTTAGAATCAGAAGCAGAGGATTTGAAAAGGAGAAAAATGAATGCAGAATGAGCTACATACCAGGCTGTTGCTTCTTTGGCTGATATTCCATTAAGCGTGCTGCAAACACCAGGATTTAGACCTTATGGGATAGAGAGCGGATGTTCGCTCTTTTTTTCATCTGTTTTGAAATGGCGCTTTGCGATCTCTAAAAATCTTTTTACGAGCGGGCCATTTTTTCCCGCAGTATAGAAAATCCCGAAGGAAAGGGAGGGGAGTCCTTCAATGGGAATATAGCAAAGGGAGGGATCGCGGATGATGGGAATATCCGGCCAAATTGTAAATGCAAAATTGGCCTTAATCAGTGCATGAATCACCTCATATCCTTCTTCAAAGACCAACTCAGAAGCAGCATGCTCGGAGGATAGCTTGCTTTGAATGCGAAAGAAGGAGGGATTGCATTGCCGGGGGCTGCAGAGTACAAATCTACCGCCGGTATGCAGCGCCTCCTGGGTCAGGCTTTGGCATTTTGCAAAAGGATGCTCAGGCGCACATACACAGACAATGGGGCATTTGGTAAGCTCTAGATAGCGTGCATGGCGCCTTTGCTCTTGCTCAGCACGAAAGGACAGCATAACCTGGAGGCTTTCATCCTCCAACAGGTTTTCCATGATGGGGAGAGGGATGAGTTTAAGGACCGGTACAAACTGTGCAAATTCTTGGCTGAGCAAGTTGATGAGCGGCGGCAATAACGATAGCTCCCAGGTGCTGTGACAGCCGATTCCCAAATGTATCGGCTGAGAGACGAGGTTTCCCCGCAGGCGAAGCTTTGACGCATTGGCAATTTTTAATATGCTGAGTGCGTCCCCGATAAAGTGCATGCCCTCCTTGGTAAGCATGACCCGCTTGTTGGAGCGAATGAATAGTTTTACGCCTAGCTCATCCTCCAAAGTACGGACCTGATGGCTGACGGCAGGCTGACTGATCTTGAGAGCCTCGGCTGCTTTTGTAAAGTTTAGACAGTCTGCTACCATTAGGAAGCATTCGAGTTGTACGGTATTCATACCACATCACCCACAAAGATAAAATCAAAAATATTATTATTTTTCATAAAGGATTTTTATTGATAATAACATATTTGAATTTTACATTCAAGGGCAAATGAGGTATAAGATAATATACAGCAAAAAAGTTTGGAGCTGAATCATGGAGGGGTGAAGACAATGTCCGCCGTAGAATTTCGCAGCTTGCTGCATACAATACGACAGCTTAGCCTTCGGCTGGAGGCGTGCTTAAACCGAGCGGCTGCCCTGCATGGACTGACAGCAGCCCAGGCACAGGTGATGGCGTATGTATTAGAGCACTGCGATGGCGTATGCGCAACGGAGATGTATCGGGCAACGGGCCTGTCTAAGCCTTCGATTTCCGCGCTGGTAAAAAAGCTGAAAGGGAAGGGATATGTATACACAAAAAATGCGGAAAACGATGATCGGCAAAAGCTGATTTTTGCAACGCCCCAGGGCGAGGCGCTGGGGCACAGCATACAACGCACGCTAAAACAGCTGCAGGCAAAGATATGCAACGGCCTGGATCTGGAGGAGCTGCGTGCCTTGCAAGCCTTGCAGCATAAAATGCTGCTGAATGTATCTTAGTGAATATATTGAGTAAAGAAGGTGTGAACGATGAAGACCATAGTAAAATACATTGGCAAATATAAAAAGGATTCCATTTTGACCCCGTTGTTTACGGCATTGGAAGTGGTCATGGAAGTGCTGCTTCCATTTATAACGGCAAAAATCATAGATAACGGCCTGCAGGCTGGCAATATGCAGGCTGTGTACCAATATGGAATCGTCATGTTGGTCATGGCTTTTTTTAGTTTGGCTTTTGGTGCGCTGGCAGGAAAATATGCGGCCAGCGCTTCCTCAGGTTTTGCCGCCAATCTGCGTGAAGCGATTTACAGCAATATCCAGACGTTTTCCTTTTCCAATATCGATAAATACAGCACGGCAGGCCTTGTAACGCGCATGACCACGGACATTACAAATGTGCAGAATGCTTATCAGATGATCTTGCGTATTGCCGTGCGTGCGCCGTTGATGCTGGTATCCAGCATGGTGATGTGCTTTACAATCAACCGGGACCTGAGCCTGATTTTCTTAGCTGCCATTTTGTTTTTAGCGGTTGTATTGGGCATTATCATGAAAATGGCAATGAAGGTCTTTGATGTCGTATTTAAGAAGTATGATGACCTCAATGCCAGTGTACAGGAAAATGTATCCGCAATCCGTGTTGTCAAAGCATTTGTCCGTGAAGGGTATGAAAAGACGAAGTTTTCCAAAGCTGCCTATAATGTGTATCGCCTGTTTGTAAAGGCGGAAAAACTGCTTGCGTTCAACAATCCGGCCATGATGCTGGCCATTTACGGCTGTATCATCTCTGTATCTTGGTTTGGCGCCAAGTTTATCGTCATCGGCACGATGTCCACAGGCGAATTAACTTCAATGTTCAGCTATGTGATGTCCGTGATGATGTCTTTGATGATGCTGTCTATGATTTTTGTTATGATCAGCATGAGCATGGCCAGCATCCACCGTATCGTTGAGGTTCTGCAGGAAACGCCGGACCTGAAAAACCCGGATCATCCTCTGATGCAGATTGAAAACGGCAGCATAGATTTTGATCATGTCAGCTTTTCCTATAAGCATGGAACCGGGAAAAAGGCTTTAACGGATATCGACCTGCACATCCGTTCCGGTGAAACCATCGGCGTCATCGGCGGGACCGGTTCCTCAAAATCGACGCTGATCCAGCTCATATCGCGCCTTTATGACGTGACGGAAGGCTGTGTGCGCGTCGGCGACGTTGACGTGCGCCAATATGATCTGGAGGCGCTGCGCAATCAGGTGGCCGTCGTGCTGCAAAAGAACGTGCTTTTTTCCGGCACGATCAGCGAAAACCTGCGCTGGGGCAACCCGGACGCCACCGACGAGCAGCTAAAGGAGGCGTGCCGGCTCGCACAGGCGGATGAATTTATTTCGCAGTTTCCAAAGGGCTACGACACCTATATCGAGCAGGGCGGCTCCAACGTCTCCGGCGGGCAGAAGCAGCGGTTATGTATCGCGCG
>CAJLPK010000067.1 GCA_905208455.1 uncultured Bacillota bacterium
TTCCAATGCGCTTTATGGTACAGCATGCCCGCCGTAAAGACAAACGACGCGCCGATGAGAAAGTTGGCCAACTCGCCCACGCCGCCGGTGGCGGTACTCAAAAGCTGCAAGGCGTTTTTCACCAGCTCGATGGCCACGCCGGCCCCCGGCCCGATGGACAGCGCGCCGACAAGCGCCGGCAGGTCGGAAAGATCCATCATCGCAAACGAGGGGGACAACGGCGCCTGAAACTCCAAAAAGGCCAAGAGATAGGCAATGGTCGTCAGCATCGCCAGGCTGACAAGGGTACGGGTCTTTGTCAAAGCGCTGTGTTTGGTTGTAATCGTGTTCATGTTTCTCCTAACCGAAGATATGGAGAAATTAAAAAATCCCGCCTTTCGTGCACGTAAAAAAGGGCGAGACTCTTTGCGCATATCTTCTTTCATCCAGACTGTACTGTCGGCCCCGGAATTGCAACGGGTCTGCCAAAAAGGCTCGCGGGCTATACCGCCGGTGGGGAATTTCACCCCGCCCTGAAGACATTTGATTCAAATGTGGTTTTATTATAGCACCGTGCTTTTCCTGGCGCAAGGCCTGCCTGCAAAATAGCGCTTGCCGGGCTGCGGTGTGCTATACTAAAAAATAGATTCTGATTTTTCTGGCGCCGGAGGTGCTATCCATGAAACGAACGATCCGATGCTCTCTGCTCTCGCTGCTGGTTTTGCTGTGTACGCTGTTTGGCGCATCATGCAGCCCGGCCCAAACCCTGCCGGCGTCTACCGCGGCCATCACAGCCGCCCCGCAGGCAGAGCATTTCGAGTACAGCGACGTGCCCGCCTATGCCGGCGAGCCATATGCCGTGGTCAACGGCAACCAACCGTTTTTCACCGAAGAGGATATGGCCCCTATCCAGGAGGAGCACTACACCGAGCTGGATGATTTGGGGCGCTGCGGCGCAGCGATGGCGCTGGTCAGCCCCCGCACCATGCCCACAGAGGAGCGCGGCAGCATCGGCATGGTGCGCCCCAGCGGCTGGCAAACGGTGCGGTACAGCTTTGTGGACGGGCAGTATCTCTACAACCGCTGCCACCTAATCGGCTACCAACTGACAGCGGAAAACGCCAACACGCAAAACCTAATCACCGGCACACGCTACCTGAATACCGAAGGCATGCTGCCGTTTGAAAACCAGGTCGCTGATTATGTGGAGGAAACAGGGCGCCCGGTGCTCTACCGCGTCACGCCTGTGTTTGTCGGGGAGGAGCTGGTCGCCCGCGGCGTTTTGATGGAGGCGCTTTCCACCGAGGACAATGGCGCAGGCGTGCGCTTTTGCGTGTTCTGCTATAATGTGCAGCCCGGCGTGGCCATCGACTATGCCGACGGCAGCAGCCGCGAGGCAGAGTCTACCCCCACCCCGCAGCAGACGAGCGAGGCGGGCTCCGTCTACCTTCTCAACACCAGCACGAAAAAATTTCACAAGCCGGACTGCCAAAGCGTCCAGGACATGAGCGAAAAAAACAAGCAGGCATTTACCGGCAGCCGTGAATCGCTCATCGGCCAAGGCTACGAGCCCTGCCAGCGCTGCCGTCCGTAGCGGCGCAAAAAAACGCCGAGCCCTTGCCCGGCGTTTTTTCATGCGTGGTATGCCCCTCCGCACCTTGATTCTTCCGTTCAGGTTTCCTTGTCCCCTTTCCTTATACCCGGCCAGCTTCCCCACGCCTTATGGCCCATCCCGGCGTTGCTCCCGCCGCAAGGGCATGCCACTGGATCCCCTTTTTTGCGGGCTTTGGCTATTTTTCCAGCATAAGAAAAAGCAGTAGGCCTAAAGCGGGTCTACTGCTTTTGAACTCGTGGCAGCCCCCAACGGGGCCCCTTATCTCTTTTCCTCAACCGCTTCCCGAACGCCACCTTCTTTTTGAAATGCCGCAGTGGAGAATCGGGCATCGAAAGAGGCAAGAAGGACAAAGGTCATGGATTAGTCCAAAAAGTCGCGCAGCTTTTTGCTGCGGGAGGGATGGCGCAGTTTACGGAGCGCCTTGGCCTCGATCTGGCGGATTCGTTCGCGCGTTACGTTGAATTCCCGGCCTACCTCCTCCAAGGTACGGGCCCTGCCGTCATCCAGGCCAAAGCGCAGGCGCAGCACCTTTTCCTCGCGCGGGGTCAAGGTATCCAGCACCTCGGTCAGCTGTTCTTTCAAGATGGTGATGGCTGCGCTTTCCTCCGGCGCGGGGGCTTCGTCGTCCGGGATAAAGTCGCCGAGGTGGCTGTCCTCCTCTTCCCCGATGGGGGTTTCCAGCGAAACAGGCTCCTGGGCAATCTTGATGATCTCCCGCACCTTTTCCTCCGAAATGCCCATTTCCTTGGCGATCTCATCCGGCTGCGGGTCGCGCCCGTATTCCTGCAAAAGCTGGCGCGTCACGCGAATCAGCTTGTTGATGGTTTCCACCATATGCACCGGAATGCGGATGGTTCTGGCCTGGTCCGCGATGGCGCGGGTGATGGCCTGGCGGATCCACCAGGTGGCATAGGTAGAAAACTTATAGCCCTTTTGGTAATCGAATTTTTCCACCGCCTTGATAAGCCCCAGGTTGCCCTCCTGGATCAGGTCCAAAAACAGCATGCCGCGGCCCACATACCGTTTGGCAATGGAAACTACCAGGCGCAGGTTGGCCTCTGTCAGCTGCTGTTTGGCGCGCTCGTCGCCCTCGCCCATGCGCTTGGCGATTTCGATTTCTTCCGTGGCGGACAGCAGCGGCACACGGCCGATCTCCTTTAGGTACATTTTCACCGGGTCGTCGATGTTGACGGTATCCGGGATATAATCCGAGGCCAGTTCCTGCTCTGTGATGACCTCCTCCTCTGCCAGTTCCTTGGCATCCGGCTCCAGATCGTCCGGCAGCGCTTTCACGACCTTGACGGTGCGCTTTTCCAATTCGTTCAGGATGTTTTCCAGCTGGCTTGGCTCCATCTCCTCATCCGTTAGCGTTTGGTTGAGCTCATCGTGCGTCAAAACGCCCTTATGCTTGCCGGTGGCGATGATTTCGTCTACACGGTCCTTGGGTTGCTTTGCTTTGGTTTCTGCCATCAGTATTTCCCCCTACGAAGGTATTCTATCTTGGACGCCGCATCGCTGTTTTTCTGCTTCAGCGCTGCGATCAGGTGTGTGTTTTGTGAAATGGCCTGCGCGGCCTGCCGGATGTCCCCGCCCGGCTGCTTGGAAAGCTGCTCGTTTGCCCGCAGCAGGGTCTGCACCCTTAAGGTGCAAAGATAATCCAGCATTACGTCCGGCGGCTCTACGTGCGTATGCACGAACCACTGCGCGGCGCGCTTGGCGTCCTCCGGCGTCTGTACCGACGCCAAAAGCCCGGCCGGCGAAAGCTCCTGCTTGGCGCACAGCTCCAGCGATTTTATGTATAGCGTTTGCAAAAGCGGGTCGGTAAAATCCTCCTGCCGCAACAACGGCAGCAGCCGCGCCGCGGTCTGCGCATCCTCTGCCAGCGCGCACAGCACGCGCTCCTGGATTGCCACGCCCTGCTCTTTTTCCGCCGGCGCTTCCCGGCGCTTTGGCGGGGCGTCGGCTTTGGGGGCCTGGGCGCTCTGCGCTTGCTGCTGGATGGTCTCCACCGCAAAGCCGGATGCCTTGGCAATGTACCGCTCGTACCGCTCCCGCTCCACCGGCGACAACGGCTTTAGCAGCGCCGCCGCCTTTTGCGCAAAGGCCGTGCGCCCGTTTTCCGTCTGCATATCGAAGGCTTTTGTCAGCGCCTGTATCTTGCACTCCGTCAGCGTCAGCGCGCTTTCCTTGAGCGCACGGAACGCAGACGCGCCCCGGCTGCGCAAAAATTCGTCCGGGTCCTGCCCGTCCGGCAGCACCAGCACGCGCACCGCCACGCCCTCCCTTTCAGCAATATCCAGCCCGCGCAGGGTGGCGTTCTGCCCGGCGGCATCGCCGTCGTAGGCAAAGTAGACGGTATCGGCAAAGCGGCGCAATAGGCGCACCTGCCCGGTGGTCAGCGCCGTGCCCAGCGAGGCCACCACATTGGGAAAGCCAAACGAGGAAACCGAGATGCAGTCCATATAGCCCTCGGTCATAAACAGCTCGCGTTCCTTGCCGAACTGCCGGTAAAAATTCAGGCCGTAGAGCATTTCCCGCTTGTTATACACCAGCGTTTCGGCGGTGTTGATGTATTTGGGGCCATCCCCGGACAGCAGGCGGCCGCCAAAGCCCAGCACGCGCGACTGCTGGTCGATGATGGGAAAGATGAGCTTGTCCCGGAAAAAATCGTATTTTTTCTCGCCCTTGACCACGGCCAGCCCCGCGTCGCTCAGCTCCTTTGCCGTAAAGCCCTGGGCCGTTAGATGGTCTGTCAAGCCCTGCCATTCCTTAGGCGCGTATCCCAGGCCGAAATGCTTGACCTCCTTTTGCGTCAGCCCGCGCTTTTGCAAATAAGCCCTGGCGTGCGCCGCGCCGTCCGTGGAAAGCTGGCGATGGTAAAACAGCGCCGCCTGGCGCAGCGCCTCGTACAAGCGCTGCTTTCTGCGCTTTTTCTCCTGGTAGGCCCGGCTGTCCTGCCCGGTCTGCGGCAGGGGCAGGCCGGCCTTTTCCGCCAAAAACTGCACGGCCTCGGGAAATGTCATCTTTTCGATATTCATGATAAAATGGATGACATTGCCGCCCTCATGGCAGCCAAAGCAATAGTAAAACTGCTTGTCCGGGTCTACGGAAAACGAGGGCGTCTTTTCGCTGTGGAACGGGCAGCAGCCCCAGTAGCGCCGGCTTTTCTGCTGCAGCGGCACATACTGCGCAACGATCTGCACCAAATCATTGCGCGCCCGCACTTCGTCTAAAAACTCATCGGTAAAATGCCCGGCCATACGCCCTCCTTTCCTGCCGGCGCGGCGTTATCCGCAGTACGGCCCTGCCTCGCCCGGCACATAAATGCTCAAAAACTGACGCACGGCAAAGTTATCCGACATGCCGGCGATATAATCCATCACGGCGCGCTCGCGGGACTGCTCCTCCGCGATGCGCTCATACTCGGCCGGCAGGCTGCCTGCCTGGCCGATGTAGTAGGTATACAGGCCCTCGACCATGCGCTCGGCACGCCGGGTCTGCTCTGTCTGGTGCGGGCCCTCGTATACGTTGGCAAAGAGGAACGCGCGCAGATCGCCCATGATCTTTGCCATATGCGCGGACTGCTGCACCACGCCGTCGTGCGAATGGCGAATCACATCCACCACCAGCGCGTTGATGCGCTCGCTGTTGGTGCGCCCCAGCGCCTCTACACAGTGCTTCGGCAGGCTTTCCAGCGTCAGGTCCCCGGCCCAGATGGCATCCTGCACATCGTGATTGACATACGCAATCTTGTCCGAAAGCCGTACGATGGCCCCCTCCGGGGTAGCGGGCTTGCAGGCGCTGCGGTGGTTGACGATGCCGTCCTTGACCTCCCAGGTCAGATTCAGCCCCCGGCCGCCGCGTTCTAAGAACTCCACCACCCGCAGGCTCTGCTGGTTGTGCGCAAAGCCCAGGCTGCTCAGCCGGTTGAGCACCCGCTCGCCGGTATGCCCGAACGGGGTATGTCCCAGGTCGTGCCCCAGGGCGATGGCCTCCGTCAAATCCTCGTTGAGGCGCAGCGCCCGCGCGATGGTGCGCGCGATCTGCACAACCTCCAGCGTATGCGTCATGCGCTGGCGGAAATGGTCGCCGCTGGGCGCAATGAACACCTGCGTCTTGTGCTTTAGCCGGCGGAAGGAGTTGGAGTGCAGGATGCGGTCCCGGTCCCTGGCAAAGCAGGTGCGGATGGGGCACGGCGCTTCCGGCCGCCTGCGCCCTTTGGACTGCGCAGCCCTCGTGGCATAGGGGGACAGGATCTTGTCCTGATCCGCCTCGGTCTGCTCCCGAATGGAAATCAAAGCGTACCACCTCCAAATCCTATTGTATTTAATAGTTTCTCCATAAAAGGGAAAATCCCTTTTTTTCTTCAAAAATTGCAGCAAAAAATTCTTGACTTTTTACAAAAGGCGGTTTTCTGCAGCTTTCGTCTTGCATTTTTCAATCGGCTTATTTTGAAAATACTCAAAAAATTTTTATGCTTGTTGATCCTACCTTTCTAAGGCCGCAAAAAAGCAAAGCCTTTTTCCCAGATCCTGGAAAAAAGGCAGGAATATCAATAGTTTTTACTGGATTACCATCTATTTTTTTGCTATCTATATTACGGATAATAACTATCCAAATGGGAAAAAATGAACCATACTGATGTTTGGTGATACTATGATTTACGAAAATATCCGTGCTCTGCGTGAGCAGAATCATCTAACACAAACCCAGCTTGCACAAAAGCTGCACATGGCGCAGAATACCTACTCGCAATATGAGACAGGCAAAATCGAGTGGACGGCCCCTCTTTTAATCCAGCTGGCGCAGCTTTACGGGGTCACCGTTGATTATTTGTTAGGGCTGAAGGCAAAATAACAAAGTGCTGTTTTTTAAGGCATGCAAAAAAACAGGACAGAGTGTCCTGCTTTTTATTTTTGCTGTGTTTTTTCGCATCTTTATTCTTTATCCCTTTCATCCCTTGCCTTGTCCAGCAGACCGGCATTGGCGATTCGGGCATCGATTCTCCCTTTATAATACATGGACATACGATCCATGGACTCTGCCGCCATCTTCCCAGCCTTAAACCCTTCCAAAAATGCCTGGCGCATCAAAAGGAAAATCGCATTCTCCGTTTCATCGTACTTGGAATCCTCCAAAAACATGTCAAATGCGATATCGCACATTTGTTCTTCTCTCCAGTCCGGCTTCATAAGAATACAATCTCCTTTACAGATGTTGAACAGTGTATAACATATTCTCCTATATCTTAGCATACACTGGAGGAAACAGTAAATACTATTCAATATTTTTTAGGAGATAACATGTTCAAAATCAAGGCACCCGACGGCCGCAATAATATCTCTGGTAAAAAAGTAAAGAAATACCGATTGGAAAAGAAGGTTTCTCAATACAAGCTGGCCGCAAAGATCCAAGCCATGGGCTATGATGTGGATAACCATTTTGTTCGGAGGATTGAAAACGGAGAACGGTTTGTCACAGACATTGAGCTAATCATTTTGGCAGAAGCGCTTGGCGTATCCATTGACGACCTATTGAGCTAAATGGTTTTCCTGCATAAAAAAAGACCCGTATGCACGGGCCTTTTTTTATTCCTTTTCCAATACCATGGTCTCCCCTTCATACTCGGCGGACAGTGTATGTCCGCTGCGCTGGAAGCCCACTGGCTGGCCATAAAACTCGATGGTCACGGTATCGCCCTCCACAGAATAGCTTCCCTCCAAAGACACGCCGCCCAGCATGGACATTTTCACCGTGCTCTCATCTACAAATTCCATATTCACATTCCCCAGGGCAGCCAGCGCATCGCCCTCCATTGTGATGCCTTGGGCGGTATATTTGGTCAGCTTCCACTTGGTCCCCGCCAATTTCTCTTCCCCGCCGCAGCCTGCCAGCGCCAACGCCAGTGCGAGCACGCAGGCCAGCAGCAAGCAACCTTTCTTCTTCAATACGAACCCTCCTATTTTGTCAAAAATGTGTCATTTGGCATTGTATAGAAATGCTTTGTCCCTATCAATAAAAAAATCCCCCTTAGCGGGGGATTTTCTTTCTTATTTCTTTGTAAAGTACATCGTAGCGCCGCTGGCTTCTACGGAAAGCTCGTTATCGGCCACAGTGAACTCCAGCGTCTCAGCGTTCGGTTCTGTAATCACGATCTTATCGCCTTCCAGCGTATAGGTGGCATCTTCCGACATCCCCATGCCCTTGATCTCTGCCTTGGTGTTGTCTACAAATTTGATGGTCATTTCGCCAACGGTATTATCCAGTATATCGCCTTCCATCGTGACGCCATAGGCCTCCGCACGGGTCAACTCCCACGTTGTGCCTACATACTTGTTTCCGCCGCCGCAGCCTACCAACACAAGCGCGCACAGCATCATACAGGACAAAATCAAAGCCAGTTTCTTTTTCAATGAAATCTCCTCACTTTCAAAAGTTGCCAAAGCAAAAAGTATGCTTTTATGTGCAGCACATCAACCGCTCAAAACCCGCTCTTTTGAGCGGTTTTTTGTTATTTTCCTCACAAAATTGCATAAAACAAAAAAGCATACTTTTTCTGCCGTTTTTGTCAAAATTACGGCACAATTTATCTTTATTCATCATAAAGAATCGTATGCATTTTGTCAATGGAAAAAAGGCAAATCCTTAAGATTTGCCTTTTCCGTTCGCCATTTTATTTATCTGCTTATTTGTATACGGGCGTCAGGTACGTCATCATGCCGTTTTTATCCGGGCCGATGCCAATTTCCTTGCCGTTGTAGGTGCATTCGGTAACATTGCCGCCAAAGTTCAGCTTGAGCGTATCCCCTTCTACCGTGTAGGTCCCATCGGCAGACCCATACGCCAGGGACATTGTGCAATTTGTTTCATCTGAAAAAGTAAGGGACATCCTATAGGTGATATCATAGGCCTGTTCTCCTTCCGCAACCTCGCCCGAGGAAAGCACCAGCTTGGATACCTGCCAGCTTGTACCCGCCAAGCTGGGTTTACCGCAGCCGGACAGCACCAGCGCGCACACGGCCAAACAACTCAAGATCAATGCAATTCTTTTTTTCATAGTTCCCCCTCGTATGCCGATGATTTTTGTTGTTTATTCGGCATATTTCTGCTTTTATCATAAACAGCGTCCTGCTCTTTGTCAACGAAAAAAGCACACCGTTTTCGGCGCGCTTTGGGAGGATGCTGTTGCCTGGCAACCCCCTTTGGGTAAAATCCCGATTTTATCAATGAAACGCTTACTTTCTTTGCTCATCTGCTGGCAAAAAATAAGACCTTATACCAAGGGTACAAGGTCTTTATTTTATGATTTATGGCAAGCTTTTTTGCCTAAAGCGTTTTGCCCTTTTGCAACAGGCGCGTTTAGAAGCGTTTCTGGCGGATGGCTGCCTGCGCTGCCGCAAGCCTGGCGATGGGCACGCGGAACGGGGAACAGGAAACATACGTCAGCCCGATGTTATGGCAGAACTCGACGCTCTTGGGGTCGCCGCCCTGCTCGCCGCAGATGCCCAGCTTGATGTTGGGGCGCTGTTCGCGGCCCATCTGCACCGCCATCTGCATGAGCTTGCCGACGCCCTTGACATCCACCGAGGCAAACGGGTCCTGCTCAAAGATCTTAAATTCAAAGTAATCCGGCAGGAACTTGCCCGCATCGTCGCGG
>CAJLPK010000068.1 GCA_905208455.1 uncultured Bacillota bacterium
ACCATGTTTGTCTGGGCCAAGCTGCCGCCTGGCTTTGCCGACGACCGCCGGTTCGTGCACGATCTGCTCCGCGCCAGCGGCCTGCTTGTAACGCCGGGCAGCGCATTCGGCCCCTCCGGCCAGGGGCATGTGCGCATGGCGCTCGTACAGGAAAACGAGGCGGTGCAGCGCGCGCTGGAAGCGCTGCGCCAAAGCGGTTTTTTGTCAAGCGCCGCCGGTTGATTTCCTCGCCTGCCCACAAAAAAAGAGCGGCGCAGCGCGCCGCCTCTCCGTTCTCTTTGCTTTATGAAAGGCCTACCTCCGCCGTCCCGCAGGGGCGGCCTTTTTTGTCTGTTCCGCCTGGCTTGCTTTTTCCTCCTGCCGCTGATAAAAAATCTGCTCTGCCTGCTTGATGCCCTGTTTCAAGCTGCAAAGCGCACGCAGGTCCCGCTCTGTTTTGGCAGGCGAAAGAAGGTCAACAGCCTGCAAGGCCGCCATCAGCAGCTCGGTATACATACTTTCAAATACGCATTTATGCATAACGCAGCACCCCCAAGGATAGGCTAATACGCACTATCTGATGTTTGCATTATATAATGCGATAATCTATATGTAAACATCAGCTATCCGTTATCATCGTTTTATAGATGAAAGGAAAAAGCATGCTGCGTTTGAATGTGCTGCCTTTGCTTCAGGCACAAGGGAAAACCAAATATTGGCTGTATAAGCAGTTGGGAATGAGCTATCAAAACTTCAATCGGATGGTCAATAACCAAACCAAGTCCATCCGTTATGAGGTCATCGAAACGCTCTGCCAGGTTTTAGAGTGTACGCCCAACGATCTGTTTATTTCGGATTAGCCGCCCAGTAGGCGGCTCCGTGCCCGGCTCATCTGCTGGTGCTGCGCATACTTTGTGCCCCGGGGCAATATGTCGGGATTATGCCCCATGCTTCCTCCCGCCCAGTAGGCGGCGCCATGTCCGGCCCTGTCCTTATGCCAGGCGGGCCTCTCTGCCCCGGGGAGGGGCTTTTTTGTTTTCCCCGCTTTATCCCGCCCAGTAGGCGGCTCCGTGCCCGGCCCATCCGCTGGCGCTGCGCGTACTTTGTGCCCCGGGGCAGTATGCCGGGATTATGCCCCATCTTTCCTCCCGCCCAGTAGGCGGCTCCGTGCCCGGCTCATCTGCTGGTGCTGCGCATACTTTGTGCCCCGGGGCAATATGTCGGGATTATGCCCCATGCTTCCTCCCGCCCAGTAGGCGGCGCCATGTCCGGCCCTGTCCTTATGCCAGGCGGGCCTCTCTGCCCCGGGGAGGGGCTTTTTTGTTTTCCCCGCTTTATCCCGCCCAGTAGGCGGCTCCGTGCCCGGCCCATCCGCTGGTGCTGCGCGTACTTTGTATATCGGAATGTCTTTCCCTTCTCAAAAATATATCTCTATGCAGCTTGGCCCGTTCTGCTCTGCTGTATGTATCCTCGGTATGCTCTTCCCCGTTTGTTTCCAGATTCCCTCCTTGTTACTTATTTCACAATTTTCTGGACATTTTCCCCACCCTGCTATACAATACCTCTGTCTTATTATCTTATTTCTATTTTTCAGAAAGGAGGGAAAGGAGCATGTTCAATCCCAACGACTTTTTTCTCTTTGCGCTGGTCTCCGTTGTCATCCTATTTATTTTGGCACAATCGGTCTATTTTCTTATCAAGGCCTGGCGCAGGGCAAAAGAGCTGGGCTTTTCTGCCGCGGTCCTGAAAAAAACCGCTGTATCCAGTGCTACCTTTACCATCGCGCCCGCCATCTCGATTTTGCTGGGCGTCATCACGCTTTCAAACTTTTTGGGCCTGCCGCTGCCTTGGCTGCGGCTCAGCGTCATCGGCGCGCTCACCTATGAGCTGCCGGCCGCTACCTCAGCGGCCAGCGCGCTCGGCGTTTCCATTGCCACGACGGTCACGGACCCGACCGTGTATTCCGCCATTGCCTGGGTCATGACGCTGGGCATCATCCCTGGGATGATCCTTGTGCCGCTGTTCATGAAAAGGATTCAGCGCGGCATCGTAAACCTGAAATCCAAGGATGAAAAATGGGGCGAAATTTTCATGACCGCCCTGTTCCTCGGCATGATCTCTGCCTTCCTGGGCATGATCTTTGCAGACATCAATACCGGCATCGCCGGATGGATTCCCATCTTTGTCATGCTGATTTCTGCTGCGCTGATGTGCATTTGCGGCCTGCTGGTCAAAAAATGCGGCTGGCGCTGGCTCCAGGATTTTGCCCTGCCCATCTGCATGCTGGCGTCGATGGCGCTGTCCATCCCGCTGACCTTTGCGCTGGTATAAGGAGGCTCTCTGATGAAACAACAAAAATCTTATACACAAACCATCCATACCGCCGGGCGCATTTGGATGCTGACCGCCCTGGCGCTTTTGATTTTGGTGCCCACCATCATCTGCATCCACTATAAGGCATGGCCGGGCTTTGGTCCCGTGGCCAAGGGCCTGCTGGGCGTCGCGCCTATTTTCTGGACCGTCGGCACCATCGAGGTGTTCACCTATGCGCCCATGCTGGGGGCGGGCGGCTCGTACCTCGGCTTTGTCACCGGCAATCTGACCAACCTCAAGGTGCCCTGCGCGCTCAACGCCATGCAGTCCGCCGGCGTAGAGCCCGGCACCGAGGAGGGCGAGGTCTTATCCACCATCGCCATTGCCGTCAGCTCCATCGTAACGACGCTTGTCATCATCCTGGGCGTGTTTATGCTCAATACCCTGCGCCCCATTTTGGAAAGCCCCACCTTAGCGCCGGCGTTTGCCAACATCCTGCCCGCGCTGTTTGGCGGCTTGGCGGTGGTCTATGTATCCAAGGACTGGAAAATCGCCCTGGCGCCGCTGATCTTCATGGTGGCGCTGTTCCTCTGCGTGCCCAGCCTGGCCGATTCCGTCGGCGTGCTGGTGCCGGTGGGCTCGTTATTGGCCATCGGCGTGGCGCGCATCCTGTATAAAAAAGGCCTGCTGTAATGCGGAAAGGAAGCGATGATTGATGTGGTGGCTTATCATACCCTTGGCTGCGGCGGCGCTGCTGGCAGTCATCCTGGTGCGTACCCTGCGGTTCACCCCGCCGGCGGAACACGCCCCCAAAGCCCAGCCCGTCTCGGTAGACGGGGCAAAAGCAACAGAGCACCTGGCGGCCATGATCCGCTGCCGGACGGTGTCCTCCCGCGATAAATCCCAGGAGGACGGCGCGGAGTTTGAAAAGTTCCGGCAGCTGCTGCCCAAGCTCTATCCGCGCATCCATGAAGCCTGCGAATTTGAGCGCATCGGCCGTCACGGCCTGCTGTTCCGCTGGCCGGGCCGGCAGGAGGGCGCGCCTACCGTTTTGATGGCGCATTATGACGTGGTGGCCCCCGGCGATCTCTCCGCCTGGGAAAAGCCGCCGTTTGACGGCGTTGTGG
Organism: uncultured Bacillota bacterium; assembly: GCA_905208455.1. Lineage (GTDB taxonomy): Bacteria > Bacillota > Clostridia > Christensenellales > QAND01 > UMGS1975. Next base: position 3,420 of record CAJLPK010000068.1, read on the forward strand.
CGGACGGCTGCCTTTGGGGCCGCGGTACGCTGGATACCAAGGGCACGCTGTGCGGCATTTTGGAGGCGGCGGAAACGCTGATAAGAGAGGGCTTTGTCCCGCAGCACGACATTTACTTTTCCTTTGCCGGCGATGAAGAGATCATGGGCGATGGCGCGCCGCAAATCGTCGATGTGCTGGAAGCGCGGCACATCCGTCCTGCGCTGGTCGTGGACGAGGGCGGCGCCGTGGTGGAGCATGTATTTCCCGGGGTAAACAAGCCCTGCGCGCTCATCGGCATCGGCGAAAAAGGCCAACTGGAGGCGGAATTTTCCCTGCACAGCCAGGGCGGCCATGCCTCCAGCCCGCCGCCGCATACGCCGGTGGGCATCCTGGCCCAGGCGGTCACGGCGGTGGAGGGGCGCCCCTTCCCCATGAAGCTGACCCCGCCCGCAGCAGAGATGTTCGATACGCTCGGGCGCCACAGCACGTTTGTTTACCGTATGATTTTTGCCAATCTCTGGCTGTTCCGGCCGGTACTGGATGCGCTTTGTAAAAAGCAGGGCGGCGAAATGAACGCCCTGATGCGCACCACCTGCGCCTTTACCATGATGGAGGGCAGCCGGCAATCCAACGTCATCCCGCCGCAGGCCAAGGTAGGGGCGAATCTGCGTCTCATCGGCGGCGATACGATGGAGTCTGCGCTGCGCTATCTGCGCGCTGCCGTGCGCAATCCGGACATCGAAATTACAGCCGTGCAGGGCATGAACCCCTCGCCCTATTCCGATACCAAGGGGGAAGGCTGGCAGCGGCTCAAGACCGCCATCGGCCAGTGCTGGCCGGATGCCATTGTCTCGCCTTATCTGATGATTGCGTGCAGCGATTCGCGGCATTACTGCCGTATCTCCGACGCTGTCATGCGGTTTTCCGCCATGGCGCTGTCTGGGGAGGAACGCGCGCTGATTCACGGCAACAACGAGCGCATCCCCGTGCAAAAGATTGCGGATACCGTTGCGTTCTATATCCGCCTGATCCGCCTTTCCTAGCCGCCCAGTAGGCGGCCCCATGCCCGGCCTATGTCTTGGTGCTATGCATACTTTGTGCCCCGGGGCCATAATGCCAGGTTATACGCCATCTTTTCCTCCGCCCAGTGGGCGGTGCCTATTCCGGCCCTTCCCTTGTGCTTGGCACACTGCCTGCCCCGGGGATGGGCCGTTGCTTTTTGCAGCATTTTCCCCTCCCGCCCAGTGGGCGCACCGGTTCCGGCCTATGCCTTGGTGCTATGCATACTTTGTGCCCCGGGGCCATAATGCCAGGTTATACGCCATCTTTTCCTCCGCCCAGTGGGCGGTGCCTATTCCGGCCCTTCCCTTGTGCTTGGCACACTGCCTGCCCCGGGGATGGGCCGTTGCTTTTTGCAGCATTTTCCCCTCCCGCCCAATAGGCGGCCCCATGCCCGGCCCATCTCTCGTACAGGGCCAAGGGATTTTGCCCTGGGGAGTTCTTTCAGCCATGCCCTATCTTTTTGCCCTGTCCCTATGCGCAGCGAACGGATCTGCCAGGGGCAGGGCTGTTTTTCGTGGCCCTGTTCTCCTTTTCCGTTGCCGGGCCTGTATTTTCTGTGCTTGACAGCGCAGGATTTGCCTGCTAAAATGCAATAACTAAATTAGTAAATCAGTAAATTACTAGGAGGAAACACATGGAAATTCCCACGACATTAAAGCATAAGCCTGTCATCGTGGCCGAGGATTATGCGCACATCGACGGCCGCAATGCCTACCATACCGACGCCCAGGGCCTGTCTCTCGGCCTGGCACAGTGGAACGACCGCGGCCGCGTCGATATTTCCGCCAAGGTTTGGCGGCACACCGGCGAAAAATGGTCGCGCCAAAGCGAGGAAATGCCGCTGCACCGCGTGCTGGATCTGGCGATTTTGGTGTGCCGGGCCGCCCAGCATTTCCGCGAGGCCTACCGTTATCCCAAGCTCTATGACCCGGACGCGCCCACCATTGACCGCATCGGCCTTCAGGGGGACGCCATGACGGTAGAGGTCTGTGCCTCCAACCCCAGGATCGACGAGGACATTCAGTTGTTTGCCCAGGCGCTTTCGCAGGATGATGAGCTTTTGGGCGAACGCTTCCGCACCCTGGCCCGCGTGCTGGAGGATATGGGCTACTGAGCACGTTCTGTCTTGAAGATCTCGAAGAGGTGTATACAAAGCTGCGCCGCGGCAACCAAATCCTTTTTACCTGCAGCAGCCGATGCCTGCAGCCGTTTTTGGCCCTCATCCGGCAAACCTATGCCTGCCGCCTTTTGTACTGGGAACAGGCCGCCCCATCGCACCCGGGGCCCTGGGCCCCCTTTCTGCTCAAAGACAGGCCGAACCGCGAACAGCAGCGCTATCTGGCGCAGCAAGCAAAAAAGGAGGACATCCCTTGGCAATCCTGCTCACCGGCGCCACCCATACCGGCAAGACCGTCCTATCCCAGCGCCTGATGGAACGCCTTGCCATCCCCTATTTCTCGCTGGATCATCTGAAAATGGGGCTGATCCGCAGCGGCTATACCGCGCTGCCCCCCTGTCAGGACGATGCGCTTTGCAGCCTGCTCTGGCCCATTGCGCGCGTAATGGCTAAAACCGTGGTGGAAAACCGCCAAAGCCTGATTTTGGAAGGGGCCTAACTCCCCCTTTCCTATGCCGACGATTTTTCCGAGGACTATGCGCCGCATATCCGCTTTCTCTGCCTTGTCATGTCCGACCGCTATCTGCGCCGCCATTACGCCGATGTGCTGCGCCATGCCAACGACGCGGATCGCCGCCTATCCGACAGCGACTGCACCCTTGATTTTCTCATCGAGGAAAACACCCGCTGCTTGGCAGGCTGCCGCGCGCATGGCTGCCCCTACCACCTGATAGACAGCCGCTGCGATTTGGACGCGCTGTGCGCCCTGTTCGCTTAGCGCCCGGCTTTCCTGTGCAAACAAAAAAGCATCCCCCAAGGGATGCTTTTTTTCCGGCCTTCCGGCGTTCTTCATTCATAAAATCTGCCGCGGAAAAAGTTTTCCCGCCCTGTCCTTTGGGCTGTCACGCGAAAGAGCACGTTGCCGTCCGGGCATACGATCTCCTTGGTGTATCGCCCGCTGCCGCCGATGTTTTGCAGGTCCCCGCCGCTGCGCACCGCCTCCATCACGGGAAACAGCACCATCATCACCTTGGAGCAAATGCCCTGCCCCGCCGCGTTGACCGGGCAGCCATAGCCGCAGGTGTACACGTCGCCCGGCTCCTCGCCGTTCCGGCATACGCGCTCCGGGCCGCTGCCGCGCAGGTAGCCTATGACCTCAATCCGCCACTGAAACTCCTCGTCATACCATTTTTTCATGCCCTATCGCCTGCCCCCGGTTTCCTGCCAGGCCCTGGCCACAGCCGCCGCCACCTGTTCCGTCACCGCAGGGTCAAATACACTGGGAATGATGTTTTCCTCGCACAGCTCGTCCGCCGGGATCACCGCAGCAATGGCCTTGGCCGCCGCCACCTTCATCTCATAATTGATGTCCCGCGCCCGGACGGACAGCGCGCCCTTAAAGACCCCCGGGAACGCCAGCAGGTTGTTGATCTGGTTGGGAAAATCCGACCGGCCGGTGCCCATCACGCGCACGCCCGCCGCCTTCGCCTCGCCGTAGGAGATCTCCGGCGTGGGGTTGGCCATGGCAAATACGATGGGGTCCTTGGCCATGGTGCGGATCATCTCTGCCGTCAGCACCCCGGGCACCGATACGCCGACAAACACATCCGCCCCGCGCAGCGCATCCGCCAGCGTGCCGCGTAGGCCCGTCAAGTTGGTCACCCGGCACAGCTCCTTTTTATGGTCGCGGATGCCCACGCCGCGCTCTGCATACAAAATGCCGTTTTCATCCACGGCGATGATGTCCTTTACGCCCGCTGCCAGCATCATGCGGATGATGGCCGTGCCCGCCGCGCCCGGGCCGTTTAGCACCACGCGGATGCCGCCTATCTTTTTGCCCACCACCCTGAGCGCATTCATCAGCGCCGCCGTCACCACAATGCCGGTGCCGTGCTGGTCGTCGTGGAATACCGGAATTTCCAGCATCTCCTCCAGCCGCCGCTCGATTTCAAAGCACCGCGGCGAAGAAATATCCTCCAAATTGATGCCGCCGAACGCGGGCGCGATGCGCCGCACCGTCTCGATGATCTCCTCTGTGTCCTTGGTATCCAGGCAGATCGGCACGGCATCCACCCCGCCGAACCGCTTGAACAGCGCCGCCTTGCCCTCCATGACGGGCAGCGCCGCCTTGGGCCCAATATCGCCCAGGCCCAGTACCGCCGTGCCGTCCGTGACCACCGCCACCAGATGCCCTTTGGCGGTATAGCGGTATACCTCCTCCTCGTTGGCCGCGATTTTGCGGCAGGGCTCCGCCACGCCCGGCGTATACGCCACGGAAAGGTCGTCCCGCGTTTCAAGCGGCGCCGGGCACTCCACCCGCAGCTTGCCCTTGTATTGTTCATGCACTTTGAGCGCTTGTTGGTTGTAATCCATCTTTGCCATCCTCCCGGTTTCTTGCGTCTGGTTCATTATACCACCGCCGGCCCGCTTTACAATGCGCCGATTTTTTTCATCAGCGTTACGCAGTCCCGAAACCCCTGCAGGTACACCGCCTCGTTGTCCATCGCGCCGAGCTGGTTTGCCATCGCCTCCAGCTCCAGCAGCATGCGCCCGTTTTCGCCCAGCATTTCCTTGATGCGAAAAAACAGCGCCTCCATCCCGGCCCGCAACACCCGGTACTCCTCCCTGTGCCTGTTTTCCAGCGCCAGCTCATACTGCGAAGCTGCAAACGCCTGCTCCAGATTGCGTTCAAACACGGTCTTTTCCTTTGCTTGCATCTTGTTTTCCCCCTCACTCTTATGCTTAGCGCCGGGCCGCGGCAAGAAAAAACGCTGCCCTTTTGCCTGCAGCGTATGCCGTACGGGCCGCGCCTGCCCGCGACCCGTCCCGTTGTCAGCCGCGCCGGCGATAGAGCTCCTTGCCCCCCTCTTTCTGCCAGCCGGAAAGCGGCAGATGCTCTGCCAAAAATTCCAAGACCTCCCTGCGGCAGGCCAGCATGAATAAGCCGGGGGCCACCGTCTGCCCAATGCGCTGCTTGTAGATCTCTGTTTCCGTCAGCTCCTCTGTCAATAAAAATACCATTCTCTGCGGCAGCCCGCCGGCATTGGGCCCGGGCGCATAGCTGCCCGCGCCGCGCACCTCTTCCCAGCGCACCAGCCGCTTGTATTTGCCGCTGCGCACAAACCCTTTTTCCGTAAACACAAAGCGCACCAGCGATTTTTTGCAAAAAAGCCATACGCCCAGGCACAGCACCGCGCCCGTCGCCATGCCGGCGCCCCATTGCCCTGCCTGTGCGCCGGAGGCCGCCGCCAGCGTCAGCGCCAGCACAAAGCAGCCCGCCGTATACGCCGCGTTCATCGGAAAGGCCCATACGCGCAAAATATCCTTCGGTTTGCCTGCCATGCCGCTGCCCCTTTTAATCCTCCAGCTCCTCCGGGCCCGCTACCATGTCCACGTGCAGCCAGTCGCTGTCCGGCCGGCATACCAGCCGCGCATCCAGATACGCCTGCGCCAGCGTCAGGATGGTCTGCCCCTGGTAGTTGCCGCTCTCCATCCGCTGCACCACCAGCGCCGCGTCCGCCCTGTTGTCCTCATTCAAGCACAGCGGCAGCAAAAGCGACATCGCG
>CAJLPK010000069.1 GCA_905208455.1 uncultured Bacillota bacterium
GCATGCCCAAGCTGTTTTTCGATCTTGGCATCTGCTTCATGCAGAATATCTGCCAGATTGGCCTTTAGCTCTGCAATGGGATAAGCATGGGAGGGATGGAAGGGCAGCGCAATCATGGGCTGCACCTTATCCAGCTCAATATGCACCATACCATCGTAGGTAGCTGTCTGCTTCTGTACCAAGGGCTTGTACTCTGATACGCGGCCATGGCGGTCCAACCAGTCCTTGACGGTATCATCAGTTTGCCAAACAGAGGATAGGCAGGTAGTCTCGGTGGTCATTACATCGATGCCAAGACGATAGTCCATGTCCAAAGAAGCAACGCCGGGGCCGATAAATTCCAGCACCTTGTTTTTGACAAACCCGCTTTCAAATACGGCCTTCACCAAAGCCAGCGCCACGTCCTGCGGGCCGACGCCAGGCTGGGGTTTGCCGGTCAAATATACGGCGATGACCTCCGGGTATTTTAGGTCATAGGTACGGCCCAGGAGCTGCTTGGCAAGCTCCGGCCCGCCTTCGCCAACGGAAAGCGTGCCGAGCGCTCCGTAGCGGGTATGGCTGTCCGAAGCTAAAATCATTTTGCCGCAGCCCGCATAGCGTTCGCGCATGTACTGATGAATCACAGCCATGTGCGGCGGCACAAATTCGCCGCCGTATTTTTTAGCCGCAGAAAGGCCAAACAAATGGTCATCGCGGTTGATGGTGCCGCCGACTGCACACAGGCTGTTGTGACAGTTGGTCAGCACATAGGGCAGGGGAAACGCCTGCATGCCGCTGCCGCGAGCCGTTTGGATGATACCGACATAGGTAATATCATGAGAGGCCATGGCGTCAAAGCGAATGGCAAGCTGATTCGGATCACCGGAGCTATTATGCGCCTGCAAAATATCGTAGGCAATGGTACCCGTTTTATCCTGCACAGCAGCGTCCTGTACAGGCTTTCCCTCGATAAAGGTAACGGGACATGCGTGTAATGTGATCAAGGAGAACACCTCCGTTATGAAAATACATCCATTAGATTCTTTTTTATTATACAAAAATTCGCTTTCTTTGCAAAGAAAAAGAGCATGGAGACCCATGCTCTCGCTGTCATTGCCTTACTTGGCTGACATCCAAAAACCATTGTCCCATTGCGGCTGAAAAACCAGCGTCGGCGTGCTGCCCTTTTTTGCCTTGCCCACCAAGGTAGTCTCCACATAGCCGCCCTCGCGAAATTGTGTAAGGGAAGGGTCTGAGCTCTGAGCCAAAACAGGGCATTCGTATATGGCAGAGCCATCCTCCTGTGCGAAGGAAAAGGATAAAGTGGAAAAATCCAGCACGGCGTCGGCGTCTTTGCACTTGGTAAGATTTACCTTCACACGCACCAAACAATATTCTTCGTCGGAAGCCAGCGCTGGAAGGTCCATGCTTCCCTCCTGCAAGGCGGCCTCAGCATCGGCGCCCTGTTTGATGTCGGTAATGGTGAGATCGAATACATAGGGGACATCGGACAGATTCCAGGTGATGCCGTCTAACGTGCCCAATTCGCCGAACGGAAGAGGCGAAGCTTGGGTGGCATAATCTCCCCTCTGGCTCATCGGCGTAGGAGAGGGCGTGTCGCTGGGGGCAGGCATCTCTACGGTAGCCTGGGGATCATTGGTATCTGTTGTAGGCGATGTATCCGGGGCAGACGGACTGCACCCAGCCGCAAAACAGCAGGCCAGGCCCAAACAGAGGAACGCCGGCAGAAGTTTTTTAGACATAAAACTCACCTTTTCGCTATAAAGGATTTTTTTCTATGATAACAGATGCAGTGTCATCCGTCAAAAAGGTCAGCAATAGGTAACGTTCACGGTTTTTCCCATTTGCTCTAAACACTGCTTTAGCTCATGCACCAACCCGATCTTAAATGTATAACCGATTTGAAGGCTGGGGTCCTGGTGCGCCGGGTTGATTGCTTTGCCTACGAACAGATGAATGTCCGTCGCAGCTTCAAACAAAAGGTGGGCGATTTGCGCGGCCGCATCCGCCTTTTGTGCCTGCGGGGAAGGAAGCCAGCCTTCACTGATCCGCCGTTTTGCCATTTCCAGCACCTTGGATACCGTTAAGACGCCCTCTGTAACAAGATCCACCCCCTCCAGCCGGTAAGCGGGCGGCAGATCTGAACGCTCCGGGTCCATTTCCGTTTGTATCAACGGGCGGCGCAGATAACGGCTTACCATCTGAGCTGTGCTGCCCCCGCAAACGATGCGTTTGCCTGCCTTGCCGAAAAATAGGCGGAGGATGCGCTCATCGTCCTCTTTATGCTCCGGCGGGCCAAACAGCACATTGACGGCCTGGCGCGCACGGATCTTGTATACGGCAATGGTCACATCGTCATCAGTATGATCCATGTATAGCGAATTGCATGCATCCAAAAGGCGGGTGGCCATCCGCTGCGGAGAAAGGTCAGGCGTATAGAACTCCTCGACGAAGGAGATAACGTCCTCCAACGGCCAGCCGTCTGTCAGCTTGCCCATGCCGGCATTGATCACGCCGTCGCTCATGAGGATAAGCATATCCCCCACACGCAGCTGAAAGCGGCTTTCGGAAATCTCCTTTTCTCCGATGATACGCTTGTGAATCGGATAGGGCACGGATTTTCCATCGCGGAGCAAGATGGCGTTCGGGTTGTCATACTGTGCCAGATATGCCATAGCCGTGGGCGTGACCTGCAGCAGCGTGAACGTGGCGTATGCCAGGTGGCGCACGGAACAAACCGGCAGGGTCTGTGCTATGGTATCCACGCTTTCCTCCATAGAAACGCCGTGAGAGGAAAGGGTAGACAGGATCTTCCCGGTCAGGGTAGACAGGATATTGGCCTTTACGCCGCTGCCCAGCCCATCGGAAAGGACGATGGTGGTCATATCATCCTTTTCAACGGTAGAGATAAAATCTCCGCACAGGTCCTCTCCGTATTTATTGCAGCTGGCAACGCCGCTTTCCAAAAGCAGGTTTCTCATGATTCCAGATCCTCTTCCATCATGACTGCCTTTTTCAGCTCCAGCATAGCGACCTTGGTTTCTGCTGCGGTTTCGCCCAGCAGGGAAGCCAACTCATGAACCACACGCATCTGCTTTTCGATGATTTGGTCCGTCATATCCGCTGCGTTGATTTTGGCGGTGCGCAGCCGTTCGCGGCTTTGCTCCTGTGCAGTACGGTCGTTTAGGATACAGATGACAAGGTTGCTGTTTTTTTCATACAAAAAGGTTTGATCCATATATTTTTGATATTCGGGCAGGTACACCTTTTTGCGGGTGATGCGCTCCCGCCCGGCAAATACGCTGACAAAATCAAATTCATCCATCAGGCTGCCAATCGGGCGGCCGATCATATCCTGCGGGGACACTACGCCAAATAGAGCGCAGGCTGCTGGGTTGATTAGCTGAATATTCAAATGGATGTCCACGGTGATGACCGCATTGGGCGAAGCGGTAATCACTTCATCCGCCACAGATTCCGCCCGCTCCTTCATATAAGGCAGGCACATGGAAATATCCGCCTTGCCGAAATAAATGGCCACGGCCTTGTCACGACAGGTGGAATAGCCGCAGGTACCGCAGTTTAACTCGTCTTCTTTGTTTTTCTTCCCCATTTTCAAAAGGATCTGTGAAAGCTCTTCTTCCGTAGGCCCTTGTATTTTATACTGCAGGTCTTCAAATGTCTGCACAAGGCTGCCGGCAGGGGCGAGCGAAAAATCCTCATAAGGCGCTTTGCCTCCGGAAGGCGCAGCGATTTGCGCTACCTTCTTTTGCCCTTCCAGCAAAAGCGGCCTTGTATGGCCGGTGGCCGGCCCTTGGATACAGCTGCCCTTGCAGGCGCTCATTTCTACAAAACAATGGGAAAGGCTGCCGGATAGGATTTCTTCCAGCGCCTGCATACAGCTTTCCACCTCATCCACACAAACATACTGATAATCTGCCTGCGGGGCCATGGTTTTCAAAATCCCGCCGGACACGGGGAAAAACCGGGACAGGCGTTTAGGGGATGCCGCTTTATCGGCCTCCGTAGGGAAAGAAACAGAATCATCTGAAAGCCAATGATTGAGTTCATCAAACGTGAGCACATAATCGATATAGCCGGGGTAGCGCTGACATTCATCCTTTTTGGCAATGCAGGGACCAATGAAGACCAGAATCGCATCGGGATACTGCTTGCGAAGCGCCTGCCCATGCGCCTGCATGGGAGAAAGCACCGGCGCCAGGTAGGAAAGCGCTTGCGGGTAATGCTTTTCAATGAGCTGTACGATGGTAGGGCAGCAGGAGGAAATGATGGTTTGGTTCCAATGCTCAGCCATCAGGCGCTCATATTCCGTTTTGACCAGATAAGCGCCGGAGGCTGTTTCCTGTGCATCTGAAAAACCAAGTGATTTTAAGGCAGCGGAAAACCCGGCAAAATCCTGGACGGGATAATGGGCGATGAAGGACGGCGCCACGCTGGCTACCAGATGCTTGCCTTCCGCCAACAAGGCACGGACAGAGTCTACATCGCTGCGCACATTTTTGGCATTCTGCGGACATACCTGGGTGCATTTGCCGCAATAGATACATTCCCGGTCAATGATCTGTGCCTGGTGCTCTTTTACTTCTATGGCTTTTACAGGACAATTTCGTATGCACTTATAGCAATTTTTGCAGTTGGCCTTCTTAAACTGTAAAACGCTTTCCATCCTCGTCGACTCCCTTATGATAAACCTAGTACTTTATTATACAATTTCGTTTATAAAACCACAAGAAAACGCCAAGACGACGGATGTTGGCAGGTATTTACAAAGAGCAGATGGATTGTTATGCTGAATACAAGAAACGGGAAGGGAGAGGGATGTATGGACTGCATTGTGTACAACGCACAAATTGTTACGCTGGACAGCCAAAAACCGTATGCCGCGGCAATGGCGATAGACCATGGCAAAATCACAGCGATTGGAGATGAGAGCCTGCTGTCGATGAAAACACAGCATACAAAAATGATAGATGCCCGAAACAGGTATGTATTTCCGGGCTTTGGAGACAGCCACATGCATGTGCTCAATTATGGAGAGACGCTCACGCAGGTGGATTTGTCCGGATTGGATTCCATTGAGGCGCTCATTGCACGCGTACAAGACTTTTTGCAGCAGCATCAAACTCCGGATGGCACGCTTGTGTACAGCAGCGGCTGGAACCAAGATCTTTTCGCAGAAAAAAGGATTCCGACAAGAGAGGATCTGGATAGAATTTCTACGGCCCATCCGATTGTATTGTCCAGAATTTGCGGGCATTGCACGGTAGTCAATACAAAGGCGCTGGAGCAATATGGTATTACCGAGCAGACGGCGCAGCCGTTTGGCGGACGCTATGAATTGGGGCAGGATGGCAAACCAAACGGCATTTTTCATGAAACTGCCCAGCAGCTGGTTCGCCGAGACCGACCTGTCACGCGTGCCCAGGTAAAAACGATGATTCAGGCGGCGCTCAATCAGGCAGCCGCCCAGGGGCTTACCTGTATCCACAGCGACGATTTGGCAAGCATACCCGGGTTGAAATGGCAGGAGGTGCACAGGGCTTTTCAGGAATTAGAGCAGGAAGGCAATCTTCCTGTGCGTATCGTAGAGCAATGCCGCTTTGCCAACTGTGAGGATTTGGCGGCGTTTTTGAAAGAAGGCGTCTACTATGGGCAGGGAAGCGATATGTACCGTTTAGGGCCTATCAAGATCATAGGGGACGGTTCGCTTGGCGCCCGTACCGCATGGCTCAGAGAGCCATACAGCGACGACCACAGCACGAGAGGTGTAGCGGCGATCCAAGAAAAGGAATTGGAAGCGATGATTCGACTGGCACACCAACATGATTGGCCGGTGGCGGTTCATGCCATTGGCGATAAGACAATAGAGGTGGTGATGGATTGCATCGCACGAGTACAGCGTGAGCAGCCAAAGCCCATTCGGCACGGCATTGTACATTGCCAGATCACAGACCACGCTTTGCTGCAAAGGTTTGGGCGTGAGAACATCGCAGCGTATATTCAACCGATTTTTTTGGAATATGATCTTCATATAGCAGAAGATAGGGTAGGAGAACGGGCGAAGACCAGCTATGCTTGGAAAACCCTGGTGGAAAGCGGCGCGCTCGTGTGCGGCGGCTCGGATTGCCCTGTCGAGCCGTTGGACGTGCTGAAAAATATGCACTGCGCAGCCACGAGACAGGATTTTTACGGACAGCCCGAGGCGGGATGGTATCCCGAGCAAAGGCTGACGATGCAGCAGACCCTGCCGCTGTATACAAAAAATATTGCTCTTCTGGAGGGCAGACAGGCGATGCGCGGTAGTTTATCGGTTGGAAAATGGGCGGACTTTGTGATGCTAGACCGCGATATTTTGCAGGATCCGCGCGAACTATTGAAAACAAATGTCTGCATGACAGCCGTGCAGGGAAGGATCACGTATTCGATATAGGAAAATGATCTATGGGGGGAAATCAAATGAAATATGCAGCAAAGCGTTGCTTTTGCACATTGCTGTGCATGGGAATGATGGGCCTGTGCACTGCCTGCGGAGCAACCGAACAGATGCCGGCGACAGATACGCCTGCCGCATCGGCGGCAGCGCCGGCACAGACAACTGAGGCAGCAGCGGCCACACCAACAGAATCCGTTGCGCCGGCACCCACGAGCACGCCGGCGAACCGGCAAACGGAAAAGCCGGCAAAGCCCAAAGCAACCGCAACGCCGAAGGAAAAGACAAAGCAGGATTATTTGGCCATGGTCCCGAATTTTTCCTCGGATGAAGAGGAACGCTTGAGACAGAAATGGGAGATCAGCGCCAAGGGGAAATACTACAATCATCCGGATCTGAACTATTACTACGAACGGATGCTGGGGATTACAGACATCACCAATTATGATAAAGAGTTGTACAGTGATACGAAAGTGCTGGATATGGATTTTCTTCGGAAGTGCCCTAAGGAGGTATTGCATTTAGGGAGAAATACCTATTATGCTGTACACGGCAGAATGTTTGATAATAAAGATATTTTTTATCATTTTTTGGGAAAAATGTGGTACGAACCGAAATATACGCCGAAAGAATACGATGAAAAAATGGGCACGAAGGTGTTGAATGATATAGAAAAAGAGAATTTGAAACGAATTAGGCAGGCGGAGAAGGAAAAGGGAGCCTAAATCCATAGGAGGCTGGGAGAAAGATGCTTGCTTTTACGTTTTATTTATGCTAACATTAATATCGTTTGGTATGATTTTGCCGGAGGGCAATCATTCATTTGCAATGATAGGCTGGATAAGGCAACGGGTTTGTCCCCTGTTGATTATCCGGCTTTTTGTTTACTAGGAGGTAGGCAATGGATCTTTTGCACGGAAAAGTAAAAACCATCTATTTCAGGTATCTTGCGGCCGCTTTTGGCAGCGCCATGATCACATCTATTTATAGCATTGTGGATATGGCGATGGTAGGGCAGTACCAAGGCCCCAGCGGCACAGCAGCATTGGCGGTGGTAGCCCCGATCTGGAATATCATTTTCAGCCTAGGATTGCTGACAGGGATTGGCGGCTCTGTTTTATATAGCCATGCAAGAGGGAAAAGCACAAAAGGGGAAGCCAATGAGTTTTTCACGGTTTCGATGCTGGCGACTATATTTTTTGCGCTGGCGAGCTGGGCGGCCATTGTATTTTTTGAAAAACCGCTGCTCATGCTATTTGGAGCGGATGAGACGCTGCTTCCTCTTGCACAGGAATATTTGATACCGATCCGCTTTGCTGTTCCTTTGTTTGTATTCAACCAAATGCTGGCGGCTTTTTTGCGTAACGATAACCGCCCTGGCTTAGCAACAGGGGCGGTGCTGGCTGGCGGCATTTTCAATGTAGTCGGCGACTATGTTTTTGTCTTTACCTGTGATTTTGGGGTTTTTGGGGCGGGGCTGGCTACGGCGCTCGGCGCTTTGATTACCTTCCTTGTGATTGTCTCTCATTTCTTCTCCCCAAAAAACACCCTGCGCTTGGTATCCCCGCATAGGGTCTTTGGAAAATGCAAGCGCATGCTGACCCTTGGGTTTTCTACATTTTTCATTGATATTGCGATGGGGATCCTAACGATGATGTTTAATCGCCAGATCATGCACTACTTTGGAACGGATGCCCTTTCCGTATATGGAATCATTGTAAATATCGGGACTCTGGTGCAGTGTTGTGCATATAGTGTAGGGCAGGCGGCACAGCCTATCATTTCTATCAACCATGGTGCAAAAGCGGGCAAGAGAATACAGGAGACATTAAAATATGCACTGCAGGCTGTGGCGTTCTTTAGCTTATTTTGGACAGTGATTGTTTTGGCTGTCCCCAATCTCTTCATTTATATTTTTATGTCGCCTACGGCAAATGTTTTAGCAATCGCACCGGGTATTTTACGGAGCTATGGGATTTCGTTCCTTTTACTGCCGCTGAATATCTTTTCGACGTATTATTTCCAATCCATTATGAAAGCAGGCGCCTCTTTCTTTGTATCGGTGATGCGGGGCGTTGTGATCAGCGGCATTATGATTTACATACTGCCGCGCATGTTTGGCGGCACGGCGCTATGGTTTGCCATGCCGGTCACAGAGGTCATTGTAGCGGTTGTCGTAGTATTTTGGATTGTTCGGTATACACGAAGGCTGGCGCATATAAAGTAAAGAAAAAAGAGCCCTGTGAAAGGGCTCTTTTTGATGGAATGTGCTATCCTTAAGCAGC
>CAJLPK010000070.1 GCA_905208455.1 uncultured Bacillota bacterium
GAAATGAAACATCACCAGCGCAATGGGCAGTCCCTGGTCCGCTGCGCTTTGCAGCGACAGCCGAAGACGGCCTACCTCACGCCGCAGCAGCTTGGCGTCCTTTTCCCCCTGGGCCGCATTGCCCTGCACCCAGCCGCGCGTGCCGCATACCGCCTGGCCGCGATAGACAAAGCAGTCGTTTTGCAGGGCATACATCCCCTCCGCCAGCGCATCTCGCACCTGCGTTAGCGACGACCACCAATAGTCATGGTTGCCGCGCAGCATCAGCTTTTGCCCCGGCATGCGCCCAATGGCGTCCAGATCCGGCTGCGCCTCCGGCATGTGCATCGCCCAGCTGATGTCCCCAGGGATCAGCACCAGATCTTCCTCACGCACCCGGCTGCGCCAGGCCGCCTGTATCTTTTCCCAGTGCCCTTTCCAGTGGCTGCCGAAAATATCCATCGACTTTTCATCCACATGCGAAAGGTGCAGGTCTGCAATGGCAAATACCGCCATTACAGGGCCAGCCCGTCTTCTTCATCCTCGTCGTCCAGGCCGAGCTCCTCTTCCATATCCTCCAGCTCTTCCTCCGGGATGTCGTCTGTATCCTCCTGCACAAAATCCAGCTTATCCAAGCCTTCGTCCTCTTCCTCCACCGTCAGCGTCTCCTCCAGCGCCTCCTCTTCCTCTTCATCCAGCGCATCCTGCTGATTTAGCGCAATCTTTTCAATGGCCTCCAGGCGCTTATGCTCTCTCAAGCAGGCCGCGCAAAATTCCTCGCCCGGCGCCACGGGGTTTTCGTTGCACTCCGGGCAGATCTGGATGACGGGCGTTTCCTTTTTCTTGCTCTTTTTCCGCTCGTTTCTGCATACGTCACACATCTCGGCCTCTGCCGGCATATAGTTCAGTTCACACACAGGACATTTTACCAGTTTCAACCTACAAACACTTCCTACGCAATCAATATTTGAATTTCCTCGGTAATATACATAGTGGTTTTTACACGCGTTGTCAATATAAAATTGTCTAAGAATTTTATAAACGCGTAGCTTGCCTGCGCCAAGCCAAAGAAAAAAGAGGAAACTCGATTCCTCTTTTTTCTATGATTTTTTCCATCAGACGGTGCGCTGGGCCAGCTGATCCAGCAGCGAAGCCAGCTCCTGCTTGCCGCTGCCATCCAGCGAAGAAAAGCACACAAAGCGCTCCGTGCCTACCTGTTTGGCCAATTTCGCGGCCAGAGGCTTGCGCTTGCTCTTTGCGATTTTATCCGCCTTTGTCGCAATGAGCGTATAAGGAATCTGGTAGTGCTGCAGCCATTCCGCCATTTGCAGATCGCCCTGGCTGGCATCATGGCGGATATCGCACAGCAGCAGCAAATGGCCCAACGTCTGGCTGCGCCCGAAATAATCGTCCACCAGGCGCCCCCAGTCCTCCCGTTCGCGGCCGCTGCGCTTGGCAAAGCCGTAGCCTGGCAGGTCTACCAGCATCAGCGTGCCGTCCATCTCGTAAAAGTTGATGGATCGTGTTTTGCCTGGTGCGGAGGAAACCCGCGCCAGCTTTTTATTGTTGCAGATCGTATTGATCAAGCTGCTTTTTCCCGCGTTCGAGCGCCCTACCACCGCCACTTCATACAGCGGCTGCGGAAGATATTGCCCCGGCCGGTACGCCGTGGAAACCAGCTTGGTTTTAGTGAGCAGCATTCGATTCCTCCAAAAGCGCGATGCCCAGCACATCATCAATGGTCTCTACCGGGATGCAGTGCATCTGGCTGAGCAGCTCCTCCGGGATCTCCTTTAGGTCCTTCACGCAGTCCTTGGGAATCAGCACGGTATGGATGCCGTCCCTCAGCGCCGCCAGCAGCTTTTCCCGGATACCGCCCACCGGCAGCACACGGCCGCGCAGGGTGATTTCCCCGGTCATGGCGATGTCGCCCCTGACAGGCCGCCCTGTCAGCGCGCTCAGCACTGCTGTGGCCAGCGTTACGCCGGCGCTGGGGCCGTCCTTGGGGGTTGCGCCCTCCGGCAGATGGATATGAAGATCCAGGTGCTGATAAAAATCCGGGTCCAGCTTATATTCCTGATAGCGTGTGCGCAGGCAGCTTACCGCTGTTTTGGCGGATTCCTTCATCACATCGCCGAGCTGGCCGGTCAGTTCCAGCTGCCCGGTGCCCTTCATGGTGGATACCTCCACCTGCAGCGTCGTACCGCCGATGGCGGTCCAGGCCAGGCCGGTGGCCACACCCACCTTGTTTTTCAGCTGCGCCTTATCGTGGAAATACCGCGCCGGCCCCAAAAATGCTTCCAGGGTCTCTTCCGTCACGCGCACAGGGGCTTTCTCGCCGCCTACCAAGCGTTTGACGGCCTTGCGGCAGGCGGTGGCTATCTGGCGTTCCAGACCGCGCACGCCCGCTTCTGCGGTGTAATGGCGGATGATAGAGAGCAGGGCCTCGTCTGTAAACTCGATCTCTCCCTGTGCTATGCCGTTTTCCTCTGCCTGCTTGGGCACCAGGTAACGCTTTGCAATTTGCAGCTTTTCCTGCTCCAGATAGGAGGAAACCTCGATTACCTCCATCCGATCCAGCAGCGGGCGCGGGATTGTCTCCGTGCTGTTCGCCGTTGTGATGAACAGCACATGCGACAGGTCAAAATCCAGCTCCAAATAATGGTCGCGGAAGGTCTTGTTCTGCTCGGGGTCCAATACCTCCAGCATGGCGCTGGCAGGGTCGCCCCGAAAATCGCTGGACATCTTATCGATCTCATCCAGCAAAAATACAGGGTTCTCCGTGCCCGCCTGCTTGATATGGTTCAAAATCGCGCCCGGAATGGCGCCGATATAGGTGCGGCGGTGCCCGCGGATCTCCGCTTCATCCCGCACGCCGCCCAGGCTCATCCGGCAGAATTTTCGGCCCATGGCATGCGCGATGGAGCGCGAAATGCTGGTTTTGCCTGTGCCCGGCGGGCCGACAAAGCAGAGGATCGGCCCCTTGATGTCCTTTTTCTTTTGGCAGACAGAAAGATATTCCATGATGCGCTCTTTTACCTTTTCCAGGCCGTAATGCTCATCATCCAGCGTGCGCTGGGCATTGTCCAGGTCAAAATTGTCCTCGGTACGGAGGCCCCACGGCAGATCCAAAATGGTTTCAATGTATGTCTGGGAAACGGCGGCCTCCGGCGAATTTGGCGATAAGCGTGCCAGGCGGTCGATTTCCTTATGCACCTTATCCCTGGCCTGATCGCTGAGCTGCACCTGATCCGCCTTGGCGCGCAGGGCGTCTATTTCTTTGGCAGAGTCCTCATCGCCCAGCTCGGTCTGGATGGCCTTCATCTGCTCGCGCAGGTAATATTCCTTTTGCGATTTATCCACCGACACACGCACACGCTGCTGTATTTTCTTTTCCATGGCCAGCAGGTCGATTTCGCGTTTTAGCATGCCCATCAGCAGCTCCATACGCGCGCCCACGCCCACCGTTTCCAAAATGGCCTGGCGCTGGTCGGTATGCAGCAGCGTTTCCAGCGCCAGTTTATCCGTAAAGCGCCCCGGCTGCTTTGTTTCCGCCAGTTGGGTCAAAACATCGTTGGACAGCTTTCCGGACAGCGAAGCATACTGCTCCGCCAGTTCCAGCAACACGCGCATCGTGGCTTCCTGCTCCATGGTCGGCGTATCCGGCTCAGGCTGCGGCTCGATCTGCTCGGCCTCGATGCGCATATACGGCTCTGTTTCGACTACGCGCGTGATCCTTGCGCGGTACAGCCCTTCTACCAAAACTCTGATATGATCGCCAGGCAGGGCCAGCACCTGCTGCACCTTGCACATGGTTCCTATGCTGTATAGATCTGCCTCTTCGGGGTTGGAGACTTCCATATCCTTTTGACTGGTCAGAAACAGATCCTGTTCCTTTTCCAGCGCAGCCCGCAGCGCCTGCACGGACTTTTCCCGCCCTACATCGAAATGCAGCGTAAGGTTTGGAAACGCATTGATGCCCCGCAAAGGCAGCAGCGGGTATGTGTTTGTTTCCATCATCATGCTCCTTTATACAAGTCTTGGTTGTAGTATAGCATAGTTTTTTTGTTAGCACTACCCCTATGTGAGTGCTAATAGCTGGAAATTGTAAATTTTTCTTTTTCGCCAAGTTCCCGCCTTATTTTCCAATATGTTCCAAATTTCATGCTTTATGTGACAGCCGCAAAGCCGCTTATCAGCGGCAAAAGCCATGGGCGTATGCCTTTTGTGCATCCTGCCCCAAACCCGGTACCATAGGGAGCAAGAATCTATTTTCCCTTGGCCCACCGCAAAAAGGTTTGATGGGAAATGCAAAGCTGCTGCGCTGCCTTTCGTGAAGAGATCTTCCCTTGCTCCCACTGTGCTTTGAGCCCTTCAAACCCTTCCGGCACCGGCAGGCGCGGGCGTCCGAAGCGCACGCCCCTGGCCTTGGCGGCGGCAATGCCCTGGGCCTGGCGGCTGCGGATGGCCTCCTGCTCTGCCTGGGCCATATAGCTGAGCAGGCGCAGCAGCATATCCGCCATGAAAGCTGTGGCGGCGCTGCTGCGCCGCCGGGTGTCCAAAAGCGGCATATCCAGCACCTGCACATCCACCTGCTTTTCCTCTACCAGCAGCCGCCATTGGCGCAGCATTTCCTCATAATTCCGCCCCAGCCTGTCTATGCTCTGCACCACGAGCAGATCCCCCTGCCTCAGCCGGCACAGCAGCCTTCGGTAGGCAGGCCTGTCAAAGTGCTTTCCCGTCGCCGTATCGACAAAGATATTCTGGTTCGCCACCCCTGCCTGACGGAGCGCGATCCGTTGTCTTTCCTCTCGCTGTGCCCGGGTAGAAACCCGGATATATCCATAAGTTTTCGGCATCTGCATCCCCTTCTCCGCCGATTTTCCGAACGAGCGAACAAGCCTTCGCTGGTTCTAGCAAACCATAGGACAAGCACAAACTTTGTCGCCTATTGCCGAATTGGGCAGAAAAAAAGAGAGCAGAGAAGAAAATTCCCGCTCTCTTATGGTATTCTATCGTTTAATTCGCCGTGCCCAGCGCTTTCTGCTCCTCTTTGGGCAGCGCCGGCGCCAGCAGCGGCGGCTTGTTTTCCGTGACGCATTCCTTGGTGATGGTGCACAGGCCCACATCCTCGCGGGACGGGATCTCATACATCACATCCAGCATGGTCTCTTCCAAAATGGCACGCAGGCCGCGGGCGCCTGTTTTGCGCTCGATGGCCTTATCCGCAATCGCCTCCAACGCATCCGGCGTAAACTTCAGCTCTACGCCATCCATCGCCAGCAGCTTTTGGTACTGCTTGACCAGCGCGTTTTTCGGCTCCGTCAAAATGCTGACCAGCGCGTTTTTATCCAGCGAATGCAGCGTCACCACCACGGGCAGGCGGCCGACAAACTCCGGGATCAAGCCGTATTTCAAAAGATCCTCCGGCAAGATCTGCATCAGCGTATTGCCGATCTCCTTTTCCGTTTTGCTCTGGATATCCGCGCCAAAGCCCATGGTCTTTTTGCCGGTGCGCTCCTCGATGATCTTATCGATGCCGTCAAACGCGCCGCCTACGATGAACAGCACGTTCGTCGTATCGATCTGGATAAACTCCTGCTGCGGGTGCTTGCGCCCGCCCTGCGGCGGCACAGAGGCTACCGTGCCTTCTAAAATCTTGAGCAGGGCCTGCTGTACGCCCTCGCCGGATACGTCGCGGGTGATGCTGGGATTTTCGCTCTTGCGGGCGATCTTGTCGATCTCGTCGATATAGATGATGCCCTTTTCTGCGCGCTCCACATCATAATCCGCGGCCTGGATGAGCTTTAGGAGGATGTTTTCCACGTCCTCGCCCACATAGCCGGCCTCCGTTAAGCTGGTGGCGTCCGCAATGGCAAACGGTACGTTCAAGATGCGGGCCAGCGTTTGGGCCAGCATGGTCTTGCCGCAGCCCGTGGGGCCGAGCATAACGATGTTGCTCTTTTGCAGCTCCACATCATCGCTGTCTTTTTGAGGGGCCGTGATGCGCTTATAGTGGTTGTATACCGCCACGGCCAAATTCTTTTTGGCCTCGCCCTGCCCGATGACGTATTCGTTGAGAATACGCATCATCTCCTGCGGCTTCGGCAGCTCCTCCAGTTCTACGTTGGTAGCGTCGGAATAATCCTCCTCGATGATCTCCCGGCACAGCTCCACGCACTCATCGCAGATGAATACGCCGGGGCCTGCCACCAGGCGGCGCACCTGCTCCTGCGGCTTGCCGCAAAATGAGCACACAGGGCGGTTGATCCGTTCGTCGTTTGCCATCTTACGCCTCCTTTCCCTTTGCCTTGGAGACGATGATTTCGTCCACCAGGCCGTAAGCCTTGGCTTCCTCGGCATCCATATAATAATCGCGCTCCGCGTCCGCCGCCACCTTTTCCAGCGGCTGGCCGGTACGCTCCGCCAAAATGCGGTTCAGCTTTGCCTTGGTCTTTACAATGCGGTCCGCCACAATGGCGATATCCGTCGCCTGCCCCTGGGCGCCGCCCGAGGGCTGGTGAATCATGATCTCGGCATTGGGCAGGGCCCGGCGCTTGCCGATGGCGCCCGCCGCCAGCAAAAACGCACCCATCGACGCCGCCATGCCCACACAGATGGTGGAAACATCGCAGCGGATATACTGCATGGTGTCAAAGATGGCAAACCCGGCCGAAACCGAGCCGCCCGGGCTGTTGATATACAGCATGATGTCCTTATCCGGGTCCTCTGCCTCCAAAAACAACAGCTCTGCGATGATAACGCTGGCGCTGTGGTCGTTGACCTCGCCGTCCAAAAAGACAATTCTGTCCTTTAACAGGCGGGAATAAATATCATAGCTGCGTTCTCCGCGGTTGGTCTGTTCAATGACAATGGGGACATAACTCATACGGTTTCCTCCTTTGCCCTAAAGATTATTCCGCATCCTCCGTTTTCTTTACGGTTTTTTTCGCGGCCGGCTTTTTGGCAGCCGTTTTTTTGGCAGCGGGCTTTTTCTCTCCCTCTGCTTTTTTCGCTGCGGGTTTCTTTGCGGCGGAGCTCTTCTCCGCGTCCGCCGCCTTTTTGGCGGCCGGTTTTTTCGCGGCGGCCTTCTTCGCCGTGGTCTTTTTGGGCTTTTCCTCCCCTTCAGCCTTTTTGGCTGCGGGCTTTTTTGCTTTTTTGGCCTCTTTTTTCTCTACGATCTTGGCATTGTCCACCAAAAATGCCAGGGTCTTTTCAATCGCCACATCCTCGGCCATGTAGGTGCGGTCGGTATCCGTCAAATTCTTTTTGAAGGTATCCACATCCTGGTTGTACTGCTTGGCATACTGTTCGATCTTGGCTTCCACTTCCTCGTCCGAGGCGGTAAAGCCCTCGGCCTTTGTGATGGCGTCCAGCACGACCTGGTTGGTGCAGCGGCGCTGGGCATCGCTGCGGGTGGATTCGCGGAGCTGCTCCTGCGTCATCCCGGTATACTTGCAGTATTCCTCCAGGTTCAGGCCCTGATACATCAGGCGCTGGGCAAAATCGCGCAGGATGTTGTCCATCTGGCTTTCCACCATCGCGTCCGGCACTTCCAGCTTGGCATTGTCCGCCGCGGCCTGGAGCGCCTGGTTCTGCAAGCCGACCTTGGCCTGCTGCTTGGCCGCCTCTGTCAGTTTTGCCTTAATATCTTGCTTCCATTCGTCCAGCGTGTCAAATTCGCTGGCGTCCTTGGCCAAATCGTCGTCGATCTCCGGCAGCTCTTTTTCGCGAACCTCGTGCACCAGCACCTCAAACACCGCGTCCTTGCCGGCCAGGTCCTCGGCATGGTATTGCTCGGGGAATTTTACCGGGATCTCGGCGGCCTTTTCCTTTTCCACGCCTACCATGCCGTCCTCAAAGCCGGGGATAAACTGGCCGGAGCCGATATCCAGCGTGGCGCCCTGGGCCTCGCCGCCTTCAAAGTATTTGCCGTCCGCCTTGCCTTTATAGTCGAATACAATGCGGTCCCCCATCTGTACGGGGCGGTCTACCTCGATATAGCGCACACGCATATCGCGGGCGCGCTCCACCTCGGCCTGCACCTGCTCGTCGGAGACGGTATCGTCGATCTTCTCCAGCTCCAGGCCCTTGTATTCGCCCAGCTCCACCTCGGGGTACACGGCTACGATGAATACCAGCGGCACATCCTGGCCGGGCTTGTACGCCTCTTCCAGGGAAACGGCCGGGCGGCCTACCAATTCCAGCTCATGCTCGTTTAGCGCCTCCTCCAAAAATTTCGGCGCTACCTCATCGACTGCACCTTCAACAAAAACGTCCGGGCCGTAGAAATTCTCGATGACCCTGCGCGGCGCTTTGCCTTTGCGGAAGCCCTGCACGTTGAAATACCGGCGCTGTTTTTGGTACGCGGCATTCATCGCGGCGTTGAATTGGTCTGCCGGGACGGCAAGACGGATCTCTACGGTGGATTTTTCTAACTTTTTGACGGTCGATGCCATAAACGGTTCTCCTCCCAAAAGGCGCGGGATGCGCGCCTGTATTTTTCATTGGATTTCAGCACTTGATTATATGCCATTTTCCGCGATAACGCAACAAAATTCCTTTTATTACGGCGGTTTTCCTTTTCATAGGGACGGCCCGCTGCGCCATTTTCCGCGCAGCGGACCGTAAAAAGCAATGCGAGCAAGTCTATAAGCCGAGTTCTGTATTGGATGGCCATCTATCTAGGCGCGCGGTTGCCAGCGCGCTCAAGCGGTTTCCCGGGGGCGTG
>CAJLPK010000071.1 GCA_905208455.1 uncultured Bacillota bacterium
AGCAGCATCGACAGCCCCGCCAGCACGCCCAGCGCCGAGCGAAACAGCCGCCGGGCCTTTTGCCTGTCCCCCGCGCCCAGCGCGCGCCCCGCCGCGCTCATCGTGCCGGTGCACAGCACCATGCTGAGGCCGATGACGGTCTGGTAATACGGGTTGGCGATGTTGACGCTTGCCATGGCCCCCGCCCCTGCAAACTGCCCTATGAAAATGCCGTCGACAATGCTCTGTATGCCGTCCAGCACCATGGCGGCCATGGCAGGCAGCACGTATTGCAGATACAGCCGCGGCAGCTTTTCCGTAATCAGCCGATTGGTTTCCATGCGTTCTCCTCTCTCTATAAACGCTTTTCCCGCCACGCCCGAGCCCCCAGCGCAAGGCAAGCCTTTTTTGCGCAATGCGCACAAGAAAAGCTCTCCCGCGCGCAGCTTAGGGGCCGCCGGCTTAAAAAAAAGAGCCCGTAGGCTCTTTTTTCAGACATAACAACACGCCTTGTAAGGCTGAGGAACGCCTTTGATTTGTATTGTAAGGGGTACAAACTTGTGGCCAAGGCGTGTATTTGTATGTGTATACAGCATACTACCTTTCCCTCCACTTGTCAATATGCGCCCGCTCTTTTTTTGTCAGCGGCCCCGCGCCGCTCAGCGCCCTTTGCAGCGCCAGCCGGGGCGCATCCCGGCAATCCCCGCCCAGCAGATGCCCCGGCTCATCGTCAAACCGGCGCATCCCTCTGCCCGGCGCGTGCACCCGTCAAACCGTCCCGGCAGCACAGCGCCGCCAAAAGCGCCCATGTCAAAGGCCATGCGCCGCAGCAGCACAGCCCCCCGGCCTTGGTGGTATTTGCGTTTTATTGCGGCTTGGCCGTGATGACCCGGATGCCCTCCATCGCCTCGGCCCAGCCCTCCGGCAGCGCCGCGTCGGTGATCAGCGCTGCGATTTCCGCCGGCGCCGCCACAGTCAGGTGCCCCAGGCGGGTAAACTTGGTATGGTCGCATAGCAGGATCAGCTGCTCCGCCCGCTCTATCATACAGCGCTGCATCGCCGTTTCCTGCTCGTTTCCGTTGACCGCGCCCGCCCCCGGCCGAAAGCCCCTGGGCGATATGAACGCCTTGTTCGCCCGGTAGGCCCGGCAGCTCTTTTCCGCCAGGCTGCCCACCAGCGTCAGGCTTTCCCGGCGCAGCTGCCCGCCGGTAGAAATCACCGTCAGCCCTTCCTCCTCGCCCAGCTGGCTCACCAGGTACGCCGAATTGGTAATGACCGTGACCCCCTCCTTGCCCTTGAGCGCTTCGCCCATATACATACACGTGCTGGAAGCGTCCATAAAGATGGTGTCCCCCGGCCGCACCTGGTCGGCAGCCGCCCGCCCGATGGCCTTTTTGCCCGGCACGTTGAACCGCTGGCGGATGCCGTAGCGCATATCTCCCGCCTTATCCTCATGCCCCTTGGCCAGCACCGCGCCGCCATGGGTACGCTGGGCCAAGCCCTCCGCCTCCAGCTCGTTTAGGTCGCGGCGGATGGTTTCCTTGGTCACGCCCAGCGCCTCCGCCAAGGCGGATACATTGACCCGCCCGCGTTCCAAAATCCAGGTGGCAATGGCATTTTTTCTTTCTATATTAAACATTTGCGCGCTTTCTCCCCTTAAACCCATTCAGTATACCATAATTTTTTGTTTGTGACATTCTCTCTTTGTTTATGCCCGTTCCCCTTTGCCCCTATGCCCGGTTGGCAGACGCGCCTGTTTTCTATGCGCTGAAATAAAAGGAATTTTTGCCAAAGCCGGCGATGCTATATCGTCCGTTTGCGCCTTTTGCCGAACCCCCCTCGGGCCGCCGGACCCTGCTGCCCTGACACGGCCCCATGGCCCGGCGCATCGCGGTGCGCAACCCGAACGCCCTTGTCAACCCTGCCTACGACTCCCAAACCGTGGCCTGTGCCCGTCCCTCTCTCGATTGGGTCAAGCGCCCCCAAGGGGGCGTTTTTCTTTCCCCATGCTGCCCGCCGGGCGCAAGCCATCCGCGCTTTTCTCCCTTTCCCCGCCGCGAGACTCCTCTGCGCCTTCCCGTCCTATCCTCCTGGCCGGCCATGCCCCGCCTGCCCGGCGCAAAACAAAAAAGACAGATCTGCTGCAATCTGTCTTTTTTGTCTCATGGTATATATAAAGCGGCTTGCGCCGCAGTCGGGGGACTTTTCTTTATGGCTGTATCATACCGCGCCTTTGTGGCAGCGGTTTGTCCCTGCTATGAACCTTCGTTACGGCGTTTTGGCGTTTGTCTCCGTTTCCTCCGCCGGCACGGTCTCCACGCTGCTCAGGCTGTCGTATTCGATGGCCCCCTGCATGGCCTCCTCGCTGCACAGGATCAGCCGCCCGCCATTTTGCCCGCTGCTGCCCCACTGGCCGGCTGCCGCCTTCACCGCCACGCCTGAGCCGCCCTGCACCTCCGCGCTGTCCGTGATACAGACATACGCTTCGGTATTGGTGATATACAGCGCCGCGCCCTCGGCCGCCGTGACCCGCCCGCCGGATACCCACAGCTCTGCCATGCCGCCGTCCGCCTGCCCTGCCTCTTCCTCCGCTTGGAACACCAGCACACCCATCTCGCTGTCCCGGCTTTCCAGCGCCGTCTGCGTCAGAGAAAGGCTGTTTTGCCCCTCCAGCACCGCGCAGGCAGCGGCATAGGCTACCATCTCGCTGTCCGCCAAGGAAAGCGCGCCTCTCGAGTATACGCAGGGTGCATACGCCCCGCTGCTGTATCCCTGCACGCCGCTGGCCTGAATGGTGCCGCTGCCCGCGCCCGCATACAGCATCGGGCTGTAAGCGCCCTCGGTCTGTATCGTTAAGTTTTGCGCCAGCACGCAGCCGTTTGCCGTGGCCAGCACCCCGGCGGACGCCTCCTGCCGCGTGGTGATGGCGGTATCAGAAACCACCACGCAGGCGTTGTCCCCGACCGCCGCCAGCGCCGCCGCGCCCGCGCCGTCCGTCTCTATCGTGCAGTTTTCCAGCACCAGGTTGCCGCCGCTCTGCGCCACCAGCGCCGCGTTACCCCCTTCTGCTGCCGCGCTGCCCGCCGTGCCGCCCGTTTTGGTGATGGTGCAGTTCCTCAGCACCACGCTGCCCCCGTTTTTCACGACGAGCACGCTCTGGCCCGCCTCCTCGGCAGACAGCACCTGCCCCTCCAGCGTCAGGCTGTCGCCGTCCACCACGGTAACCGCCGCCAGCGCCTCCTCGGCCGCCGCTGTCCGGGCCGGGGCGGTCTGCTTTTCCGCCGCCTGCCCGCAGGAGGAAAGGGCCGCCGCAGCCACCGCGCACATACACAGCACCGCCAGCCTGCCTCCTGCATGTTTTGCCAGCATGGCCCTTCCTCCTTTCCGTCTTGTATCGTAGTTGTATCATACCGCCGCATTGTGGCAAAAGATGGGCTTTTCTATGTGCTTGTTTCCCACTTTTTCGGCATTTTCATCGGTTTGCCCTGCCATCCGTTCCACCCTCCCCCTCCTTTCGGCCTTTTCCCTGCCAAAAAAGGCCGGGGACGTCTCCCCGGCCTTGGCGCTGCACGGCTCATACCCCTGTTAAATCAAACGCCGGGGTATAGCGCGTACTTGCGGCGCTGCGCGCCTGCCCGCACCCCTCAAAGCCAAGCTGCACGGCATACTCACGCACGCTGTCTATTTCAAAATCCGTCACCCGCCGGTCGATTTCCTTATACGCCGCCGCGCGGTAGCAGGGCGTGTATTGGCTCATCAGGCTCAACAGGATGCGCTTCGGCGGCACAAGCCGGCTCAGCGCCTCCAGCACCGCCATCGAATCCTTGCGGCAGCCGGGCAGCAGCAGGTGGCGCACCATCAGCCCTCTTTGCAAAACGCCGCTTTCCCCCCACTGCACCGGCCCTGCCTGGCGGTACATCTCCTGCACAGCCGCCTGCGCCACCTCAAAATAATCCGCCGCCCCGCTGTACCTTGCCGCCAGCGCCGCGTCCTTATACTTGAGATCCGGCAGGTAAATCTCCACCAGCCCTTCCATCATCCTCAGCGCTTCCAGGCTGTCATAGCCGCCGGAATTGTACACCACCGGGATGCGCAGGCGGGGCTTGGCCCGCTCCAGCGCCCGGGCAATCTGCGGGGCAAAGTGCGTCGGGCTTACCAGATCCAGCGTTTGGGCGCCCTCGTCCTGCAGCCGCAAAAAAATCTCCGCTAGCCGCGCCGTGCTGATTGCCCGGCCAAAGCCGCCCTGGCTGATTTCCGCGTTTTGGCAAAATACGCAGTGCAGCGCGCAGCCGGAAAAAAAGACCGCGCCCGCCCCGCGCGCTCCGCAAAGGCAGGGCTCCTCGCCGGTATGCAGCGCCGCCCGCGCCACCTGTATGCGCGCGCCCATGCCGCATTGGCCCCGGCCCGTTGTCCTGTCCGCCCCGCACCGCCGGGGGCACAGCGTGCAGCCTGTTTTTTGCATGCCCATCCCTCCTGTTTTCTGCGCCCTATCATAGCACATTTGCGCGCCGTGCCGCCATACGGTATACTAAACGCACGCAAAGGGGGCGTTTTTTTGTCCATCGACATCGAAAAACTCGTACAAAGCCAGCAGCGCTATTTCGCATCCGGCCGCACGCGGGACATTGCCTTTCGCAAGCAGGCGCTCTCCCGCCTGGAAAGCGCGGTCGTGCAATATGAAGAGCGCATCCTCTCCGCCTTGAATGAGGATCTGCAAAAATCGCATTTTGAAGGGTATATGACGGAAATCGGCATGGTCAGGGCCGAGCTTTCCTATGTCCAAAAACGCCTGGCGCGGTGGGCCAGGCCGCAGCGCGTCAAAACGCCGCTGGCCCAGTTTCCCGCCAAAAGCGTCATCCTGCGCGAGCCCTATGGCTCCGTGCTCATCCTAGCGCCGTGGAATTATCCGTTCCAGCTCTGCCTAGAGCCGCTCATCGGCGCGCTGGCCGCCGGCAACTGCGCCGTCCTCAAGCCCAGCGCCTATGCCCCGCATACCGCCCAGGTGCTCAAAAGCATGATAGAATCCTGCTTCCCGCCGGAATATGTGGCCGTCGTGCCGGGCGGCCGGGCGGAAAACCTGGCGCTTTTGGATCAGCCGTTTCAGTTCATCTTCTTTACCGGCGGCGCCACGGTGGGCCGGTTCGTCATGGAAAAGGCCGCCCGGCGCCTGACCCCCGTCTGCCTGGAATTGGGCGGCAAAAGCCCCTGCATCGTGGACAGCACCGCCAATGTGCGCCTGGCCGCCAAGCGCATTGTTTTCGGCAAATGCCTCAACGCCGGGCAAACCTGCGTAGCGCCGGATTATGTGTTGATAGACCGCGCCGTCAAGGACGAATTTTGCCGCGAGGCCCAGCGGTATATCGAGCAGTTTTACACCAAGGATCCGCTTTCCAACCCCGCCTACCCCCGCATCATCAACCAAAAGCATTTTGACCGCCTTCTCTCTTTGATGGAGGGCGGGCATGTGCTCTGCGGCGGGCACAGCAGCGCAGAGCATCTGCAAATCGAGCCCACGCTGATAGACCAGGTCTCGCCGGATTCTCCGCTCATGGCGGAGGAGATCTTCGGCCCGCTGCTGCCCATTTTGACCTTTTCGGAGAGAGCGCAGGCCGTCGAGTTTGTCAACGCCCGCCCGCATCCCCTGGCGCTGTACCTGTTTACCTCGGACAAGGCGTTTTCCGATCAGGTGCTGTCCTCCGTTTCCTTCGGCGGCGGCTGCGTCAACGATACCATCATCCACCTGGCCACCTCCCGCATGGGGTTCGGCGGCGTAGGCCCCTCCGGCATGGGCCAATACCACGGCAAGCGCAGCTTTGACACCTTTACCCACGAAAAAAGCATCGTGAAAAAAGCCACCTGGCTGGATCTGCCCATCCGCTACCAGCCCGCCACCCGGCGGAAAATGCGGCTGATGCGGCGCTTTCTCAAATAACGCCTTCGATGGAAAACCCCCTGCGGCGCAAACCAGGCCGCCGGGGGCTTTTTGCTTCCGTTCCATTCACGGCCGGCGCGCCCGATTTCAAATCCCGCAGGCCGCCCGGGCAGCAGGCAAGCATGGCGCTTTCCTCCCTCCCCGCATGAGGGAGCCGCCCGGCAGGCCGGCCTAGAGACGGCCCGCGCTGCGCGTCCCACGCTTCCGGGCAAAACGCCTGCCTCGGCCTGCGTGCTGTGCCGGCATCGCCGGCCGCCCTTTGCAGCGTACCGCCTCCTCTGCCCAAAATCGTCCCGTTCCTCCTCCCGGCAACCCATACATGCCTTCCCTGCCTGGCAGCAGGAGCCAATCCCATATAGCCGTTGCCCTCCCGGGCACAATTTTTATCCCGCACAGTCGCCTTTTCGTTTCGCTTTCTCCTCCGTTCCCCTGCTTGGAGAAAGCCTTCCTGTATCAACCATCCCCTTATAGAGGCGCAGCCCCTATCAACCGCCCACCAAAGCGCCTGTAAGCCTAATCCCCACAAAAAAAGGCCGGCGCTTCAAACGCCGGCCTTTGGCCTTTTATTTTCCCGTTTACCGGGCGCTGCGCCTTTTCGCCAGGCAAAGCGTAAACGCCATGCCCATCGCGCCTAGTAAGGACAGCGCGGCCCACAGGCCCATCTGTCCGCTGTCGCCCGTCTGCGGAGACAGCGCCGCCGGGGTCTGCGTCGGCTGTCCGGGCGCGGCCGGGCCCGCAGGGCCAGCCGGGGCTTCCGTCGTTTGGCCCAGGGCCGGGATCTCTATCGGGGCCTTTTCATAGCCGCAGACCGTACACACCTCGTGCTTTTGCCCGGCCTCCAGCTCTGTTGCCTGCTTATCCACCACCCACTGGAAGGCGTGCGCCCCCTCGGTGAGCGCTTCGCCGCAGACCGTGCAGGCCGTCCAGTGCTTCTCCTCATTCGCCTGATAGGCCTGCCCTGCCTGGTGCGCCGCGCGGGAAATGGTGACCGTGCAGCCTGCCTGCGCCGTCTGCCCGTTGTCCTCCCGTACCGCCGTCACCGTCACGGTGTACGCCGCGCTTTCGCCCAGGGCCGGGGACGGTACTGTCAAGGCCTTTTCCCGGCCCACCGTCTCGCCTGCTGCATTTTGCCACAGATATTCATAGCGGTAGCCGCTCTTTTCCTCAAAGCCGGGCGTTAAAACAGCGCCCTCCGCCTCTGCGCAGGAAAGCGATACGCGCTGCTGGGCCGGCAGCTCAGGAGCCTCGGCCGGCAACGCCGTCCATTTGGCATAGAGCACAAAATTCCCTTCCTCGCGCGGGAGCGTATCCTTTTCAAAATCCCACGGCTTTGTCAGCGCGCTGTCCGTATACCAGCCCGCCAGCGTATAGCCCGGCTTAGCCGGCACGCGGCCCGCCGGGTCCTCCACAGCGCCTTCCACAAACGCCCAATGGCTCAGCGATTCATATTCGTCATACAGCCCGTCCTTGAACAATACCTTTCTTTTGGCCTCGGTATACAGGGCGTTGGCCGCCTCGTCCTTCTGGTAGCCGAAGCTGTTCGCCGGGGCGGTAAAATGGGCCGGGTCTGCCGTCGCGCCGTTTGTATACTGCACAATTTTCTGCCCCACGGCATAATCCATCCAAAGCTCCAGGACAATGGGCTGGGCCGGCGCAAACGGGCCGGATACCTCGATGGGCTGAAAACCCGGGTTTGCCTCCGGCGTATCGTCCACCGCTTCAATGCCGTTGATCCCCTCAATCCTGGGGGCGCCGCTGAAAGCTAGCTGCACGCCCGGGCGGATGAATATCGCGCCTTCGATGGGCGCGTCCACGGCCTGCTCTTTGTTGCCCGCGATGACGCCGCCGTTGATGGCGATTTTGCTCATGCCGAGATCCCCATCGCCCTGGATGTCCACATAGCCGAGGATCGCGCCGCCGTCATAGGCGGCGGTATTGTTTGTGATGCTGCCGCCGTTGAGGGTAAACGAAGCGGGCCGCCCTTCATAGCCCTCCACATACACAGCGCCTGCGTTTCCATCCAGCGCCTTGTTGCCGGTGATTTTGCCGCTGTTCATCACCACGGCGCCGCGCGCGTATACCGCCATAGCGCCCGCCCAGCCGCTGGCCGTGTTGTTTTGGATGTCCGTACCGTTGATCTCCAGCGTGCCCTCTACCGTCACGGCCGGCGACGCCTTCGCCGTGTTGCCCGTAATAACGCCGCCGTTTAGGTACGCCTTTGCGCCGCTGTTTACCATCACGCCCGCGCTGCCGTTGGAGGATTGCGGCGCGCTGTTGTTTTGAATGCTGCCGCTTTCCATGGTAAATACGCCGTTTGCGTTGATGGTCGCCGCTGCGCCGACGCTGTTGTTGGCCTTATACGTGTTGCCGCTTATCTCGCCGCCATCCAGCGTGCAGGAGCCGTTTGTCACAAACACCGCGGAAAACCCGCTGCCCGTCAGCTTTGCGCCCTTTTCTATGGACAGCGCGCCGCCGCTGACATGCACCAGGTATGCGTTGTTGTTTTGGGAGCGCCCGTCTATCGTCACGTCCTTCAGCGCCAGCGCGCCGCCGTCCGTCACCTTAAACATGTCCTTGTTTGCCGCCAGCCCGTTGTTGACGGCACAGCCCGGCCCGGTCAGCGTTAAGGGCTTGTCGATGGTGATGGTTTCGCTCAGCGTCACCGTCTCGTTCAGCACCACCGTATCCCCCGGC
>CAJLPK010000072.1 GCA_905208455.1 uncultured Bacillota bacterium
CAGCCCGGAGCCTAGTACCAAAACAACGCTTGGAACCAGGCTTACCCTTTCCCGTATATAGGCGGCCGCCTGCTTTACCTGTTGGTATTGTACGCTCATTTATAACGCCTCCCTTGAAATCTCCTGATAAAACGAAGTAGCCTGCAGCGCATGATCCACACCGAAAAACGCTAAAATTGTCGCCGATATGTCCGCAAAGGTATCCCTTATGCCGATGTTCACGCCTTCCTTAGCCATTGGACCCATTGCAAGAATCGGAATGTATTCCCTGGAATGGTCTGTTGACGGCGTAGCGGGGTCGCATCCATGGTCCGCTGTGATAATCAGCAGATCCTCGGGCCCCAGGGACGCCACAAGCTGTGGCAAGGCTTGGTCAAACGCCATGAGCGCCTCCCCATAGCCCTTTACATCATTTCTGTGCCCATAGAGCATATCAAAATCGACCAGATTCGTAAAGATAAGCCCTTGGAACGGCTGCTGCATAGCACGGAGCGTCGCCTGTATGCCCGCCGCGTTATCCGTCGTATGCTCAATACGGCTCAGGCCTCTTTGCGCAAAAATATCTTCAATCTTTCCAATGCCCACGGTTTCCATCCCCGCTTTTTGCAAGATGTCCAGCATGGTATCCCCCGGCGGCTGTACGGAAAAGTCCTTTCTTCGCTTTGTCCGCACATAAGCCCCGCTGTGTCCTGTAAACGGCCGGGCGATGACGCGTCCGACACGCCACGGCCCATCCAGCATCCGGCGTGCCTCGCGGCATATCTCATATAGGGCTTCTACCGGGATCACCTCTTCATGCGCTGCAATCTGAAATACGCTGTCCGCAGAGGTATAGACAATGGGAAAGCCTGTGCGTATATGCTCATCGCCCAGTTCCTGTATGATTTTTGTGCCGCTTTCCGCTCGGTTCCCGATTACCCGCCTGCCGATCCTTTTTTCAAATTCTTCCAAGCATTCCCTAGGGAACCCGTTCGGGAACGTAGGAAACGGCTTGTCCAACACAAGCCCTGCAATCTCCCAATGCCCGCCTGTGGTATCCTTTCCTTGGAAACGCTCCGCCGCCTTGCCGTAGCAGCCTTTCGGCGCCGATACCCTGCCTGGCAGTCCGCATCCATCAATATTGGCAAGCCCCATAGCACAAAGGTTGGGCAACGGAAATCCCGACTGCATGACATGCAAAAGCGTATGACTGCCTTCATCGCCAAAGCTTGCGGCATCCGGCAATGCGCCAATCCCAACGCTGTCCAATACGATACAAATACATTTTTTCCCGCTCATAGCCATTTCCTTTCAAAGAATCCATCCATAGATCGTCCTCATCAATAAAGGGGATATAATACATTCTATCACAACTGCCGCTGCAATCGCAGCCAAGCACCCTAGATATTGCCGGCAAAACAGCAACGCCCTGCCCCCCAATGAGGTATTGGCATAGCCTTGTATTCGTCCGCCATGCACAGCCAAATAGACATAGCTTGGCAAATACAGGCAGTTTTGTAACGCCAGCATGACAAAAGCCAAAAACAGGCCGCCAAAGCCGTATGCGAGCTGCATGCCATGCAACGTGAACCCAATGCCAAAACCCTTTGCCCATAGGGCAATGCCGGAGCATACCGATAAATAGGGCGACAAGCTGCCTACAAATAAAAGCCCCACCGTTCTCAATGCATTGAGAACAGCAGTCAACAGCATCGCCGCCAACGGCATGTCGGGCGAGGCTGCCTGTGCCAGCAGCGCAGAGGCCTGCTGCGAAATTATCTGCCGTTCCCCCTCCTCCACACAGGAAGGAAGGGCCCATCCGCAGGCCAGCCCAACCAGCAATATAAAAAGAACAAGAAGATACCACCCGCCCATGGAGACGATTTCTTCCTGCGCCCTTTTTCTATGTCCTCGTCTACGCACATACACAGCCGCCATCCCACCTTTGTCATCAGACTATGGGATAAGCACATGTTTTATGTCTGCGCAATGCGCAGGCTGTCCGCCATACGCGCGATATATTCCCTATTGCTGGGCTTCCCCTTTTCCCTATCAACGGTATATCCAAAGACTCGTTCTATTTCTTTCAGGTCGCCACAGTCAAATGCGTTTTCCACCGCATACCGCATCGAGCGCTCCACGCGCTGTGATGTGGATTCATACTCCCTGGCAATGGCCGGATACAGCTTTTCCGTCATTTTATCCATCCACTCCGGGTGCTCCAAAACCAGTTCCACAGCCCGGCAGAGATAGCGATACCCACAAAGCTTAGGCGCTACGCCGGTACGTTTGAGAGCCGCCGCCACCTCCTGCTTTGCGATTTTCATCGCTGTAGGGCGTTGATACACCATCCCCTGCGTTCCCGTCCCTTTGGCTACCATCAAAAGCCTTTGATACAATATCTCAACCGGCGTCTGCTTATATACCACAAAGCCAATGGGCAGCCCATGGCATTGCTCATGCCATCTTTTATCCGCCTGCGAAGTATATAGAAGGTATTTATCTGCCAGCATTGCCTTGGACAACGCTGAAAGCGTCTCGGCATCGCGCTCTGTATCCTGCATAGATACGATGATAGCATCTATCCTTTTCCCCTTCAGCGCCTTTTCCATCCGGGGCACATCCAAATACCAGCCCTTCCATGCAATCGCTGGCTTTGTCTTCAAATACGCTTGAAGTGCGCCGCCTTCCTGTATATTATGATCCAATAATGCGATTTCAACTTTTGCCACGCTGCTTCTCCTTTATACGCTTTCCTTTATTGTATCAAAGCAATTTATTTTTTCAAAATGGTATCACTGCACCTGATCCGATTGTTGGAGCATCCATTCAATAAATACTGCATACCCTCGTGTAGGGTCGTTGATGAATACATGGGTGATAGCGCCCACCAGCTTCCCGTTTTGAATCAGCGGGCTGCCGCTCATGCCTTGTACGATACCCCCTGTCTGATCCAACAGCCGCTGATCCGTCACCTTTACAATCATCCCTTTTCCTGAGGCACGTTTCTGGTGGCTTACGCGGACAATTTCGCAATCATACGCTTTTGCTTCTCCCCCATCCAGGGTGCAGAGGATCTGGGCCGGGCCCGTCTGCACCTCATCCTGCCATCCTACCTGTATCCCGGATGGATAGGCCTCAGAGCCAATCGCCTGGTAGCTCTTGCCATACAGCCCATACTCTGTATTGCTTTCTATTTTTCCCAAGGCTCCGGCATCTGTGACAAGAGTTCCCAGCAGCTCGCCAGGTGTTCCCTCTTCCCCCTTTTGCACACCGACAATCTCTGCCGGCACAATTTCCCCTTCCTTTAACAACAGATTGGTATTGGTATCCGCATCTGCAATGGCATGGCCTAAGGAGGCAAACGCTTGGTTTCTTTCGTCGTAATAGGTTACCGTTCCAATGCCTGCTGTGCTGTCCCTGACCCACAGCCCAATGCGAAACTGCCCATCTACCGTATCCTGCGCGGGTGTAATGGTCACGCTTGTTTCCTTCCCTTCACGCAAAATGCCAGCCGTCAATGCCTCCTGTGCGCCGTTGATAAGCTCTGTTAGGTGGTCTGAATCCTGTACCTCCGTTCCGTCGATGCTCAAAATGATATCGCCCGGCAGTATACCGGCTTCCTTGCCGGGATTTACCGTGGTTCCCTCTGCGGTCGTAATATCGCCTGTCCCCACGACTAAGGCGCCCTTGGTATACAGCGCTACGCCGACCACATCCCCGCCCGGCACGACCGTTCTGTTGTCCTCGCTTTTCACCGTCATCTTTCTCAATGTCATTCCAGCCCAGGAAAACACGACCTCTGTTTCCCCCGCGCTGTTTGCCTCGATTTCTATTGGCTGGGAAAGATCTACCGTCTGGCCCTCGGTAATCGCTTGTCCATTTACTTCTACACCTTCCCGGTTGGCGGAAACCGACGCGCTGATTGGCAACCCCGCCTGAATCACGGTTGTTTCTCCTGCTGTAGTATATACGCGGTCCGGCAGCCCCAGCTGCCATTGCGGCAGAAAAAATTGGAACGAAAAAACCAATGCTGACGCTACCATCCCTGCAATACGAATGCCTTTTTTCATCTGTTTTTCTCCTCACTGCTTCAATCATGGATAGTATTTCCGAAAAGCCCGTGAATAAACAAAAAAGGCGGAGAACCTCCGCCTTTGCTGCTCTGCTTATGCTTTCAGCGATTTCTTGTATGCATCTGCAGCGCTGATCATCTCTTCTGCGTGCAGCAGCCCATGGCCGCTCTGCCCTTCGCCCCCCAGCAGCCTGGCCACCTCCTGTGTGCGCTGCGCCGGCGTCAGGTGCTGCACCATCGTCTGTGTAGCATCACCCTTTACTTGTTTTTCAATGAGATAATGCCTATCCGCCATGCTGGCAAGCTGCGCCAAATGCGTAACGCAGATGACCTGACGCGTTTTGGCAATCACAGCCATTTTTTCTGCGACTACCTGGGCCATCCGCCCGCTGATGCCTGTGTCCACTTCATCGAAAATCAGGCAGTCAATGCCGTCCAGGCCGGCCGCGATATTTTTGAGCGCCAGCATGATACGCGAAGCTTCGCCGCCGCTCGCCACCTTTGCCAGCGGCTTCAACGGCTCGCCCGGGTTGGCGCTGAGCATAAATTCCACCTCATCCAAGCCCTGTGCAGTAAACCGCATACTATCCGTTTGCTCTTCCGGTGGCAGCTCCTTAAATTTAACAGCAAACCTGGCGCGCTGCATCCCAAGCTCGCCCAGCTCCTTCGTGACCGCCTTTTCAAAATCAGCCGCTGCTTTTTCCCGCATTGCATGCAGCGCTTTGCTCTTTGCATACAGCAAATGCAAGGTATCCTGGTATGTTTGGGAAAGCTGCTGCAAAGTCTGCTCTGCGTTTTGCAGCGCATCCAACTGCTCATAGGCGTGGGCCAGGCTTTGCTGCACGGACTCCAGCGTACCGCCGTATTTACGCTTTAGCGTTTGCAGCTCATCCAAGCGCTCTCCGATCTGATCCAGGCGCTGCGGGTCATAATCAAAAGCGTCCTGCATCAGGCGAATTTCATCTGAAGCAGCCTCGGCTGCGAAAAAAGCCTCCTCCAGCTGATCTGCCAGCTGCTCCGCCTTTTCATCCCATTTCGCCACCGAACGTATTTCCCGGGACGCATCGCGCAGCAATGTCACGGCGCCCTGCCCGTCTTCATTTGCCAGGCAATTCAGCACATAAGCATACGCCGTTGCGATCTTTTCTCCGTTCATCAGTTGTTGCCGCTCTTTTTTCAGCCGCTCATCCTCTTCTTCCTGGATTGCAGCCTGCTCAATTTCATTGATTTGAAACCGAAGCACATCCAGCCGGCGTTCTCTGTCCTCTCCCATCCCGCCGACATTTTCAATTTCTTTCCGAATAGATTTTGCTTTTTCCAGCAGAGAGCCTATTTCTTCGCGCTGCGCAGCGATCTGTTTTCCGCCAAACGCATCCAAAAGGCTTATGTGCTCTGCCGTACGCAGCAAGGATTGGTGCTCATGCTGCCCATGAATATCAATGAGCAGTTCCGCTATCTGCCGCAAGGCAGCGTTGTTGACCAAAACGCCATTGATGCGGCAGACATTGCGCCCTGTCGCATACAGCACACGAGACAGCGTGACCTCCTCATCCGGCTCAATGCCCATTTCCTCTAAGCATGCATGCAGCTCCGGCCTGTCATCCACAAACGCCGCTTCTACCATCGCCCTGTCCGCCCCATGCTGGATCAAGTCCCTGTCTCCCCGCACGCCGAGCACAAGGTTTACAGCATCAATCAAAATGGATTTTCCGGCCCCAGTCTCTCCGGAAAACACATTGAGCCCCTCATCCAGCGTCAAAGACAAGGAACGGATCAGCGCTACATTTTGGATGGATAGATGCTGTAACATATCATTTCGCCATTCTTTTTAGTTTCTTGATAAAATCTGCCATGTTTACGCCCTCGTGCACTGCGATAAAAATTGTATTATCCCCTGCTATGGAGCCGCAGATCTCGGTTAGGTGCATGGTATCCAGCGCCTCTCCCGCCGCATTGGCCGAGCCGGACAGCGTACGGATCACAACAAGATTGCCCGTAGCTTCAATGCTGATGACTACATCCGAAAATAAACGGATCAT
Source organism: uncultured Bacillota bacterium (assembly GCA_905208455.1). Taxonomy (GTDB): domain Bacteria; phylum Bacillota; class Clostridia; order Christensenellales; family QAND01; genus UMGS1975. The sequence goes on from CAJLPK010000072.1 coordinate 6,094, forward strand.
CGCGGATTGGCTGCGCACATCCTTCTTTTCAGCCGCCGTATAGCAGTATACTCCCTTATCGGACAGGGTCTTAATCAAGCGAAGCTCTTTGATGTCGCGCGAAATCGTAGCCTGGGTAACGGGAAAATTACGCTCTTTGAGAATTTCCGCCAATTCCTCCTGCGTTTCCACATTCATCGAATCGATGATCTCCAAAATCATCTCTTGACGTTTGTTTTTCATTGATTTTCCTCCATTGCACTCGTATGGTTCCACTGCGTAAGCTTCTTCCCCAGCTGTTTATAAAAATCCATCTCAGACAAACGGATAAAATTCGCTTTTTTCTCGCTCTTTCGGATCACTACATGCTGGCTCGGCATCACCGGCATACGAAACGCATCGTCTACTGCCACCATCACGCCCTGCCTTGTCGTAGGCGCCGCCAGCGTGACGACGCCATTATCCGGCACCACAAACGGCCTGGCGTTGAGCGAATGCGCGCATACAGGCGTAATCAGCATGCACTGTACCTGGGGATCTACCACCGGCCCGCCGGCCGACAGCGAATACGCCGTTGACCCTGTCGGCGTAGCCACCATCACGCCGTCGCAATCATACATGCCGACGATCTGATCCTGATAGCAAACCACTACGGAGGCTACCCCTCCCATATAACGCCGAAACAGGCCAAATTCATTGAGCGCATAATATTCTCTGCTGACAACCTGCCCTGTCCTTTCCTCAATGTGTGCTGTCAGCATCATCCTGGATTCCACCGAAAACGCACGGCCCAACACCTTATCCACGATTTCCGGCATAGCCCCCTGGCTGGCTTCTGTTAAAAACCCCAAGCTGCCCAGATTCAGCCCTACCATAGGCGTCTGGAGGACAGACAAGCGCTGTACCGCCCGCAGAATCGTTCCGTCTCCGCCCAGCACGAACGCCGCTTCGCAGCCTTCCTCTTTGGAAAACGATGCTGTCTGTACGCCCAACTCCCCTGCAATTTCGTCCGGCGCATACACCTGTACCCTTCGCTCGTGCAAACGCTGTACCATTTCACGGGCACATGTTAGGCCTTGATCCTTATGCCTGTTGGCAATGACATACACCGCCTGCATCCTAACGCCTCCTATCGCCTGTTATTATACAAATTCCCTGCATAAAAAACAAGCAAAAGTAATGTTTATACAAGTTTTTCCTTACCGCCCTGCCTGCACGGCCATCAGGGCCAGCGCCTGTACCGCAGCATCCGACAGCGGCTCTCCGCCTTTGTGCAAATACAATAAAAACTCCCTGTTTCCCTTAGGGCCCATAATGGGAGATTCCTCCAGCCCTTTAACAGAAAACCCAAGGCTCTGCGCAAAGCAAAGGATTTTACGGCAAACCTGTTCGTGAACCTTCGCATCCCGTACCACGCCGCCTTTTCCGATCTGCCCGCGTCCCGCCTCAAATTGCGGTTTTATCAATGCCACTGCCTCTGCCCCCTCCTTCATGCAGCGGTAGATCGGCGGCAAAATCAGCTCCAGAGAGATAAAGGAAACGTCGGTACACGCAAAATCCACCGGCTCGATGTCCTCCGCCTTCATATATCTGGCATTGTATTTTTCCATACACGTTACACGCTCATCGTTTCGGAGGGAATAGGCCATTTGCCCATGCCCTACGTCCACAGCGTATACATGTCCGGCACCGTTTTGCAATAGGCAGTCGGTAAAGCCGCCTGTGGAGGCGCCTACATCCACACAAACAGCCCCCTGCACATCTATGGGAAATACGCGCAGCGCTTTTTCCAGCTTTAGCCCGCCGCGGCTGACGTATTTCAGCTTCTCTTTCAGCGTCAGTCTATCCTCCGGCTTTATCTGGTGCGACGCCTTGAGCACCGGCTGCCCGTTGACGCGCACCTCTCCTGCCATGATCAGAGCCTGCGCATTGGTACGTGTCTGGCAAAGCCCGCGCTCTACCAATGCAGCGTCTAAACGGATCTTTCCCTGCTTCATTTCTCTATCTCCTGTACAATGCGCTGTGCGATATCCTGTGGCGTCAGCCCCAGCATCTGCCAAAGCTCCTCCACCGTACCCTGCGGCACAAAGGCATCCGGCATGCCCAAAGGCAGGGTCCGGATCTTCGCCTTCTCCGAGACTGCCTGGGCCAGCGCAGCGCCAAAGCCGCCCTTTACAGCGCCATCCTCCAGCGTAACCAGCAGCGAACACCCCTGCGCCAACTGCTCTACCGCCTTTTCATCCATCGGCTTTAGGCAGCCCGCATGCACTAAGCCTGCCTCCAACCCACGCGCCTGCAAAGTGCGCGCCGTCTCGCAAGCCAGCGCCCACATCTTCCCCGTCGCTACCAGCGTCACAGGCCGAATTTCCCGTACCGTCCAGCTAAACAGTGGCGTTGCATCCAGCTCTTCCTCCTTTACCGGCAGAGGGCTGCGCGGGTAACGGATCGCCAGC
>CAJLPK010000073.1 GCA_905208455.1 uncultured Bacillota bacterium
GGCCTTCTTTTGTCCGCGCCCTGATTTCCTCTAAAGCCCTGCCGCCGGCGCCCTCCGATAAAAAACCGCCAAACTTTTTCTTTTTTTCGCTTGACAAGCCATAGCCGATTGTGTATGTTAAACATGGATCGTATGACTGACGGAGTTTGTGGAGGACACCACATGGAGTATGATCTTGTAGGGGCCGACCGTCTGGGCACACTATGCCTAGAGGTGCGGCTTTTTCTATTTTCCCGCAAAAGGAGGCGTGCTATGAAAGGCGCTGTACATTCCATCGAATCCATGGGCCTGGTAGACGGCCCCGGCATCCGTACCGTCGTCTTTTTGCAGGGATGCCGTCTCAGGTGCCGGTTTTGCCATAACCCGGATACCTGGCAGCTTTCCGGCGGCGAAGAGATGTCGCCGGAAGCGCTCATGCAGAAGATCCGCCGTTTCAAACCCTATTTTGCGCGCAGCGGCGGCGGAGTCACCTTTTCCGGCGGCGAGCCGCTTTTGCAGCCGGCGTTCCTGCTGGAAATGCTGCGGCTGTTAAAGCAGGAACAGATCCATACCTGTCTGGATACAGCCGGCGCAGGCTTGGGAGACTATACCGAGATCCTGCGCCATACCGATCTGATTCTCTATGATGTAAAGCACATCACAGAGAGCGGCTATCTGGATATGACAGGCCGGCCTATGGCCGAGACCCAGGCCTTTCTGGCCGAGGCCCAGCGCCTTGGCGTTCCGTTGTGGATCCGCCATGTCCTGGTGCCGGGGCTCACGGACAGCCGCGCGCATCTGGCCCAGCTAAAGCGCTTTGTCGATTCTTTGCACCATGTGCAAAGGGTAGAGCTTTTGCCCTATCATCTGCTGGGCGTACACAAATATGAGACCATGCAGCTGCCCTATTCCCTCTCCGGTGTTCCGGCGATGGATCAGGAGAAGGCCGCGCAGCTGCAAGAAGAGTTTTTTCCCCAATTTCCCCCAGTCTAAAGGAGGTAAATACCATGGAACAATGGAAAGGATTTGCATCCGGCGTATGGCAGGATGAAATCAACGTCCGCAACTTTATCCAGAAGAACTACACGCAGTATACCGGCGACGATTCCTTTTTGCAGCCGCCCACCGAAAAGACCCAAAAGGTATGGGGCCGTTGCGAGGATCTCTTGCGCCAGGAGATGAAAAACGGCGGCGTGCTGGATGTCGAAACCAAGATCATCTCCGGCATTGACAACTTTGCCCCCGGCTATATCGATAAGGAAAACGAGGTCATCGTCGGCCTGCAGACCGACGCGCCGCTCAAGCGCATCGTAAACCTTTACGGTGGCATGCGCATGGCCAAAAGCTCGCTGGAGCAATACGGCTATCAGTTGGACCCCACCATTGAAGCCCATTTTTCCGAATACCGCAAAACGCACAATGAAGGCGTGTTCGACGCCTATCCCAAGCGCACCCGCGTAGCGCGCCACGCCGGGCTTTTGACCGGCCTGCCGGACGCTTACGGCCGCGGGCGCATCATCGGCGATTACCGCCGCGTAGCGCTGTATGGCATAGACCGGCTCGTGGCGGAAAAGAAAAAGGATTTGGATGCGCTGGACGGCCCGATGACCGAGAACCGCATCCGCGCCCGCGAAGAGGTCTCCATGCAGATCCGCGCCCTGGGCGAAATCAAGTCCATGGCCCAAAAATACGGCGTGGACCTTTCCCAGCCCGCCGGCAGCGCCCGGGAGGCCTTCCAAGCCGTCTACTTTGCATATCTGGCCGGCATCAAGGAAAACAACGGCGCCGCCACCAGCCTCGGCCGCACCTCTACGTTTTTGGACATCTATGTGCAGCGCGATTTGGACAACGGGCGCATCACCGAAGCGGAAGCGCAGGAATTGGTCGACCAGTTCATCATCAAGCTGCGCCTGGTGCGCCATCTGCGCACGCCGGAGTACAACGAGCTCTTCGGCGGCGACCCCACCTGGGTCACCGAATCCATCGGCGGCATCGGCATCAACGGCAAATCGCTTGTCACGAAAAACTCCTTCCGCTACCTGCACACCCTCATCAACCTCGGCACAGCGCCGGAGCCCAACCTCACCGTCTTGTGGAGCGAGCACCTGCCGGAGGCGTTCAAGCAGTACTGCGCGAAGATCTCCATTGCCACCGATTCCATCCAGTATGAAAACGATGACGTCATGCGCCCGATTTACGGCGACGACTATGCCATCGCCTGCTGTGTCTCCGCGATGAAGGTCGGCAAGCAGATGCAGTTCTTCGGCGCGCGCTGCAATATCGCCAAATCTCTCCTGTACGCCATCAACGGCGGCGTGGATGAAAAGAAGGGCGAGCTTGTGGTGCCGGGCATCGAGCCCATCACCGACGAGGTGCTGGATTTTGACAAGGTGCTGAAAAACTATTACAAGGTGCTGGAATATGTGGCGGAGCTGTATGTGGATACCGTCAACATCATCCATTATATGCATGATAAATACGCCTACGAAGCCAGCCAGATGGCGCTGCACGATACCGATGTAGAGCGCCTGACCGCCTTTGGCATCGCCGGCCTGTCCGTGGCGGTGGATTCCCTGTCCGCCATCAAGTATGCCAAGGTCAAGCCCATCCGCGATGAAAACGGCGTAGCGGTGGATTTCGAGACCGTGGGCGATTTCCCCAAATACGGCAACGACGACGACCGGGCAGACGATCTGGCCGTACAGGTCGTAACCAAGTTCTCGGATGAATTGAAAAAGCATCCGCTGTACCGCGACGCCATCCATACCCTGTCCGCGCTGACCATCACCAGCAACGTGATGTACGGCAAAAAGACCGGCACCACGCCGGACGGCCGCAAGGCGGGCGAGCCGCTGGCGCCGGGCGCCAACCCGATGCATGGCCGCGACATCCACGGCGCGCTGGCCTCGCTGAATTCCGTGGCCAAAATCCCCTACCGCGATGTGTGCCAGGACGGCGTTTCCAACACCTTCTCCATCGTGCCGCAGGCCCTGGGCAAGGACGAAGCGCAGCGGGAAAACAACCTCGTCGCCATCTTGGACGGCTACTTTGTGCAGGGGGCTCACCACCTGAACGTCAACGTTTTGAACCGTGAAACGCTGATCGACGCGATGGACCATCCCGATAAGTACCCCACGCTGACCATCCGCGTTTCCGGCTATGCGGTCAACTTCAACCGCCTGACCCGCGAACAGCAAGAGGAGGTCATCAGCCGTACCTTCCATCAGGCGATGTAACCATCTGCAAAACAAACAACGCCCGCAAAAAACGGGCGTTGTTTTTCTTTTAGCGCAAAGCCTGCATCCATGTCTCCACATCGGAAAAAAAGCGGCATAGATGATAACCGTCCCCTGCGGCGTGGTGCAGATTCAGCGACAACGGCAGCATCAGCCGCCCCTGTTTTTCAAGGTACCTACCCCAAGTCACCACAGGCGCCAGGTAAGTGCCTGCATCAAATACGTGCATGTCAAAGCTGCGGTAATGCGTCCACGGCAGGCAGGATACATCAAAGGTATTGGGCGGGATCTCTGTCTGCTCAAACCCCCTGTATGCGGCAAAGCGGCGCTTATCCTCGCAAAACCGCCGGTAAAATGTCTCAAAGCACGGGCTGTAAACCGTGACCAGCTTGACAAAGCGCTCGTCCTCCTTATGAAAATGCGCATAATACGGCGAAACAGTCTCCCATACGCCAGCCTCGCCCTGGGCATTGTACCCCATGCGCAGCTCTTCGCGCTGGTTTACCGCCGCGCTTACCACCCACAGCATCGCAGGGTAAAAGGAGCAGCCCCTTTTCCTCAGCACTTTGACAAAGTCCGTGACATCCAATTCCACCGTCATGCTCATCACGCAGCGGAGCTCGTCGATAAAATGGCGGAATATCTCCGCCCTGTCCCATGTATCCATATCCTTTTTCTGAAACATCATTGTTTTGCCTCCTAAAATGTTGTATTTTAAGAGGCTTTGCCAAGCCCTCGCTTCATCGTCATCTTCCTTTCCGCTGTTTTATGAAAAAGCTCTTTCTTCCGGCTCTCCTCTATTATACAGAAAAAAGGGCCCCTTAAAGGCCCTTTTTTTGATTGCCTTATTGCCCAAATACCTCTTTGGCCTTCTGCATGCGCTCGATGACGGAAACCGAGAACGGGCAGTTCCTTTCGCAGCTGCCGCAGCCGATACAGTCCGAAGCATGGGTTGCCATGCCGTCGTAATGCGCCTTGACGGTATCCGGCACCGCATCCTCCAGCAGCGCCAAATCCAGGTATTTGTTGACCTGCGCAATGTCGATCTTGGACGGGCACGGCAGGCAGTGGTTGCAGTACATGCACTTGCCCTTGAGCGAATATTTCGGCGTATGGCTCAGCACCTCTGTATAGTCCTTTTCCTCGTCGCTGGCCGTCTCATATGCCAGCGCGGCCTTCACATCCTCCGGCGTCTTGCAGCCCACCAAAGCGCTGGCTACGGCCGGGCGCGTCAAGACATACTGGATACACTGTACCGGCGTTAGCGCCATGCCGAACGGCGACGTTTCCGCCTTGAGCAGATTGCCCGCCGCCAGGCTCTTCATCACCGTAATGCCTACACCCATGGATTCGCAGGTCTTATAGAGCTGCTCGCGGTCCGGGTGGATGCCGCTCCAATCCCGCTTTTGGTAGGTGTCCATGTTCGTCAGGTCATCGATGACCACGCCCTCCGGCATTAAGTCATACACCGGGTTGATGCTGAACATCAGCACGTCGATGAGCCCGGTTTTCACGGCGCGCTCCGCAATGCCGGGGTTGTGCGAGCTCATCCCGATGGCCTTGATCTTTCCCTCGGCCTTGAGCTGCTTGGCATATTCGATGACCTCCGATTCAAATACACCCTTATAGTCCTCCTCGGTATCGACAAAATGGATCATGCCGATGTCCACATAGTCGGTATCCAGGCGTTTCATGAAATCCTCAAAAAACGTCTTGCAGTGCTCGATGTTGCGCGTACGGGTATACTGCCCGTTGAGCCAGGCCGCGCCGATATGCCCCTGCAAAATCACCTGCTCCCGGCGGCCCTTCAACGCCTTGCCGATGTTGCTGCGCACCTCCGGCTCGCTCATGAATACATCCATGATGTTGACGCCGCCGGCCAGGGCCGCGTCGATCACGCTTTTGATCTGCTCATACGGCAGCCCCTGCAAATGCTCGCAGCCCAGCCCCACTTCGCTGGCCATCAGCCCGCAGCGCCCCAATGTCCTGGTTTTCATGTTTCACATACACCCCTTTTCATAAAATCCATCCTTCATGGACTCATTGTAGGCCGCCCGGGAACAAAAAGTCAATATGGGGAGAAAAAGTTTCCCGCTTATCCAAAAAGAGCCTCCGCTGCGGAGGCCCTTTTGTCTTTTTTCTTCTGCTGTCTTAGCCCCGGTTCTGCGGGATGTCCGGCAGGCTGTCAAAGCCGCGCTGCAATTCCTCATCCGTCGGGATATAGTCGTCCATCGTCCCTTCATGGAAGGAGGTATACGCCGTCATATCAAAGTATCCCGTGCCCGTCAGGCCAAACAAAATGGTCTTTTGTTCGCCGCTTTCCTTGCATTTCAGCGCTTCGTCGATGGCAACGCGGATGGCATGGGAGGATTCCGGCGCAGGCAAAATGGTCTCCTTCTTGGCAAAGTAGACCGCCGCTTCAAACACCTTGGTCTGCTCCACCGACACCGCCTCCATATATCCGTCGTGGTACAGCTTGGAAAGGATGGGGCTCATGCCATGGTATCTCAGCCCGCCGGCATGGCTGGCGGAGGGAATAAACCCGCTGCCCAGCGTATACATGCGCGCCATCGGCGTGATTTTGCCGGTATCGCAGTAGTCATAAGCATATCTGCCGCGCGTAAACGATGGGCAGGAGGCCGGCTCCACCGCAACGATGCGCGGGTTCGCCCTGCCCAGCAGCTTATCCTGCATAAACGGCGCAATCAGCCCCGCCAAATTCGAGCCGCCGCCTGCACAGCCGATGATGATGTCCGGGTATTCGCCCAGCATCTCCATTGCCTTTTTGCTTTCCAGCCCGATGATGGACTGATGCAGCACCACCTGGTTGAGCACCGAGCCCAGCACATAGCGGCAGCTGTCGCTCGTAACCGCCTTTTCCACCGCCTCGGAGATCGCGCAGCCCAGGCTGCCCGTCGTGTTGGGGTTTTCCGCCAGAATCTTGCGGCCTATCTCGGTGGTGCTGCTGGGGCTGGGGATGACCTCGGCATCAAACGTCTGCATGATGGCCTTGCGGAACGGCTTCTGCTCGTAGGAGCCCTTGACCATGAATACCGTCAGATCCATGCCAAAATACGAGCATGCCTCTGCCAATGCCGTGCCCCACTGGCCTGCGCCCGTTTCGGTGGTCAGGCTCTTTAAGCCCTGCTCCTTGGCATAGTAGGCCTGGGCAATGGCGCTGTTGAGCTTGTGGCTGCCGGAGGTATTGTTGCCCTCAAACTTATAATAGATCTTGGCCGGCGTGTCCAGCGCCTTTTCCAGGTTATACGCGCGGATCAGCGGCGACGGCCGGTAGATCTTGTACATCTCCTGGATCTCTTCCGGGATGTCCACATAGCGCGTCGTATCATCCAGCTCCTGCTTGGCCAGTTCCTTACAGAAAACGGGATACAGATCCTCCTCCTTGGCCGGCTCCAGCGTTTGGGGATTCAGCATGGGGTCCGGCAGCTGCTTCATATCGGCGCGCAGATTGTACCACTGTTTGGGCATCTCCTCTTCGCTCAAATAGAATCTGTGCGGAATTTTGCTCATGGTGTGTTGCTCCTTTCTGTTTGTCTGTGTATTGTGTTTGGCAAATAAAAAAAGCCCTTGCCCCTCTTGGGACAAAAGCCTCTTGCTTCTGCGGTACCACCCAAATTGACGCCGTAGCGCCCTCTCTTATCACAGCCCGGCAGCCGTGCTTCCTTGGTAACGGGGGAAAAGCCCGTCGTATGCTACTCAGCCATCCGGCCGTTCGCACCGCCCTTAGCAGCCCATTCAGCAAAGCGCCCGGCACCGCCATCCCACCGCCGGCGGCTCTCTTTTGCTGCGCTGTCTCTGCCTACTCTTCTGCCTCATCGGTTTTCTTCTCGTTTTTTATACCATAGCAAACCCGCTGCCCATTGTCAAGCCTCCGTTTTCACCGTACAGCGGCGGACAAAGCCTGCTACCTGCTCATGCAGCAGACGGGCCTCCTCTTCCGCATACAGAAAATGCGTGGAGTTTGGCAAAAGCAATGCCTGCGTTTGGGGCTGGCGGCGCTGCAGCTCCTGCACGCTCTTTGCGCTTACGATCTCATCGCCCCCGGAATGCACTGCGAGTATCGGCACATTCAACCCCTCTATCTGCCGCCTGGCCTTGCCCGCCATTTTCAGCACATCCATATAACGCGGCAGCCAGCGCACATACCCCAGCGGCCTGCCTTTTTCCACGCTGCTGCACGCTTGCCCGGCGCTATGCTCCGGCCGGCGGCCCATAGCAGCCTTCAGGTTTTGCCAAATACATCCGCTTGTCAGATGGATGCGCAGCGGCGGCGCCAGCAGCACCAGCCCGCGGATCCTGCTTTTTTCCGACAGCGTATGGTATGCGTTGATCGCCAGCAGGCATCCCATGGAATGCCCTGTCAGCATTACGTTTTTATAGCGCAGCAACGCATGCCGCACCGCTGTGTTTACAGATTGTTCCCATTGCAGGCGGCCGGACTGTGCAAATGCCTTGGCTGTGCCTCCATGGCCCGGCAGCAAAAGAGACTGCACAGAATTGCCCTCTGCATACAGCCGCTGCGCCAACGCATCAAACTGGTGCGGGCTGCCCGTGATGCCATGGATCAGCAATACCAGCGTATCCGCCAGCGGGTGCTCAATCAAATACGGCTCATGCGTCATCGCTTTGCCCTCCGTCCTTCTTCTGTGTTTGCTTAGTATATCACAGCGGTTTGTCGGTTTTTGTCCGTCCCATGTATTGATTGTGTCAGTTTCTCCTACTTCAGCATATCATATGACAACAGTTTGCTTGAAAGGAGTCCGCCATGCATTTCGGTTGTTTCCCCCCAGGATGTCCCCCGCCCTGCTTCTGTCCCCCGCCAGGGCCGACCGGCCCCACCGGCAGCACTGGCCCTACTGGGGCGACCGGCCCCACCGGTATCGGCGTCACCGGCGTTACGGGGCCTGCCGGCCCTATTGGCAACACCGGCCCCACTGGAGCGACCGGCCCGGCTGGCATCGGTATTACTGGAGCAACGGGGCCTATCGGCAGTACCGGCCCTACTGGCGCGACTGGCCCGGCTGGTGTCAGCGTCACCGGCGTTACAGGGCCCACCGGCCCTATCGGCGGCACTGGCCCTACTGGCGCGACTGGCCCCACCGGCGTTAGCGTCACCGGCGTTACGGGGCCCACCGGCCCTATCGGCGGCACTGGCCCCACTGGAGCGACCGGCCCGACCGGTATCGGCGTCACGGGCGTTACAGGGCCCACCGGCCCTATCGGCAGCACTGGCCCC
>CAJLPK010000074.1 GCA_905208455.1 uncultured Bacillota bacterium
ACATACATACCGCCTGTGGCCGCACCGTCAACGCGGAGAGGGCCATTTTGCTGCCGTGCTGCACAAGGCCGGCTCCGCCTCCCAGGCCCGCACGAAAACAGCATTTGGCAGGCGGATGCAAAAAGCGCCCGGTGTTTATACAGCCTTTGCAGAACGATACCTCGCCCAGGCCCCGGCAGGCCCTTATCTGCTCTTTGGCGATCATCTGTATCAGCCACCAGGCCAAGCGCCCTCCTTGGACGGGCTGAAGATCCTGCGTCCTGGGCTTCACCTGGGGCGTATGCTGAAAGACCGCTTTGAACCCGCCCATGCGCTTTCCCATTTTTTGCTGCCGGAGCAAGCGCGTACTCTTTATACGCTGCCGTCCGATGCGCCGGAGACAATGCAATATCTGCAAGGGGCTGCGCTGCCTTATGAGCAAGGAAAAGGCTGGTGCCTTGTCTGCGCAGACCGTTTTCCTCTAGGATGGGGTAAGGCCTCAAATGGGCAGTTGAAGAATCATTTTCCCAAGGGCCTTCGGTGGGTTTAAGCGCCCCATGCATGATTTTCAGCGCTTATGGGCAAGCTGGTTACAAAAAAATTACTGGTTTCTATTTTCTTTGAAATGTGCTTTAATACCTAATAAGCTTTCACCCAACATTGGAGAAAGCAATTTTATCAACAGACAGAAAAGCGCCATTGTTTGTGCGCTGATTAGAAAGAGGATACGTTGAAAGCACTCATTTTATCCTGCAATACCGGACAAGGGCACAATTCGGCGGGCAAAGCGTTGTTTGAATGCTTTGTGCGCCACGGCATCCCGTGTGAAATGAAGGATGCGCTTTCCTTTGCAGGCGAAAAGGCTTCCCGCCTTGTATCCAACGGTTATATCAACATGGCAACCCATGCGCCTAACCTGTTTCGCTGCCTGTATGCTGCCGGCGGATTGGTAAGCACTTCGTATTCCAAATCCCCGGTTTATTGGGCCAATCTCAGCTATGCCGATGCTTTGCACGGATACATTTGCGAAAAGGGGTTCGATACCGTTGTCACCCCGCACCTATTTCCCGCAGAGGCTCTAACGCACTTATTGCGCAAGCATGCGCTTGCCGCCCGCTGCTATGCCGTTGCCACAGACTATACCTGTATTCCTTTTTGGGAGGAAACAGAGCTTCATGGATATTTCATCCCCCATCGTGACCTCATCCCGGAATTTGCGACAAAGGGCCTGCCCCGTAATCGGTTGCATCCTTTCGGCATCCCGGTATCTGCCGGATTTGCCCAGCATACCAGCCAAAAGGAAGCACGCCGCATCTTGGGCCTTCCTGAGGAAGGCCAGATCTTCCTCATGATGAGCGGCAGCATGGGGTTTGGCAATCTGGAGGATCTTTTGGCCCGGCTGCTGCGGCTTTGTCTGCGCGGCGAGCATATTCTCGTTTTAGGCGGAAACAACGAGCGCATGAAGCAGCGGCTTCGTACCCGCTATGGCAGCCATCCCCAGGTCAGCATCCTTGATTTTACCAAGCAGGTGCCCCTTTACATGGATGCCTGTGACCTTATTTTTACCAAGCCCGGCGGTCTTACCAGCACCGAGGCCGCGGTAAAGAACCTGCCGCTGATCCATACAGCCCCGATCCCGGGCTGCGAAACAAAAAACGCGCTGTTTTTCCGCCGCCATCTATTGTCTATCTCAGAAAAGAATCCGGATGCTTTGCTGCATCAGGCCTACGCTTTGGCCTATGATGAAACAGCCCAACGCACCATGCTGGCGGCCCAGCGCAAGCATATCCCCCACGACGCCGCTGAGCAGATCTGCCAGCACATCATCCTAGAAGCCAGGCTTAAGGAGCGAGCAGTGTGATCTTATCCTATCTATTCTATATTTTGGCCGGGTTTTTATCCGGCAGCATCTTATACAGCTATCTATGGCCCAGGTGGATCTGTCATATAGATATTACGCAGCTCAGTGACGACCGCAACCCCGGTACCTTCAATGCTATGAAGCTGGCAGGCCCCCGGGTTGGCCTATTGTGCCTGTCTTGTGATGTTTTGAAGGGCTTCTTCCCTCTTTGGTTTGCCTCCAAGGCGCTGTCCTGGCAGCATCCTCTCTTTGCTGTTGTGCTGGCAGCTCCCGTTTTTGGGCACGCCTTTTCTCCATTTTTCCATGGGCGCAGCGGCAAGGCGATTGCTGTGAGCTTTGGCTGTCTGCTGGGGCTGTGGCCATTTTGCAACCTGTTCATCCTCTTGGCTGGGCTGTATCTGTTTTTCTCGTTGGTTATCGTCATCCAACCCCACCGTCTGCGTACAGTCTGGGTCTATCGTCTATTCGCTTTTTTCTGCTGGTTTCTTGTGCCATTTGCTGCTCTTGCGTTGGGCAGTCTGCTCATCTCCGCAGTGGTAATCCTCAAAAATTCTTATATCCCTGAGCATGAGCAAGGCGCTGTTTCGCTATGGGGGCGCCCGCATACTGAAAAATAAAAAAGAGCCGGCCGGCTCTTTTTTATTGCAGTTCTTTTTCCGGCACAGCCTTTTTTTGCAGCTTTTGTTTGGTATTCTGCCCAATCAATGTATAGGCTACTGCAAACAATGGAATGAACACGAGCATCCCCAAAATGCCAAATGTACTGCCTCCCAAAGTAACGGCCACCAGCACCCATAAGGAAGGAAGGCGCACAGAATGGCCCACAACGCGCGGATACACCAAATTTGCTTCTAGCTGCTGCAAAAGCAAAAACACTGCAATAAACCAAAACGCCTGAACAGGGTTTACCATTAGAATAAAAAACGCCCCGAAAATACATCCAATAAAAGCTCCAAAAACGGGGATCAGCGCTGTAAACGCCACCAGTACGCCGATGAGCAGCGCATACGGAAACCCTAGCAGCCATAGCGTGACCACAAACATACAGCCTAGAATCAGCGCCTCTACACACTGTCCTGAAAGAAAGCTGGCAAACGTCCGTTCCGTCAACCGGCCAACCTCAACGATGCGCTGCGCACGTCTGTCCGGCAAGTTCGCATAGAGCAGCATTTTTGCCTGGCGCAACAAAATTTCCTTCCTGGCCAATACATAGATGGCGAAAACAAAGCTAATGAAAAAGCTGACCAAGCCGCTGACCACAGAAACCGCAGCATTGACGATACCGCCCGCCAAATTAAGCGCCCCTTGCTGAAGGAACGTGTACACTTGGTCCAAAATGCTGCCCCAATCCAGTTGAAGGCTCTCAATCCAATTGACCAGCTGCGGCGCTTTCCCTGCATAGGGAGCGGCCCATTGCTGTATTCTAGCCAGCCCCTGGGGGATATTGCTTTTCAGCATCCCAAAAGAGTAAGCCAGCTGTGGAAAAACAAACCTGCCGACAGCCCACAGCACCAGAAGCAGCAGTGTCAGCGTTATCAACAGGCTCAGCGGCCGTTTTGCCCTTTTCACCCATTCCTTCTTGGCTTTCCCAAATAGGTTTGCTTCTACAAAACGCAGAGGCACATTGAGAATAAAGGCAATACAGCCTCCTATCAAAAAGGGGGAAAGCAGGCCGAGCACGGTGCCGACAGCACTGCCCACCACATCTAAATGCTGCATGGCCGCAAATAGCACAATCGCAAAGGTAAGGATCGCGATGATTTTTTTCGTGGACAGTTTTTCCACAGACTCATCCCTCCTTTTGGGTATTGTGGTTATTATAGCGCAAAACAGAACAGAAATCCCAGCAATCTTGCATCTGCCGCCATTTGCTGGTAAGATACAAACGTTTGGGACGGTCCTTTCCCTATGTATGTTTTGTTTGCATCCATCCGTTTTTCAGTGTATCAAAGAAAATAATATTGGCTGCATCCGGCACAATAAAGAGGATGTCGGCTGTTTTTTGCTGTCCGAATGAAAAGGAGATGTCAAAGATGAAGTATGACGTGATTATCGTGGGCGCAGGCCCTGCCGGGATCTTTACTGCCATTGAAATGATCCAAAAGAAAAGCCAAAAGAAAATCCTGATCATTGAAAAAGGCAGCCCTATCGAAAAGAGGAAATGTCCTAAATCCATAACAAAAGAATGCGTAAGCTGCAAGCCTTCCTGCCATATCACCTCCGGCTTTTCCGGGGCGGGCGCCTTCTCGGACGGTAAGCTTTCGCTAAGCTATGAGGTAGGCGGAGATCTGCCCCGCCTGATCGGCGCCTCCAAGGCCCAGGAAACCATTGATTATACCGACAAAATTTATCTAAGCTACGGCGCGGACCCAAAAATAGAGGGCGTCAGCGACACGGAAAAGATCAAGACCATCCGTAAAAATGCCATCGCCGCCGGCCTAAAGCTCGTCGACTGCCCCATCCGCCATTTGGGCACGGAAATGGCGCAGGAGATCTATGGCAAGATTGAACGGCACCTATTGGCCAGTGGCGTGGAAATTATATTCCACCATGCCTGCGAGGATCTTTTGATTGAGGGCGGGGCCTGCCAAGGCGTGCTTATCAGCGATGCCTTCCACCCGGAACAGACACAGAAAATCTTTGCCGATACCGTCGTTGTTGCCGCTGGCCGTAAAGGCGCAGACTGGCTGGAAAGCGTCTGTGAAAAGCACGGCATCGCCCACCAGCCCGGCACGGTGGACATCGGTGTACGTGTAGAGGTGCGCAACGAGGTCATGGAGGAAGTCAACAACGTGCTCTATGAATCCAAGCTCATCGGTTATCCGCCGCCGTTTGAAAACAAAGTGCGCACCTTTTGCCAAAACCCAGGCGGTTTTGTGGCTCAGGAAAATTATGACAACAACCTCGCTGTGGTCAATGGCCATTCCTATAAAAAATTGAAAAGCGATAACACCAACGTCGCCATCCTGTGCTCGCATAATTTCAGCACGCCGTTTAACCAGCCCATTGCCTACGCCAAACGGGTCGGCGAATTGGTGAATATGCTGGCCAACGGCCATATCCTGGTACAGCGTTTCGGTGATATTTTGAACGGGAAGCGTACCTGGCCGGAGGAGCTGGAGCGCAGCAACGTGCGCCCCACCATGCCGGACGCAGTGGCAGGCGATATCACCAGCGCCCTTCCTTACCGCACTATGATGAATATTATCAGCTTTATCCAAGCATTTGATAAAATCGTACCGGGCTTTGCCAGCAGCGAAACGCTGCTATATGCGCCGGAAATCAAATTCTATTCCAACCGCATCCAGATGGATGACAGCTTCCATACCAACATCAAGGGGCTGCATTGCTTAGGGGATTCCAGCGGATGGACGCGGGGGCTCATGATGGCCTCCAGCATGGGCGTTTTGATGGGGCGTATCCTAGCATAACAGATCCCTGGAAGGCAGGCCGGCAGCGCCTGCCTTTTCTCTTTCCTTCCTATGCAAAATGCGGTATAGTAGGCATAGCGAAATACTGGCTAAAGGAGCGTTGAAAAGATGAAAAAAATCGGATTTATCGGCGTAGGCGTTATGGGCAAATCCATGGTGCGCAATTTAATGAAGCATGGCTTTGAGGTATCCATCTATGCGCGCACAAAAGCAAAGGTCGAGGATGTTTTGGCTGACGGCGCGCTTTGGTGCGATGCCATTGCTGACTGCGCAGCAGGCCGCGATGCCGTGATTACTATGGTAGGCTATCCAAAGGATGTGGAGGAAGTCTACTTCGGACAGGATGCGATTTTGGCCAATGCCAGCCAAGGCTGCGTGCTCATCGATATGACGACGACAAGCCCGCAGCTGTCTGTAAAAATTGAGAAGGCGGCCAAGGAAAAAGGCTTAAAAGCGCTGGATGCCCCTGTGTCCGGCGGGGATGTGGGCGCAAAAAACGGTACGCTGTCTATCATGGTAGGCGGAGAGAAAGAAACGTATGAGCAATGCCTTCCCATTTTCCAGGCAATGGGCACGACCATTCTGTATGAAGGCAAGGCGGGGACCGGCCAGCATACAAAAATGGCCAACCAGATCGCCTTAGGCGGCGTCATCGCAAGCGTATGCGAAGCGATGACCTATGCCAAAAAGGTAGGCTTGGATCTGCAGACCATGCTGGATTCCATCAGCCAAGGCGCCGCCGGCTCCTGGCAGATGAGCAATATGGCGCCGCGGATGCTCAAAGGCGATTTCGATCCCGGCTTTTTCATCAAGCATTACATCAAGGATATGAACATCGCCATTGAAGAGGCCGGAGAGGTAGGGCTGAAAATGCCTGTCTTGCAGGAGGTACATGATATGTACCAATCGCTGAACGACCAGGGGCTTGGCGATCTCGGCACGCAGGCGCTCATCAAATATTTTGACAAATAGATGTCGATACTTCGGCAATGCTGCAAAAGGGCTTGATTCCAAGCCCTTTTTTCATTATGCTCTTTGAAAACATGCGGCCATGCAAGGTTTTTCCTTCGTTGGGCAAACTGTAAAAAAAGCAACAGGAGCGCCCCTATGAGAAAAAAATTGGTTGGCCGTGATTGGCAAAAACAGCGTGTCGTTCAGAGTATCCTAAAGGATGTAAGGGATGATCTGCATGATGATGCGCTTGTCCATCGTGTTTTGCATGAAAAGGTATCTCAGGACCCCGCCACAGAGGCCGAAACTTTTGGCCAGCGCGCTGCGGATAAATTGGCTTCGTTTGCCGGAAGCTGGCTTTTTCTGCTGGCTTTTATCGTACTGCTGCTGGGATGGATGGTCTTTAACGCCATCATGGCATCCCGCGCGTTTGACCCTTATCCCTATATTTTGCTCAACCTCGTGCTATCTTGCCTGTCCGCCCTGCAAGCCCCCATTTTGATGATGAGTCAAAATCGCCAGGGGGAAAAGGACCGGCTTCGGGCAGAGAATGATTTTCAGGTAAATCTGAAAACAGAATTCATCATAGAGGATTTGCATCATAAATTGGAGGAGGCGCTCATGGGCCAGCAGGAGCTTCACCAGGCCTTAGAGTCGCTTGCTGCAAAGCTGGCACAGTCAGGAGGCTCACATGAAACGGATCCCGCTCACCTTTAAGGACTTCTTTTTTCTCACCCTAGGCACTCTTCTGGTGGCTGTCGGCGTTTATTTTTTTAAGTTTCCCAATGATTTTTCCACCGGCGGCGTCAGCGGCCTCTCCATTCTGCTGGGGCAGGTCTTGCCTCTGGTATCGCCGTCTTTTTGGGTCGCCGTCATCAACATACTGTTTCTTCTTGTCGGCTTTTTCTTCATCAGCTCGGACTTCGGTGCGCGGACAGTATACTGCACATTGCTCTTTTCCCTTTCCATCCAAGGCATGGAATGGATTTTCCCTCTTTCTGCGCCCATCACGGACCAGCGCCTGCTGGAGCTGATTTTTTCTGTATGCCTGCCTGCCATTGGAACCGCTATACTGTTTCACCAAAATGCCAGTACCGGCGGTACGGATATTGCCGCCATGCTGCTTAGAAAGTTTACCTCGCTGGATATTGGCAAATCCATGATGTGCATTGATTTTTTCATCGCCTTTGCCGCCCTATTTCTCTTTGATATAGAGACGGGCTTGTTTTCCCTGCTCGGTGTTTTCCTCAATTCCCTGGTCATCGACTATGTAACGGAAAATCTGACAAGGCGAAAAAGCCTTTCCATCATCACCTCCCATCCGGAGGAGGCCTGCCAGTATATCACAAAGGAACTCAAGCGAAGCGCCACCACATGGCAAGCACACGGCGCCTATACCCAAGAGAGCGTATCGGTGGTATTAACGGCCCTAAACCGTACTCAGGCCGACGACGTGCGCAGATATGTCAAGAGCATCGACCCGGAGAGCTTTGTCATTGTCTGCAATACCAACGAAATTTTTGGCAAAGGGTTTCAAAAAGCTTAGGCAAGCCTGATTTTCAACCGGCTGTTATTTTTCTTCTTTCCACCTCCGGCATATATGCTATAATGAGTATTCTGTGATACCGTTTCGTTTTTAGGAGAAAACAATGGAGATTCGCCCTGTAACGCCGGATAGGCTGCCGGAAGCCCTTTCGTTATGCTGGAACGTCTTTTGCCAATACAACGCCCCCTCCTTTCCTTCTGAAGGGATCGGCGCTTTTCATGCATACCTTCACCCAGATCATATTGGCCCTCTGTGCAGAACGGGGCGCCTGCAATTCTATGCTGCGTACCGGGAATCGCAGATGGTCGGTGTTCTGGGCCTGCATGGTTTTTCCCATATCAGCCTGTTGTTTGTAGAGGGCGACTGCCAAGGGCAAGGGATTGGAAAGGCCTTGATACGGTATGCGCTGTTTTTGGCGAAAAAAGCATGGCGTGCCAGCCTTAGCGTACATGCCGCGCCCTACGCACTAGGATTTTACCGTGGCTGTGGGTTTGAGGATACCGGGCCGCAGGCCATGCGAAATGGCATCCTTTATACGCCGATGCGGCATTTACTTCTATAAAAAAAAGACAAGCTTGCGCTTGTCTCTTTTTGTTTATTGAATTAGCCCCTGGTCTTGCCGCCGGCCACGTTGATGGTAACCCCGCAGACAAAGCTCGCAC
>CAJLPK010000075.1 GCA_905208455.1 uncultured Bacillota bacterium
CCCATATCAGCACCCGGCGCCGGCGCCGCTTCCTTAACAGGAATATCGCAAACCAGGCTTTCGGTCGTCAGCAGCATCGAAGCCACAGAGGCCGCATTCTGTACGGCAGAACGGGATACCTTTGTCGGGTTGACAATACCGCGGTCCATAACATCACAATATTCATCGTGCAGGGCGTCATAGCCATAGCCTACTGTCCCTTCGCGCTGGATATTTTCAATGACGACAGATCCCTCTACCCCAGCATTCTTTGCAATCTGGCGAATTGGCTCTTCCAGAGCACGCGCCACCAGCATCATACCGGTTTTCATATCGCCTTCTTCTTTCTCCGCCGCAGAGCGAATCGCTTTTACCGAAGCCAACAATTCTGTGCCGCCGCCAGGTACCATGCCTTCTTCAACGGCCGCTCTCGTTGCTGCCAACGCGTCTTCAATGCGCATCTTGCTTTCTTTCATTTCCACTTCAGTGGCAGCGCCAACCTGAATGACCGCAACGCCACCGGCCAGCTTTGCCAGACGCTCCTGCAGCTTTTCGCGGTCATAATCCGAGGTCGTTTCTTCGATCTGCGCTTTGATTGCGTTGATTCGGCTCTTGATCTCTTCCGTGCTGCCAGCACCCTCTACAATCGTGGTACTGTCCTTATCCACAATGACCTGGCGTGCAGTGCCCAGCATATCCATTGTGGTCTCCTTGAGATCCATGCCAAGCTCTTCGGAAATCACTGTTGCACCAGTCAAAATCGCAATATCCTGCAACATGGCCTTCCGGCGATCGCCAAAGCCCGGCGCTTTTACCGCAACAGCGTTCAGTGTGCCGCGCATTTTGTTTACAATTAGAGTCGCCAGCGCTTCGCCTTCAATATCATCCGAAATGATGACCAGCTTGCGGCCTGCCTGCACAACCTTCTCCAAAATCGGCAGAAGATCCTGGATCATGGTAATTTTCTTGTCTGTAATCAGCAGAAGCGCATTATCCACCACTGCTTCCATTTTATCCGTATCCGTTACCATGTAAGCGGAAGCATAGCCGCGGTCAAACTGCATGCCCTCTACCACATTCAGTTCGGTTTTCATCGTCTTGCTTTCTTCTACGGTAATGACGCCGTCATTGCCCACTTTTTCCATCGCTTCGCTGATCAGCTCGCCGATTTTATCATCGGCCGCAGAGATAGAAGCAACCTGTGCAATGCTCTGCTTGCCTTGGATGGGCTTGCTGATGGCTTTCAACTCATCCACACAAATATCCACAGCCTTTTCAATGCCGTATTTCACCATCATCGGATTCGCGCCGGCCGCTACGTTCTTCAGGCCTTCGCGAACCATGGCCTGGGCCAAAATCGTAGCCGTCGTGGTCCCGTCGCCCGCCACATCGTTGGTCTTGGTCGCCACTTCGCGCACAAGCTGCGCGCCCATATTTTCAAACGGGTCTTCTACTTCGATCTCTTTGGCAATCGTTACACCGTCATTGGTAATCAGCGGCGCGCCGTATTTGCGTTCCAATACCACATTGCGTCCCTTGGGGCCTACCGTAATCTTTACGGTATCTGCCAGCGTATTGACGCCGCGCTCCAGAGCTCTTCTCGCTTCTTCTCCATATTTGAATTGCTTTGCCATTGTTGTTTACCTCCTTAGTCTTCCACAACAGCGATGATATCGCTTTGACGAGTCAATACGAAATCTCCGCCATCCAATTTCAAATCGGTACCGGCATAGCGGCGATAAATGACCTTCTGGCCAGCTGTCAGGCACATTACGATTTCTTTGCCGTCTACCATGCCGCCAGGACCTACGGAAACAACCTCCGCCATCATGGGTTTTTCTTTGGCCGTGTCAGGAATGATGATTCCGCCCGTGGAAACCTTCTCCTGCTCAATGGGCTTCAACAATACCATGTCTGCCAACGGTGTTACTTTCATTTTGGTCTGCCTCCTATAAAAATTATTGATTCACATGTTTTTTCTGTTAGCACTCATTTATTACGAGTGCTAACACATTTATAATATAGTCAACTCCAAGCAAAATATCAAGTCTTTTTTTACTTTTTTTTCATCGAAATATCTGTTTTTATCTGCCCTATATACAATAACCAGATTTTTCCTGCTTCATACGCTGGTTTTCTTCGGTTTTCATCCGTTTGCAAATTTCTCTTGCCAGAATGCCAAAAATCAGTCAATATAGAAAGAAACAAAGGAGATGAAAACCATGGCTAAGTTTGATAAATGGGATCATCGGTTTATCGAGATGGTAAATTTGGTAGCCCAATGGTCCAGCTGTTTCCAAGAAAATCGCAAAATTGGAGCAGTCATCGTAAAAAATAAGCGTGTGTTGACCACTGGATACAATGGCGCGCCCGCCAACACGCTTAGCTGTGTGGAAAAAGGCGAATGTTTGCGCAGAAAGCTAAACATTCCCTCTGGTACACGGCATGAGCTATGCTATGCTATCCACGCAGAGCAAAACGCCATCATTCAGGCAGCCAAAATGGGGATAGCCATAGAGGGAGCTACTTTATATTGTACCCATCAGCCTTGCGTCATCTGCTCCAAAATGATTGTCAATGCCGGCATTGTCCGGGTGGTTTACCAGCATCCTTATCCGGATGATTTCGCCCGTGAAATCTTATCCACCGGCGGTGTGGTAACAGAGCATTATCAGCTTGAAAGCGGCGAGTAAACGTCAAGTCGGCTTATCGGCAGCGGGGCATTTCTCTGCTGCCTTTTCATAATTTCTTTTGACCGCAAAGCCTTTTAATGTGTTTTTATATCAAAAAAACTATTGTGATATTAAACAGCAGTTCAAAGATTTGGAGGTGTTCCTGTGGTCTATATTTATCATTATCATGCTCCGTTGGGCCATATTACGATGGCTAGCAATGGGACAGAGATTACAGGGCTATGGTTCGACGGGCAAAAATATTTTGCCGCTACCCTTCCGGCGCAGCCTACGGAAAAGGATCTGCCCATTTTTCAACAAACCAGACATTGGCTCGATATCTATTTTAGTAGAAAAATCCCTCATTTTACGCCTCCGCTGTCTATGGATGGAACGCCGTTTCGCAAAGCAGTCTGGAAGATACTTCTTACCATTCCCTACGGGCATACGATGACCTATGGTGAAATCGCCGCTCAAATCGCAGCCCAAAAAGGAAGCAATATGTCTGCGCAGGCTGTAGGCGGCGCAGTAGGCCATAACCCGATTTCATTGATTGTTCCTTGCCATAGGGTTGTGGGCAGCAATGGCAGTTTAACGGGGTATGCAGGGGGGATCGATAAAAAGATCCAGTTACTGACTTTAGAGAAGATAGATATATCTGCCTTTTTTGTGCCTAGGACGGGCACTGCGCTTTAACGGTAAACCGTAAATCAGCGTTTAGATGAATAGAAACAGCATAGCAAAGGCTATGCTGTTTCTATTTTCATCCTTTTCGATTTTCCCTGCTGGACAGGAGAATGCGCCCTCTTATTCTTCCGGCTTTTTTTCCTCCGGTGGATTCTCTTGGCTCTCCGCCGCTTTTTTTCGGATCTGATAGATGCGCTGCATCAATCCCCTGGCAGAATCCTCATCCAGTGCCTTGGCCTCAATTCCTTCCGGCGGCTCAAAGCCAGCATCCTCAAAGCAAGTGCCATCTTCATAATAAGTAGTTACGCGTCCCATGTCGCCCAGCACCTGATTCATCGTTCCGGTAGCCTGTGACAAAGAGGACAAGCGATCCTTCATTTCCTCCAGCGCCTTTTCCATCTCTAGCTGCGATTTCTCATTTTTTTCCGCCAGAGTCTCTTCCAATTTCCCTACTCGTTCCCGTTCCTCATACAACAACTTCTCTAAATCACGGATCCGGCTCTGGGCCGAATACATCATCTCTGCCGCATCCTGGTATCCGGCGCGTGCGACTTTTAACTCTACCGAGGTACGCACATTTTCCTCTACGATCTCTGCAATCCTTTGTTCGTATTGATCCCCAACCTCGTCCAGCTTTTTTTCCAGAGACACAATGTATTCGTCAACCTGGCTCTTTTTATATCCAAATAGCTGCTTTCTAAAGCAATGGTGCATCTTATGATCTCCTACTTTCTCATGACTGCTGAGATAAGGTGTGCGCCTCGATTAGGGTCTGTTTCAATGCATAGAGCTGCTCGGACAAGTCCACCTTGTATAAATGCGGCTTTGTCAAGCGCTTATACTCTTCCCAAAGCGTATCCATTTCTTGCTTCGCATAGGCACAAATATCCTGCAGGCAAGGGGAATGATATACCTGTTTGCCCCGCACAAAAACAGGCACCAGCAATTCTCTCAGCGTGTAGTTCGTTAAACGCAGCTTTTTCCAGGTATCCACAGGATCAAAAATAGTAAGCGGTTTTGTCTCATCATATTGTTCCGAATCTAGGCAGATTAAATCCGCCAAGGCTTTATGCTTTGCTTTATCATAAATTCGGAGAACCTTTTTATAGCCGGGGTTTGTAATCTTCCCCTTGTTTTCCGAAAGTTTGATTTTGGGGATCATTTCCCCGTCTTTTTCCAGCGCAGATAATTTATACACGCCACCCAGAGACGGCGCATTTTGGCTTGTAATCAATCGTGTGCCTACGCCCCAGGTATCAATTTTTGCTCCTTGCGCCCGCAAATCAAAAATAACTTCCTCGTCCAAATCAGAGGACGCTGTAATCGTTGTGTCTGGAAATCCTGCCTCATCCAGCATAGCCCTAGCTTTTTTGGACAAATAGGCCAGGTCGCCGGAATCAATGCGAATGCCCAGCGGTTTGTGTCCCTTGGCCCTCAATTCTTTGAAAACCGTGATAGCATTCGGAATTCCTTGGCGAATGGTATCGTATGTATCCACCAGCAATAAACAAGCATCCGGATACGTATCTGCATAGGCGCGGAATGCCTCCAGCTCTGAATCGAAGCTCATGACCCAGCTATGGCCGTGTGTACCCAAAACAGGAATATCAAACATTTTGCCAGTCAGGACGTTAGAGGTTCCTACGCAGCCGCCGATCATCGCCGCTCTGGCTCCATAAATGCCGGCATCCGGCCCTTGTGCCCTCCGCAAGCCAAACTCCATGACCGTACCCTTTTCCCCGGCTGCATAGCAGACGCGATTGGCTTTGGTGGCAATCAGGGTTTGGTGGTTTACGATTGTCAGCAGCGCCGTTTCCACCAGCTGTGCTTGGATAATGGGCGCTTTAACACGGATCAAAGGCTCTCCGGGGAATACCGGCGTTCCCTCTGGAATCGCATACAGATCCCCTGTAAAAGAAAAGTTCCTTAGATATGCTAAAAATTCCTGTGAAAAAAGGTGCAGGCTATCCAGATATGCAATATCCTCTTCTGTAAACCTCAACCCCCTGATATATTCAATCGCCTGTTCAAGTCCTGCTACAATTGCATAGCTGCTGTTTCCCGTAGGTTCCCGGAAAAACAAATCGAATACCGCTTCCTCCTCTGCATGCCTCATAAAATGCCCATGCATCATCGTAAGCTGATAAAGATCTGTCATCATAGTAAGATTGCGTTCTGACATATTGATTAGGCCTCCTGTGCAGGTTCTTTCTCTTGTGGCTTTAATTGATAACGCTCCGGTACGCCCGGTCCTCCGTATCCTTTTTTCTTACGCACACGATAAAACATGATCCAGGCAAAAATAGCAATGATTACACTAGCGACCTGAGAAACACGAATGGTACCAAAAATCATCAACGAGAATTCTGAAATACGCATCCCCTCCAAGATGGCGCGCGCCGATGCGTATAGGCCGCAATATAACCAAAAGACGGATCCACGCTCTAAGGGCCGCTTTTTCCAATACAGCAGCAAAATCCCAAATACGATTAAATTCCAAATAGATTCGATTAAAAACAGCGCCAAATGCCATTCTCCGTTGATATTGACAGCCGGCGGAAATAAAGCCAGTTGACCGGAAACCTGGCCAGATACAGACGTTAGCACGCCGCCATAGAGTTCCTGATTAAAAAAGTTTCCCCATCTTCCCATCGCTTGTGCCAAAATTAAGGAAGGCGCTGCGCAATCCAAAAGATCCCAAAAAGACATCTTTCTCCATTTGGCCATAATCAAGGCAGCGATGATCCCCCCTATAACGGCACCGTAAATCGCAAGACCCTGCATCTGCAGCGTAAAGATTCGATCCAAATGCCCTGCAAATTCATCCCAGGAAAACGCAACATAGTAAAGCCTTGCTCCAATGACACCCAAAGGTACGGCCAGCAGAATAAAATCTAAAATCATGTCGCTGGAATAACCACGGATTTTGGATAGCTTGGTAGAAATGACAATGCCTACCAATATCCCCATCATAATAATCAGGCCATACCAATATACATCAAAGCCAAAAATAGAAAATGCTATGCCGTCCAATGCCATGCCTCATTTCATCGGAAACGCATCCGTATAGGGCAATCCTGCTGCAGATGCTCCTTATTTTCCTAAAAAGTTCAGTCCATTATCGCATTTTGGGCATGTGATGTCAATTAAACGCCCGATTTTAAGCAATTTTTTGGAAAATTGCGCCATTACAAGGAAATTCTTTTTTATGCATAAGAATAATGATACAATGTAAGTAATTTCAGATATGGAGGATTTCGGCTTAATGAAAAAGAACCTAGGATTATTTTTATCCATTCTTCTCGTAATTCCTATTATCCTTACAGGATGCGGCAGGGACGGGAAAAAATTATTAGAAGAAGCCATGAAAAACACAGGAGAGAATAAATCCAGCAAGATAGATGCCGTTCTCTCCGCAGAACTTGACCTGGATGGTGTATCCGTTGCTCCCGAGATACAGCTCGCCTTTGCTTTTGATAAGGACAGCGCTCATCTCAATTTTTCAGCAGACAGCTTTGTCTCTACAATGCTTTTTCAGTCTTTGTCCCCTGTTACTGTGGATCTATATGTGCAAAATGACCAGGGGCAAGCTACTTTGTATGCCAACGATATCCAGGGAGATGGGTACATCAAGACTACCTTGCCGGCTGGCGATCTTGGCCTTGAAAATTTAATGGATATGGATGGTGCATTGGCACAGTCCGGCGCCTTCTCAGTTCTGGCAAATCTCAGCAAATCCATTAAGGTTGTCGGGACCGAGGAAGTAAACGGTAAGTTCTGTGATGTAGTCAATGTGACTTTGGATTTTGCTAAAATCTCCAGCTTTTCCGAATCAGCGAATGTAGAAATGACAGAACAGCAGAAAGTCATATTGAATGTGCTTTCCGAATGTATCGATTTCAAATATTATGTTGGCCGGGACGATGTGCGTCTGTATGGCATGCGCGTAGGCGTCAATGATAAGCTAACCTCAATGCTCAATCAGCTCCTCAGCCAGGAGAACGCGGGATCCATGAAGCTGAAGGATATGCAGTTAGAATTTGGCATTACAGTGGATTATGAAAACGAATTGGAGGCACTCCCTGCCAATGTGCAAAATGCTGAATCCTTGAGCAACGAAGAATTTGAAAGTCGATATTTCTTTTCCCAAATGATCCAGCCGGATTCTCATACTTATGACGAGCTCCTGCCAGATGGTCTTTACGAGGATTCTTATGACTATGACTCTTTGGACGATGGTTTCTGGGATTATGATGGCGACTATTACGATGACGTTATGGGAAGTTGATTTTTACTGTTGATAAAAAAGCGCACAGATATGATCTGTGCGCTTTTTGCGCTTTACTTTTTATGATTGGGCGGTATTGGAACTTCCTCTACCGTAGAAATCGGATACTGTGCTTTCCCCGTTACAATATCCGCCGTTATTTTCAAAACAAATAAACGGTTTCTCATTTCTGTGGTAATGCCCTTGATTGCAGGCCGTCCTGTATGCATACACAGCACACTCAAGCCATGGATATATTCTTCCTCCTGCTCCGGCGTAATGATCTCTGCTGTACCATAGGCCGTGACACTGCGGTAGTCATGCGTTTCCTTTCGGTAGCTATCATATCCAACTCGATCCAAAAAGCTCCATACGCTGACTGCTACATGCGGGTTCTGCTTGATTTGCTCAATACGGTGGCCTTCTATGGCCATGTGGAAGTAAAAAGTTAACTGTTCCTCCCATTCATAGCCAAAATTCATCGGGACAATGTACGGATACGGCTTATCATGTAACGCCACGCAGCAGGTCTCCTGCATATCCAGAATCGCGCAAAGCATTTTCTTATCGCTTACTCTCACTTTTTCCCTGTGCATTTTTAGGCTTGTATGATCCGTCATGAGATATTTTCTCCTTTCACGCAAATGATCCAGTACTTTGTTTACTACCGAACCACCTTTAGCGCTCTTTCATGATCCAACAGCAAAGGCCTTACATAGGCTGCTAAATTA